>CAYYTT010000279.1:0-2588 GCA_964474635.1 uncultured Alphaproteobacteria bacterium | reverse complement strand
TGTCCTGGGTCAAGAAGAACGTCCATCCGGGCAAGATCGTCTCCACCTCCCAGGAAGTGGAGGTCATGGTGCTTGAGGTCGACCCGCACAAGCGGCGGATTTCGCTTGGCCTCAAGCAGTGCATGCAAAATCCGTGGGCGGCCTTCTCCGAGCGCTTCCCCTCCGGCACGCGTATCGAAGGCGAAGTCAAGAACATCACCGAGTTCGGTCTGTTCATCGGCCTTGAGGGCGACGTGGACGGCATGGTGCACCTGTCCGATCTCGACTGGAACCGTCCCGGCGAGGACGTCATCAAGGAATACAACAAGGGCGACTACGTCGCTGCCGTGGTCCTTGATGTGGATGCGGAAAAAGAGCGGATCAGCCTTGGCATTAAGCAACTGGGCGAAGACCCGCTTGAGTCGCTGGGCGACCTGCGCAAGGGCTCCATCGTTACCTCCACGGTTACGGAAGTGCAGGATGGCGGCATCGAAGTCACCGTGGGCGAAGAGGGCATGCGCGCCTTCATCCGGCGCAACGATTTGTCCCGGGAACGCTCCGAGCAGCGGCCCGAGCGCTTCGCCGTCGGAGACAAGGTCGACGCCATGGTCACCCGCATCGACAAGGCGTCCCGATCCGTGCAGCTATCCATCAAGGCTCTGGAAATCTCCGAGGAGAAAGAAGCCGTGGCCCAGTTCGGGTCAACCGACAGCGGCGCGTCCCTCGGCGACATTCTGGGTGCTGCCTTGAGCAAGGCGGGCCAGGACGATGAGGACGAGGCCCCCTCCGCCGAGAGCGCGGACGGTGCTGGCGAGACCGAGACCGAGGCCGAGGGTACTGGCGGCGAGGAAGAAGAGACCAAGTCCGACGCCTGATTGGGCTGACTTGGCCCTTGGGTGATCGACGCTTTAGGCGGGCCCCGTGGCCCGCCTTTCGCGTTTGGGTACACTGTCCGTGTGCCACGGCGAAACGGACCGGCGCGGGAGATCCGATTGCATTCGAAAGAAGGTCAACTCTCTGGGTTGACGGGTATTTCGGCGGCTGGCAAGCTCCTGAAATTGGGGGATGACCAACACGGCGACGCGTTTTTTGTCGCCGAGCATCGTGTAGGACGATGATCAAATCGGAATTGGTCGAGAGGCTGGCCCGGGCCTACCCAAACCTCTATCACCGGGATATCGAGCGCGCAGTTAATCGGATCTTCGCGGAAATCACGCAGGCTTTGGCGCGTGGTGAACGGGTGGAGATCCGAGGCTTCGGCGCGTTCACCGTGAAACAGCGCGATGCCCGCACCGGTCGCAATCCGCGCACCGGCGATCCTGTCGACGTGGACGCGAAGGTCGTGCCGTTCTTCCGCGCCGGCAAGGAATTGCGGGATCGCTTGAACGGGGAAGGCGGTGAGACACCCGTGCCGCCCGAGCCGAATCGGTCCCAGCCGGATGGCGCCACGGCCCGGCCCGGCATGGCTGCGGGCGGAACGCACAGGGCGCGCGTGCTGGAACACGAAGACGCCTAGAGGGCCCAAGTCGTGAAGCTGATTCGCTGGATGACGTTCCTGGTTCTGAGCATTGTCGCGGTTGCCGTGGCGGTGTCGAACCGAGGCGCCGTAACGGTCCAACTTGATCCGTTTTCGGACGTCAATCCCGCGATCCGCTTTGATTTGCCCCTGTTTATCGTGATGTTTGCCTGCCTGCTGGTCGGTCTCGTGCTTGGCGCGCTGACCGTTTGGCTTGCCCAATGGAAATGGCGGCGTTTGGCGGCGCGAGAGGCGCGCCGCGCCAGGGATCTGGAACGTCAGATTGCCCGTATTGAGCGGGGTGAGGACGCGGCCGAGCCGGGCCTTGCCGCGTGACGACCAGGGTTAAGTCCCCACTTAAGGGGGTGAAACCGCACGGAACTTTTTTTTCAAAATTCGTTTGACCCGAAAACAGTGTCGTCGACAGGGCGGCGCTGGAGACATGCATAGTATAATCAGCATGGAAATGACCGGGCGGCAGACAGCGCCCGCGTGAGACGCTCGGGCCGAGGGGTGAGAGGCGCGTAAATCCGCGCTGGCAAAGCACCCTCGACGGACGGTCCCCCTTCGACGTAATCTCCCCCGCAATGCTGGAAAGCCGGTGCTTTTCGGCGCCGCCCATGAGGCCTTGGGTCCAGCCCATGAGGCCCTGGGTCCAGCGCATAAGGCACCTTGTCCCGCGCATGAATTGAAACGCCCCGCGCGAGCGCAACGACATAATCGAAAGGGAGTGGCGATGCCTGAGACACTACTGATTGAACGGGACGGGCGGGTCGTGACGGTGCGCCTCAACCGGCCGCAGGCGCTCAATGCCCTGAACAGCCAGGTGATGACCGAGATGGTGGAGGCCCTGCGTCCGCTGGACCGGGATCCGGAGGTGGGCTGTTTTGTGATCGCCGGGTCCGATCGGGCCTTCGCCGCCGGGGCCGATATCAAAGAGATGCAGCCCAAAAGTTACATGGACATGTTCCATGAGGACTTCTTTGCGGGCTGGGACGGGTTTGCCGCCCTGCGCACGCCGCGCATTGCGGCGGTCGCGGGCTTCGCGCTCGGCGGCGGCTGCGAGCTGGCCCTGGCCTGCGCGCTGCGAACG
>CAYYTT010000278.1:0-2603 GCA_964474635.1 uncultured Alphaproteobacteria bacterium | reverse complement strand
GGTACGGCGTGCGTGGCCCTGGATCGCTTCGCCAAGGGCTCGCGATGACGGGGACACGGCGCCGGACTTGATCAGTGTGCAGTGCGAGACCACATTGCGCGACTGGGTGGATACCCAGCCCCGCTTTGGGGTATGCCCCAAGGGCTCGCGATGACAGGGTGTGCGGATGAAAAAAGGGCGCCGCCGAAGCGCCGCCCTTTGTCCGGGGTCCGAGAACCGGCGTGAGGTTCAGCTACAGCCCGTCGTTGACCCGCAGGTGTCGCATTTCATGCATGTGCCGTTGCGTACCAGGGTCATGTGACCGAAGGACGGGCAGGGGTCGCCTTCATAGCCAAGCATGCGGGCCTCGGCCACCTGGCGGGCTCTTGAGTTGTTACCCCCGCCGGCCTCGACCGTCATGGTGCGGGCGATCTGGCTTTGCAGAACCTGCACGCCGCCGCCGGCCTCACCGGCCGCAAAGGCGGTCGTTTCGGCCTCAACGCTGGCCTCAATGGCCACCGGCTCTTCCGCGCCTCCGCCGGCGATCACCTTCAGGTGTTGCACATTGGCAAGACCGCGCGTGTAGCCCGAGGAGGCGAATTGCTGGATCACGTCCTGCAGATCCTCCACGGCCGTCTCCGGCGGCAAGGCATCGCCCGAGACGCCCTCGCCCAGGGGCAGGTTATCGCCCGCTTCCGGAACATGGGCAAGGTCGTGCCGGCCCAGATAGGACACCGCCAGCTCCCGGAAGATGTAGTCCACCAGGGAGGTGGAGTTTTTAATCCGGTCATTGCCCTGCACAAGGCCATTGGGCTCAAACCGGGTGAAGATGAAGGCGTCCACATATTCCTCCAGCGGCACGCCATATTGCAGGCCGATGGAGACGGCGATCGCGAAATTGTTCATCAGGGAGCGGAACGCGGCGCCTTCCTTGTGCATGTCCACAAAGATCTCGCCGACGGAGCCGTCTTCATACTCGCCCGTATGCAGATAGACCTTGTGTCCGCCCACAACGGCTTTCTGGATGTAGCCCTTTCGCCGATCTGGCAGGCGGCGGCGATCCGCCACCCGGCGCTCGACAATTTTCTCGACAATCCGTTCCGTGACCACCTGCGCCCGGGCCGCGGCCGGCTTCTCGGCGGAGGCCGCTTCGGCCAGGGGCTCCTCGGCCTCCTCTTCCTCCAACAATGTGCTGGACAGGGGCTGGCTGAGCTTCGAGCCATCCCGGTAGAGCGCATTGGCCTTCAGGCCAAGCTTCCAGGACAGCATGTAGGCATCCGCGCAATCCTGCATGGACGCGGAGCCCGGCATGTTGATCGTCTTGGAAATGGCGCCAGAAATAAAGGGCTGGGCCGCGGCCATCATGCGGATATGGCTTTCCACGGACAAAGACCGCTTGCCGATGCGCCCGCAGGGCGTTGCGCAGTCGAAGACGGGCAAATGCTCGTCCTTCAGGCCCGGGGCGCCCTCAAGGGTCATCGCGCCGCAGACATGGAGATTGGCCTTCTCGATCTCCGCCTTGCCAAAGCCGAGCGCGGAGAGCATGTCGAAGGACAGATCCTCGAGCGCGACGGGATCGAGCTTGAGAACCTCCGTGCAGAATGCTTCGCCCAAGGAGTATATGTTGAAGGCGAAGCGGATGTCGAAGGCGGTCTCCAGGGCGCCCTCGACGGCCGCGATGGCCTCGTCGGTGAAGCCTTCCCGGCGCAGGGCCTTATGATCAATGCCCGGAGCATCCTTCAGGGTACCGTGGCCCACCGCATAGCGCACCATGGCCTCGACCTCGGCGGGCGCATAGCCGAGGGCCCTCAGGGCCTCCGGAACCGTCCGGTTGATGATCTTGAAATAGCCGCCGCCGGCCAGCTTCTTGAACTTCACCAGGGCAAAGTCCGGCTCGATGCCCGTGGTGTCGCAATCCATCACGAGGCCGATGGTGCCGGTGGGCGCGATCACCGTCGCCTGGGCATTGCGGAAGCCGTGTTCGCGGCCCGTATCGCGCGGCCGGTCCCAGGCCGTGCGGGCCGCGTCCACCAGGCCCTTGATGGGGCAGGCCTCGGCATCGAGGGGCACGGGCAGGGTGTGCAGATCTTCATACTCCGCCGTCTCACCGTAGGCAGCCCGGCGGTGGTTCCGGATGACCCGCAGCATATCGTCGTCATTGACCCAGAAATGGGCAAAGGGCTCCAGTTCCCGCGCCATGTCCGCCGATGTGGCATAGGCCGCGCCGGTCATCAGGGCGCTGACGGCCCCGGCAATGGCCCGGCCCTCCCGGCTGTCATAGGAATAGCCCATGGCCATCAGCAGGCCGCCCAGATTGGCAAAGCCCAGGCCCAAGGTCCGGTAATCATGGGACAGCTGGGCAATTTCCTTGGACGGGAACTGCGCCATCATGACGGAGATTTCCAGCGTCAGCGTCCACAGCCGCACGGCGTGGGCGAAGGCATCCACGTCAAAGGTGCCGGCCTCGTCCCGGAAGTTCATCAGGTTCAGGGACGCCAGGTTGCAGGCCGTGTTGTCCAGGAACATATATTCCGAGCACGGATTAGAGGCCCGAATCTCACCAGCCGCCGGGCAGGTGTGCCAGTCATTGATGGTGGTGTGGAACTGGATGCCCGGATCGGCGC
>CAYYTT010000277.1:0-2653 GCA_964474635.1 uncultured Alphaproteobacteria bacterium | reverse complement strand
GCATTGACCATGATGGTGTAGATCTCGCCATTGACGGTCTGCCAGAGGACGCGGAACAAGCCCTTGTCCTCCACATACTCCGCGTCAACCACCTGTCCGGGATAGCGCCGGCGTATGCGCCGGATAATGGCCCGCATCCGAACCACATCGCCCCGGCGCACATCCTTGAAGACCCGGTCATGGTCCTTGTCGGCGGGCTGCGCCGTGCCGGGCGCCGCGCCCAGAACCAGGCACGCCGTGATCATCGCGGCGCCAAGTAGCGCGGCACCGCGTCTTTGGCGGGAACTCCTCATGACCCCACCCTACTTGTTCGCCGCACCCACGCCCAGACGAAGGCAAGGCAGGCGGCACGCCCCGTGGACGCAGCCTCCCATCGGCCGGCTGAACGCTGTCTGAACGGGTTGCCGGATCGGGCGCTAAAGCCCCTTCACGGTCTTGCGCAAGGCCGTGAGGGAGCGTTCGGCCTCCAGGAGGCGCTCCTCGATTTTCACCTTTTCGCGGTGGTCGATCCGGCCGTCATCGGACAGGGACACCTCGACTTCTCGCATGAGATCCGTGACGTCAAAGAGGGTCGAGGAGGCCTGGTTGCGCACGCCCTCGCCCTCGGAGGCATGCTCTTCGGAGCGGGACACGGCCACGAAATCCGACCCGTCCAGCATGAAATCGGCCACACGCACATCCGACAGGATGCGCAGGATGTCCCGGCTCTCCTCCACGCTGAAACGCACGCGCCCATAAAGCCGGCTGTAAAGCGACTGTTCTTTCATGCCGAGCGCCGCCGCGACCTGCTTCACGCTCTGTACTTCTTCGACAATCAGCAGCTTATAGAGCAACGTGGCGAAGCTTTTTCCCTGGTCCGACATGATTATTCCTCGCCCCTTTCTTACTCCGGCCCATACGGCGGTGCCGGTCGACGGCCACCGATTTGAAAAGGATAAGGTGAATTGGTGACTTGATAGTCACGAAACAGAACCCGTTCTTTTGATCCCCAACCCATCCTTGGTCAAATAACTCCGGGGGCGCACGACATGCGTGTAGCATCCCCCCGCGCCGTCCGCACGACAGCACGCCATGGCGACATCGGTGGGGCAGGTCCGGGCGCAAGACGCTTGATCCGCGTCGCACAAGGCCCGCGTCGTTGAAGACCCGCGTGGCACAGGGGCTCGCACGCGGCAACGATCCAGGCGGGGGCATAACGAAGGCCCACCGATCGTCAGCGTTTCGTCAGGCGCGTTATCGCAGGAAAAGATAGCGCCCGATTAGGGCTGTCGCCGTCAGATTTGGATCGCTCGTCCGGTGATCCTGGTGGCATTCAAAGGAGAGGGCCCCGTGGGTCGGGTCATCGGCCGGCCGGCACAGGGCGTCGTAGCAGAACATCAGGACCCGAAGATAGCCGCGCAGGTCAGGGCGCAGGGCACCCCTGTGCCGGTCCCCACCCTCCCGCCAGGGGTGGCAGGATCCGGCGCCGTCGCAAACGCACCGATGGACCCGCCAGCGATTTGCGGCCACGTGGGCCAGGGCCTGCAACTCATCGGTCCGCCCATCCGGGCAGGCGGTGTAGATGGTCTCGGCCATTTTGGCCGCGTCCCGCAACGTCTCCCGTACGACCAACCCCGCGCCCTCCAAGTCTGACGGTCATCGGGACCGCCTGTGGCTGCTTCGGTGCAGATGCCGTTCGGCTTGTTGTTATGGGCTCTGTGGCATGCGGATCATTGCGCCGGCCCCTTATCCCACTGGCCAGATCCTTTGCCCAAAGTATTGGGCCCAAAGTACGGGGCCCAAAGTCTGGAGCCCAAAGTCTAGAGCCCAGAGTCCGCAACAACGGATGATCTGGCGCAGGTCGCGCGCCCTGGCCCGGGCCTGCCGGCCACGACCGTCGCCGGCACGCTAGGTTTCCTATCCTAATGATTGGACAGACATTACTCGCCTGTCAATAAAAGAAGAACCTAAAATACAACTGCAATTATGAGTTGAAATGCTGGTGTACGGCCCAGGCGCAGATCGACGCATGACCGGCCTGAAAACTTTTCGCCCGGCACCTCAAGGCAGATGATCAACCCGGCGTCTGGGCACTGTGAAATCTTCGAGATCCTCCTCGGGCACATCGCGTTCGCTGCACATCTGACCGCGCAAGGACACGCCGGCCCGGTGCACCGTTTCCCGATCACCACTGACCAAGGGGTGCCACCAGGCCAGGGGCTTGCCCTCGTAAAGGAGACGGTAGGCGCAGGTTCCGGGAAGCCAATCGACGACCTGGGGCAGGCTCTCGGGCGTCAGCCGCACGCAGCCTGGGACAAGACGCAGACGTTCCTTGTAGCGCGAGCACTGGCACGTCTCGAGATCGAGCAGCTTGCAGGCAACGCTGGTGTAAACCGTGGGATCGGGCCCGTGAGCCGCCCGCGCGGCCCGTTCGTCGTCCTCGTCGATGAGTTTGACGAGGCAGCACTTGGCGCATCCGTCGCACAGATCTTCCCACTGGCGCCGGGTCATGCGGTCAAGGGGAATGCGGGTCCAATAGGGCGCCATGGTGCGGTCTTTGTTTTCGCTCTGTGTGGGTCCCAGGGGATGCGAACAAGCATCGAGCCGCCGTATGGCAATGGACGCATTGTTCCATGCTGATCCAGGTGTCATTAATGGCGCCGGATCAGAGCAA
>CAYYTT010000276.1:0-2659 GCA_964474635.1 uncultured Alphaproteobacteria bacterium | reverse complement strand
GGCTTTGACGATCGCGGCTAGGTCCGCCTGTCCATGAAGGTCGTGGACCAGGTCACCGGCAAGGAACTTGAGGAAGAGGCCGCCGAAGTCGCCGCCGGCTGATCACCCGCCAACGGGTGTTAAAAAGACATGGGCGCCCGGTGTGAACCGGGCGCCTTTTTTAATAATGGGCACGGACCTCCGGATGAAAACCGGCATGGGCCATTGCGGCTTATGCTGTTAACTTTTGTACCGCCTCGGTGGAGGTGGTCGGTCCCGACGCGGATGGGGAGCGACTTGTCGCGGTCGCCACGGTGAACTTGCGCGTGGTCGATTTTGCCGGTTGAGGCGCTTTTGCAGGTTAGGGCCGGGGCGTTTCCCACGGGCCCTGTGCCGGCCTATCATGCTGTGGACACGTGAGCGCGGCATCTGTCTTCGCCGCGCGGATCCTGCGGGGGAGGGACCATGGCGATCCGTCTCATTTATCGCGACACGGTGGCTTGCGCCTGCGCGAGGGCCGGCGATCTGGGCGGGCCAAGCGCCCTAAGCTTCAATCTGGACGCGGCGCTTCTGGCGGGCAACTGGGCGGCGCTGACCCATGCCCTCAATGGTCTTGCGGGGGTTCGGATCGATCCCGCCATGGCCCTCGACATCGGCTCCACCGTCGCCATGGGCGCGGGCGGCTACGTTGCACGCACCCAGTCCCATCTGGGCGCCTTGATGGCGATGCCAGGGGCAGGGCATCTCGCCGCGGCGGGCGTCAATTCGGTGCTGTTTATGGCCCTGACCTATGGGTTTGCCCGCGGCGTCATTCGTGAGGCCGAGGCGGGTCACTTCGACCAGCCCCATGACTCACGCCTGGCCGATGAGCTGGTGGTCAGTTGTCTGATGGCTCCCGATCCACGTCACATTCTGGATATCCTGCGTCTGCGCAGCCATGGCCACGACAGCGCCCTTTTTGAGCGGTCCCATCGCCTCACGGAGCGGGAGTGGATGAACCGCATGGCGGCTCCGTGAAGGCGTCAGGTTCTCGCCGTTTGGGTTCGCCGGCGTGAGTGGAGGATGCGGGCCATGGCCATCCTGATCAGACTGGGCATGACTTTGTCCCTGTTCGGATTGCTTGGCGTCATTCTGCATGGCGTTCTTTATTTCCATGCCCGTTTCGTGATCCGTCAGGCGCCGGACCTGCTGACGGAGCCCTGGTGGGCTGTCTGGGCGCCCAGCCTCATTCTGGCGATCGGTGCTATTTTGATCGGTATGGCGCTCCGCTCGGTGGCATCATCCCGGTGACGACGCTGCCCGCCGGCGGTCGCGTCGCTTCAGCAACAGCCGCAGATCCGCGCCGAAACGGCCCGCCCAGAAACGCATCAGCACCAGGGCCAGCCCACTGAAGGAGAACAGCAAGGCGCTCAAGGCCGTTACCTTCAGCAAGGGATTGTTGAAATCGCTGCGACCATCGTAATCCATAATGTGCAGCATCCAGAAGAAATCGAAAATCCGCCAAATGCGGTTGCGCCGGGCCGTGACCAGCCCCGTCTCCGGCGAGATATAAAGCCGTGTCGCCTCCGGATCATCAAAAGTGATGCGCCACACGGGCGGATCACGGCGATATTCCGTTATGCCGGTCAGGTCCGTGAGATAGTCTGCCTTGATCACATCGCCCTCGCCGGCGAAATCGGCCCGCGCCACCGCTCGCGCCCCCGCTTCGTCAAGGGGCGGGATGATCTCGCCCGTCATTGCGTCCGCGAGAATGCGCGTGCCATCCTCCAATGTGATGCGGTAGACGGTCTCCCCGCGCAGGCCCGACAGATCCACCCTGATGGCGGGTCCGTCGAGACGGCCGAGCACCGCGTGAAGGGGCGCGAAACGGTCCTTTTCCGTCAGCAGAACGGGCGCTTGTTCCGCTATGTTGTGCTCGCCGCGCACCATCGTGATGTGGAACCAGCTCATCACGGCACCGCCGGCGATCCACAGCATGACCTGCAGTCCGAGAATGAGGCCAAGCCACAGGTGAAGGCGAGCGATCACGGTCTTGATGGGCATAAGAGTCCTTGCGCACATGGTAAAGGATTGACCCGGACTATTACCCATTCCTCGCGTGCCTGTGCATGACCTTTTCGAAGGGCACAAAAAATGCGGCCCCGGTTTCCGGGGCCGCACGCGCAGTCTGTCATCCGTGAAAAGAGCCCTGAGGCGCTCAGATCATTTCGAGCGCAACGGCGATGCCCTGGCCGCCGCCGATGCAGGCCGTGACCACGCCGCGCTTCAGGCCGTCGCGCTTCATGGAGTGCAGGAGGCGGGTCGTGAGCACCGCGCCGGTGGCGCCGATCGGGTGCCCGTGGGCGATGGAGCCGCCCTCCACGTTCACGATGTCGTGGGGCGCGCCCAGTTCCTGGGAGACGGCCAGGGCGACGGCCGCAAAGGCTTCGTTCACTTCCATCCGTTCCACATCGCCGATGGTCCAGCCGACCCGCTCCAGCAGCTTGCGCACCGCCGGCACGGGGCCGATGCCGAACATGCCCGGCTCGACGCCGGCCACGGCATAGCCCTTCAGCTCGGCCACCGGGTTCAGGCCATGCTTTTCGGCAAAGCCGCGTTCGGCGACGATCATGGCCGATGCGGCCGTGTTGAGGCCCGGCGCGTTCCCGGCCGTAATGGTGCCGTCCTTGCGGAAGGCCGG
>CAYYTT010000275.1:0-2699 GCA_964474635.1 uncultured Alphaproteobacteria bacterium | reverse complement strand
CCGAACAAGAAGTGATTGGCCGAACAAGAAGTGATTGCGATTGGCACGGATGATCCGTGCCAGGCTTTCAAGCGCTGAAGAAAGCGGTCTCCGGTCTCGGAGGCCGCTTTTTTGTGTTCGACGTTCCCCAAATGGACGGTTTGAAAAACCTGCGCTGTGAGACGCAAATCATCGGGGTTTCCGCTTGTGATATGCGCACAGGAGGCTTGCGATGGCGGCGCAGGCGGGATTTTTCGATTTCGATGAGCGGCTTGTGGATCTGAGCAGCCATAGCCAATGCGCTCGAGGCGCTGTTCGCCCGTTTCGACCGGGCTTTGCGGGAGAAGGGCTATCTGGCCATGGGCGGTCAGATGCTCGATGGCTCGGTGATCGAGGCCCCCAAACAACGCCTGCCCCGGGAGGAGAAGGACACCATCAAGGGTGGCGGCACTCCGCCCTGGCCGCGCAAAAAAAGCGGCGCATAAAGAGTGAGGCGCGAGCGCGCCATCGGTTCGAGCGCCGTGCCGAACGACGCAAGATGGACGCTGAAGCGGGGCCGGGTGAAGAAGCGCCCCGAAGACAAGGCCTGCGACAAGACTACGGCCGGCCTCGTGATCCCGGCTTTCGGCTGTAAGAGCCACATCAATGGGAACCAGCACCACAAGTTGATCCGGCGCTGGAGCGTGACCGCGGCAAGCGCCTATGACGGGGTGCGGCTGCCGGATCTTCTGAACCCGGACGCCTTTGGTTCCAAGGTCTGGGTTGGGTGAGGCGCATGCGCCGAACACCTATCGGCCGAAGAAAAACGAGGCAGTCATCGCAAAGGCGGGCCGGCTCTCGTTCATCCACTTCAAAAAGCCACGAGACAAGCCCATGCAAGGGCCCCCTAAGCAGGCGAACCGGGCCCGCTCTTAAATCCGCTCGGCGGTCGAGCATGTCTTCGCCGAGCAGAAGTCCCGCATGGGACTGTTCATCCGGACTGTCGGGATCGGCCGGGCCAAAGCCAAAATTGGCCTCGCCAATCTTGCCTACACCATGAAACGGCTTGTCTTCGAGGAGGCGCAGGTGGCCTGAGCGGCTCAAGAAGTGTCCCGCAGGCAACCCAATCTCACGCAAAGCCTCCAATCACAAGCCCTTCCAGGGCTTGGCCACTCAACGTCCCCTCAAAACTCCGCAGCCAACGCTTTCTTCGAAGGGTCTATCTGGGACAAGCGGGTTGTGTTCATGGCTGACTGGACTGCGCGTTTGGGTCCTTTGCCAACACGTCTTCAAGAAGAGCAGCGGATTGCGGCGCCTTTTGGGACATTTTCGGGATGACAGACCGCATGGTGCTGGTTGATCATTGCGGGATTTAGTGTTCTGACCGCAGTTTGTCGAAAGGTTCAGCCATGAAAACCGCGTCCCTCGCCCTGTGCGCAACCCTCCTGGCGACGACGGCGCTCGCCCAGCCGGCCGACGCACCGTCCCAAGCGGAGATCGAGCGGATCCACAAGGCGGCCATCACGATCGACACCCATGTGGACATCCCGCTCAATTTCGCGACCAAGGCCTTCGATCCGGCCAAGACGGATGCGCCCGGCTCCCAGGTTGATCTGGAGCGCATGGACCGGGGCGGCCTCGATGGGGCGTTCTTTATTGTCTACACGGGGCAAAACACGCTGACCCCGGCCCGCTATGCCAAGGCCATGGAACAGGCCTTCACCAAATTCGCCGCCATCCGGCGCATGACCGATGAGCAGTATCCGGACCGTATCGGCCTTGCCCTGACGGCCGCCGATGTGCGCGCCCTCGATGAGGACGGCAAGCGCATCGCCCTGATCGGTGTCGAGAACGGCTATCCGATGGGCACGGATGTGGACATGCTGGACACGTTCCATGCCCTTGGCGCGCGCTATTTCGGCCTTGTGCACAACGGTCACAATCAGCTTGCGGACTCCGCCCAGCCCAATTTTGCCCTGGGCAATGAAGCGCGGCTCTATGACGGGTTGTCCGATCTTGGCAAGCAAGCGGTGGCGCGCTGCAACCGGCTGGGCATCATGGTCGACATTTCCCATGCCTCCGAGACCTCCGCGATGCAGGCCATGGCCCTGTCCCAGGCGCCGGTGATCGCCTCTCATTCCGGTGTGAAGGGCGTGCGCAATCACCCGCGCAACCTCTCCGACGAGGCGCTTGAGGTGCTAAAGGACAATGGCGGGGTCGTGCAGGTGGTGGCGCTCGATTCCTTCCTGAAGGCGCCGCCGGAGGAAAAGACGGCGGCCATTGACGCCCTGCGCGAGGACTTAGGTCTCACGGACTCCGATGGCTTCGCGGCGGCGTCGGACGAAACGCTTGCGACCTTCCGCACCCGCCTCGCCGAGATCAATCGCACCTATCCGGGGGCGGGTGTGACGGGCCTTGTCGATCACATTCAGTATGCGGCTGAGAAAATCGGTGTGGAGCATGTGGGCATCGCGTCCGATTTTCAGGGCGGGGGCGGTCTGCGCGGCTGGCGCGATGCGGCGCAGACACAGAACGTGACGGCCGAGATGCTGCGGCGCGGGTTCTCCGAGGACGACGTGGCCAAAATATGGGGCGGCAATCTGCTGCGCGTCATGGCGGAGGTGGAAACCGTTGCCGCCGAAATGAGCGAAGAGGCGGAGTGAGACGGGGAGGGGCGGTGGCCTAAGAAGACAATAGTGCAGCGGCACATTCAGATGACTCAGTTTCATGCCGTCATGGCG
>CAYYTT010000274.1:0-2723 GCA_964474635.1 uncultured Alphaproteobacteria bacterium | reverse complement strand
AAGGCTGCATGCCCGCCTTCCCGCGCTGCCACGCTTTCGGTCTCCCGAGGATACACACCGGCGCGCGTTATGGCAGCGGGCGAGAAATCCAGATCAGTCTGTGTCCAGCTTGCCGCTGCACTGTTTTTGGTGCGCTTACGCTCCGCGGGGCGGCGCAACGGCGCCGGGCCGCGGTCGCGGCCTTGAGTGCAGTGGCACTTAATCGCCCGGCATTTTTGTTCAGTTGTAGCATTTGGAATCATTTTGACTCTGCATCGCAAGAGTTGCTATCTACGATGTGCGGAATGCGGGAATTGATTGTGGGGCGTGGATCGCCTCGGGCTAATTGAGTGAGAGGAGCTCCCATGACATCCGTCTCTTCGTTGAGCATTACTGACATCGTCAAAGGGGTCGCGGCAGTCCAGTCTGCCGTGCAGGAAAAGACAGACGGCGCACTTGCAGGCGAGGGCGGCGCTCTTGTGTCGGATGTCGTCTCGGTCGCGTCCGTGGGCACAAAGCAACTGCACACCATGATTGACACGGTCGTCGAAGCAACCCCGCCGACGCCCGAACGCGCGCCGGCCACGATCATCGACGTTGTGAAAAAGGTCGCTTCGGATCAGGCAGAACTGCAAAACCTGATTGAGACCATCGCGCTCGGTGACGACACTGTTGATGTGATCGACTTTGTTACTCTCAAGACGGAACAAGCGGAGGCGACACAGGCTTTGATCGATGAGATCGTGATGGCCGAGCAAACCAGACCGGACACCAGGGCGAGCGCCATGGCGGATCGGGCCGATTTCGAAGCGATGATGGACGTTCAAGTCGATCTCGATTTTACGCCGGTCGAGTAACCGGGAGCCGTTGAGAGCGCAGATGGCCGGGGTTATGACCGGCTATCTGCTCTTGACGATGCAATAGCGCGTTCCGAAAAACTGCATGACGGCTGGCCGTCATTTTGGGTGAAGGGCCATCAGGCAAGGCGGGAACTGCATGCCTTGGTCCGCATGCCTGCGATTTTGAAAACCATCCGTTTACAGAAGGCCATGCCGATTTGAACGATGGCGCTCGTCCGTTTTGGCGGTTCGTCTGTAACAGGCCGGGCGGTGTCTTCCCGCGTTCCAGGCAAGGGGCGTTGGGCCTGCGTTGCGCATTGGCCGGGCCTTGTTATGTGGCGAAGGCTCGTGTGACGAAGGGCTGTGCGACGAAAGGCTGTGCGATGAAGGCCATTTGCGGCGGCTGTCTTTAAAAAAAAGCCGATGATTTTCAAGTTGTTAAAAAGTGCATCTCTTCCGCTGACATCCAAAGGCCACCAAACCAAGGTTAAGGCCTTTTCATGGGTGAAATTGTGGACTACGGTTCCCCTCGCGAAATGCCTGTGGTGATTCCAATTTAAACATCGGATGGTTGCGATGCATCTCTTGGCGCGCAATCCGGACACCGTTGGTTTTACGGCACGATTTCGCAGTACAGCAGAGACCTCAACCTTGTGACGACGCGCCTGATACACGTCTGGCCGGGGGCTCAACAGCGGACATTACAGACAAGCGCGGCGGGCACGCCGGCCTGATTGACCAGCCTTTATGGGCGAGGAGTGACCATGGGGATCGGCTCGGAACTCTTGGAACGCCAGACCGGCCGGGTCCAGCGCCAGGGGCAGCCCCCATCCGCGCAGATGCCGCGGCATGGGGGGCGTCCGGCGCCCAAGCCGCGCCATGTGCCGCCCGAGCGCAGCCGGATCCTGGTAGTGGGTCTTGCGCGCAATGTGGCGGAGAAACTGGACCGGGAAATCCGTGTCCTGTCAAAGGCGTTATCCTTTGCCCGCTCCGTTTCCTGGTTCGTGGTCGAATCGGACAGTTCGGACGATACGGTCGAGGCCTTGAAGCGGTGCGCGGCCACGGTTCCCTCTTTCCGCTTTGTCTCCCTTGGGGCCCTTGAGGAAACCTTGCCATCGCGCACACGGCGCATTGCCCACTGTCGCAACGTCTATCTTGAAGAGATCCGGCGCAGGGACGAGGCCTTCGACTATGTGGTGGTCACGGATCTGGACGGCATCAACAGCCATCTGAGCCGCGATGCGATCTTGTCCTGCTGGGGGCGGACGGATTGGGACGGGTGCACGGCCAATCAGCTCGGCCCCTATTATGACATCTGGGCCCTGCGCCATCCCATGTGGTGCCCCCATGATTGCTGGGAACAGCAGCGTTTCCTCGAACACCATGGCGGGGGGTATTTCCGGATCCGCCTGTCCCTCTTTTTAAAGATGATCCGTATCCCGCCGCAGGCCCCCTGGATCGAAGTGGACTCAAGCTTTGGCGGCCTGGCGCTCTATCGGCGTGACGCCCTCATGGTGGGGCACTACAGCGGCGAGGGTCTGGAGGGGCGAGACCAGTGCGAGCATGTGGCCCTCCACGAGGCCATGCGGGCCAACGGGGCCCGGCTCTTCATCAACCCCCAGATGATCAATGCCGGCGTCACGGATCATGTCAGCATGAAGGCATTCGTCCGCCGGGCGGTCAAAGGGGTGGCCCGTAAACTACCCGTCCGCCTCACACGCCCCCGACTTTTGCGAGCCTGAGAGCGGGGCGAAATGCCAACGGTTGAGCGCGAAGCTCCCGTCCTGGGCGCCGGCATGCCGTCGGCCCTTGATTGAACAACGCGGGTAATCTCAGAATACAGTGCACTGGAGCGCTTTCAGGAAAAGTGTATGCGGTTTTCCGCCCGGAAAGCGCTCAAAATCA
>CAYYTT010000273.1:0-2736 GCA_964474635.1 uncultured Alphaproteobacteria bacterium | reverse complement strand
AAAGACTTCCCAGCGGCGCCTGAGCGCAATGCAAAAGCAAAGGGCGGGTCCCGAAGGCCCGCCCTTTGGTGTGTCCTGGGATGGTGCGGCGATCAGAGCGCCTTGAACTCCACGCGGCGGTTCAGGGGGTCGTTGCCCGGGCGGTCGGCCAGGGGCAGGTCCTCGCCCATGCCGATGACGGCGAGGCGGGCCGGGGAGAGACCGTGTTGGGCAATCAGGTAGTTGCGCACGGCTTCGGCGCGCTGCACTGAGAGGCTGCGATTGTACTCGGCCGAGCCGCTGGCATCCGTATGCCCCATGATCTGCAGGACCTTACCGTCCGCATTCGGCATTTTGAGCGCGGCGGCCAGCTTGTCCAGGTGACCGTGGAACTCAGGCCGGATCACGGACGAGTTGTAGTCAAACTTGATCAGGTAGGCGACCGTGGCGCCGCCGGAAGCCTTTTGCGGCGCCGGCTGGCGGGCCGGGGCGGCGGGGGCGGCGGCCACGCGGATCGGCGCAACGGGGCGGGAGGCGGCCGGGGCCGTCATGCCGCCGGTGGCGGGTGCGTAGGACGGCTGGCTGGCGGCCATGCCACCGGCCGTGCCGGCGGGAGCGTAAGCGGGCTGCGCCTTGTTCTGCACCCGGATGCCGCGGGTGCGGAACATCATGGGCTCGCCTTCGTCGCCGCCGAAGAGGGCACTGTTGAGTTCCTGGGCGTCGGGCTCGTCCTGGAAGATGTAGACGTCGCTGTTGGCCTGGGCGAGGCCGGGGAGCGTGGCGGTGAACCCTGCAGCGAGGGCGACGAGAACGCGGGCGATTTTGGTGCTCTTGAACATCTGTCTTCTCCTCTGGAGTTGCGGTGGCGCGCTGCGCCGATGGGTTCACCTTAGGAGCCGCCCCCGGTCAGGGACGTGATGCCAAGCA
This sequence comes from uncultured Alphaproteobacteria bacterium, assembly GCA_964474635.1. Taxonomy (GTDB): domain Bacteria; phylum Pseudomonadota; class Alphaproteobacteria; order JAJFIK01; family JAJFIK01; genus CAYUYV01. The sequence continues at coordinate 1,830 of CAYYTT010000273.1, read as the reverse complement.
CAGGTTCTCGCCGCGCATGATTAAAATCCGCGCCGTGCCGGATTTTTGGCCGAAATAGGCGCTGTCCCGCTCGGTGAGGCCACCGGCGATGGGGGCGGAGACGTTGGCGCCGTCGATGATTTTCTTCCCCTCCTGCCAGCAACTCAGTTCAAATTCGCCCTGAAACGGAGGCGCGTTGTCGCCTTGGGCGCCCGTCCGATAAGCCGAACGGTCAAGACGGGCACGGTTGCCCTCAGGCCCTTCCGTGGGGCTCGTGCCGCTTGGAAACGTGACCGAAGAGGGAGCCGCCGCGCCGTCCTGGGCCGCCGAAAGCGGTGCCGACGGCATGAAGGCGAGGCCACCGGTGAGGGCGATCGCAAGGCCGGCGGCGGCCAGGCGGATCAATCCGGTGCGGGTGGGTGTCGGCGGGGCGCAGGGGCGTTGGGCGGTCATGGGTCAGGTCTCCTTCAGGGTTTTAAGGCGGTTGTCGGTTTTCCACGCAGGTTGAAACTCCAGGCTCAGGCGTTCGGGCATGGGGGGCCCAGGCATGCGGGGCCAGGCATGCGGGGCGAATGCGGGGGCCGGGGCCTTTGCCGCATCCGCCGCGGCGCGTCACCGGGTCAGGAACTCGACCTTTGCCGAGGTCACCGAGGCGCCGGTGCTTTGGATGGCCTGGGCCACCTCACGCAGCGACCCGACGGACATGGGCGTCAGATCCTGCACGAGCAGTTTGTTGGGCATCGAGCTTGCGAGGTCCGTGCGCGAGGCATGGCATTCCACGGTCTCCAGGCTGTTGGCGTGCTGGAACACAAGCTCAAAGCTGTTGGTGTTGGGCGGTATGCTGACCAGTGTCCCGCCGCGCACGGCCGCATCGGCCTGGAAGCGGTTGGGGAAGATCTGCGCGATCTGGCCCGCCCCGTCCTGGTAGTAGCAGTAGAGATAGCCGTCCCCATTGAGGCGCGCCTGGATCACGGGCCGGGCGCCGACCTCATAGACGGTGCGCTCCTCGGTGTCGGTGAGCAGGATGCTCAAACGCTCGGCGGCCGTTTCGACGGTGTAATTGGAAGTCTTGACCTTGGGCGGCGGGCTGCCCGCAACCCCGCGCAGGTCCTCGGCCAGAAGGCGGGCGTAAAGCGTCTGGTCGATCCGGCCGATGGCGGTCAGGCCCTTTTCGGACTGGTAGCGGCCGACCGCGTTGGTCAGGGCGGGGGTCAACTGCCCATCGCGCGGACCCTGGTAGTAGCCCAGGGAGCCAAGGGCGTTCTGGACGAACAGCACGCGCTCTTGCGTGTCCATCCGGTCGAACCAGCCGCGCACTTCCTGTTCGATTTCCATGTTGGTCTGGTCGATGCCCAGGCACTGCCAATAGGGGGTGCGGGTCATTTTGCCGGCGACTTCGATGGCGCTCAGATCCATCAAGGTACGGATGGCCTGGTGCATGCCTTCGCTCTGGTTGAAGGACACATTGAAGGACAGGCTCGCCTTGTTGATTGTGCCGCGCGCATCCCCCGCCTGGCCGCGCTTGCGCACGGCGATGGAGTTGCGGGCCGACACGCCCGGCAGGATCTGGCGGCTCAGGGTCTCGCCCACATTGAGGTCCACGGAGACCATGGAGATCACCTGGTCGGCCGAGGCGCCGAGCCGGTTCGATTCGAAGGCCACGCCGGCGCCCACGCTTTCGGACACCACGCTCTCGTCGAGCTGCGTGATGGCGCCGCGGATATAGTAGTTCGGCACAAGGGAGAGTTCCGGGTTATACGGATAATCCTCGCGCCAGATTTCCCGGTCCACGAAGGTGAAAGCCTTGGAGCGCACGCTCATGGCCGAGAAGGCGGAAATCAGCATCTCGCG
>CAYYTT010000272.1:0-2769 GCA_964474635.1 uncultured Alphaproteobacteria bacterium | reverse complement strand
GCGAACGAGTGAATGCAAACACAATAATCAATGCCACTCCTGATTCAGGACACTAAACCGATCTGGGTTTTTCGCCCGGTGTTTCAGGGACCGTCCTGGTCCTGAAAGGCCGACGCGAGTGCCACCGTTGCCCGCGCGGCGTTTTCGGCCGCCAGGGGATGGTAGTTCACATACTGATGGTCACCGGGCGGCGTGTCGCGCACCACGTCGGACACCGCGCGCACGGCAAGAAACGGCACCCCGCCCGCCGCCGCGACAATCGCAATGGCCGCGCTCTCCATGTCCAGGATCGACGCGCCGAAGGTGGCGCGCAAATAGGCGCCAAAGGCCACATTGTCCATAAAGACCGAGCCCGAGACCCCGGCCTTCACGAAACGCACCTGCGGTGCCGCCTCCAGGCAGGTGTCATCGGGCAAACACTGGGTGAGCGCGATCCCCGGCGCCAGATCCCGGGCGGCGGCCACCATGGCGCCATCCGCCGGATACCAGAAGCGTTCCGGCGCCGTCTTCTCTCGAATTGGCTCGTCCTTGGATGGCAGGGGCCGCGCCGGCCGGGGCGCCATGAAAAGGAACGGTTCGACCAGCAACGGATAGCCAAGGGGGCCGGTCTCGGGCGGCTCCTCGCCCGTCTCGCGCAGGAAGAACATCTCCGTGTAATGGCCCCATTGGCCGGCAATCACCACATCGCCGACACGGATCGCCTCTCCCTCAAGCCCCGCGGCCGTTCCGGAAACCAGGATCGCCCGCACTGAGTACGTGTCGAGCGCCCATTGCGTTGTCATGGCGGCATTGATGGTGCTGACGCCGGACAAGAGAACCACCACGTCCTGGGTTCCGAGGCGCCCCTCGGCGGCGACGGAGGGACCGAACGGATTAACCACGATCTCGCCCACACGGCGCACCACGGCCTCGAACTCCGTCCGAGTGGCCGCGATGATCAGCAAACGGTCCGCCGCCTTGTCGGCGCGCGCGGGGCCGGCGACCCCGGCGGCTATGAGACCCAAAAGGACCAGCCCCAAAATCCGGCTTCCCAACATCGCAAACCCTTTCCCCATGTCGTTCAGCATTCGGTGATGCCACGTCAGGCGATGCGGGTCAGGACGACCCGGCTTGCCCGGTGGCTCGCCTTCGGATTATCGGCAAAGGCCGTGGCCGTCCCTTCCCGCCAAACCGCCAAGTCGAGTTCGGGAAACAGGGTGTCGCCCTCGATCTCCGCCTCAACCCGGGTCAGGTCGATTTCATCCGTATAGGGCAGGCTCGCCGCATAGATCTCCCCGCCCCCGATCACCGCGATGGTGTCCGTTCCCCGGGCGCCCGCGTCATGGGCGGCCAGATCAAGGGCCGCCTCCACCGTCGTCGCCGTCAGCACGCCGGGCGCGGACCAATCCGCCGCGCGGGTCACCACAATGCTGGTGCGTCCTGGCAGGGGCCGGCCGATGCTTTCGAAGGTCTTGCGTCCCATCACCATGGGCTTGTCCATGGTCGCTGCCTTAAAGTGTTTCACATCCTCCGGCAGGGACCAGGGCATGGTCCCGGCACGCCCGATGACCCGGTTGCGGGCCATGGCCACCACTTGCACTACACGAAAACCATTCCAGGCCATGGGCTCAGGCCGCCACAGGGGCCCGAATGGCCGGGTGCGGATCATAGCCCTCAACGCCGATATGTTCATATTGGTAGGCGAACAGATCCCGCACGGACGGATCCAGCACCAGGCGCGGCAGGGCCCGCGGCTCCCGGGCCAGGATTTCGCGCGCCTGGTCCATATGATTTGCATAAAGATGGGCATCACCCAGGGTGTGCACGAAATCGCCCGGCGCCAGATCGCACACCTGCGCGATCATATGGGTCAGCAGGGCATAGGACGCGATGTTGAAGGGCACGCCCAGGAACACATCCGCACTACGCTGATAAAGCTGGCAGGACAGGCGCCCTTCGGCCACGTAGAACTGGAACAGGCAGTGGCAGGGCGGCAGGGCCATGTCCGGAATGTCGGCCGGGTTCCATGCGCTCACCACAAGCCGGCGGGAATTGGGATCGGTGCGGATGTCCTCGACCACCTGGGCAATCTGGTCGATGGTGCCGCCCCGCCCGTCCGGCCAGGACCGCCATTGCCTGCCATAGATGGGGCCAAGGTCCCCGTCGGGGCCTGCCCACTCATCCCAGATCGTCACACCCTCGGCCTGAAGGCTGCGGGCATTGGTGTCGCCGCGCAGGAACCACAGCAATTCGTGGAAGATCGCCTTGGTGAATAGCTTCTTGGTGGTGAGCAGCGGGAAGCCGAGCCCAAGATCAAAGCGCATTTGGTGGCCGAAGACGCTGCGGATGCCCGTGCCCGTGCGGTCGGGCTTGTCCGCGCCGGTCTCCAGAATGCGGGTGATCAGGTCGTGATACTGCTGCATGGACCCCTCCGTGGTGCGATGGGCTCACCATCCCGTGATTCGGCCCGGCCCTTGGGCCAGCTTGTGGCGACGCGCCGGGCTGCCCACTTGGCTTCGTGTGTGATGCCCACTGTGAGCCGCCCACCGTGAGCCCCCCACCATGAACACAAGGAGGTCGCCATGATTGATCTTTATACCTGGACGACGCCCAACGGATACAAGGCGTCCGTTACCCTTGAGGAGCTGGAGCTTGCTTACGAGGCCCATGGCGTCGATATCGGCACCAATGTGCAAAAGGAGCCCTGGTACCTCGCCATCAACCCCAATGGGCGCATCCCCGCCATCGTCGACCGGGACGAAGGCGATTTCGCGGTCTTCGAGTCCGGCG
>CAYYTT010000271.1:0-2880 GCA_964474635.1 uncultured Alphaproteobacteria bacterium | reverse complement strand
TCGACCTCCGGGTTCTCGACACGTCGACCCGGGAAATCGTCAACACCGCCAAGCGGACGGGCGCGCAGGGGCGCGGTCCCATTCCTCTGCCGACGCGGATTGAGAAATTCACGGTTCTCCGCTCTCCCCACATCGACAAAAAGAGCCGGGAACAATTTGAAATGCGCACCCACAAGCGGCTTTTGGACATTGTCGATCCGACGCCGCAGACGGTTGATGCGCTGATGAAACTCGACCTCGCCGCCGGGGTCGATGTGGAGATCAAGCTCTAAGGTTTGTCGGTTGAAACCGGGAAAACGGCATTGGAGCTTTGGGAGAGACGGTGATGCGTTCTGGAGTGCTTGCAAAGAAGATCGGCATGACCCGTGTGTTCACGGATGACGGCCGGCATGTGCCCGTGACGGTCCTGTCCCTGGACGGGTGCGCGGTGATCGCGCAGCGGACGGAAGACAAGGATGGTTACACGGCGCTCCAGGTCGGCTCCGGCCTGGCCAAGTTGAAGAATGTGACCCGGCCCATGCGGGGTCACTTCGCCAAGGCGCAGGTCGAGCCGCGCCGCAAGCTGACGGAATTTCGGGTCACCCCCGACTGCCTGATCGATGTGGGCGCGGAGATCACCGCCGACCATTTCGTTCCCGGGCAGAAGGTCGACGCGGTCGGGACCAGTATCGGTAAGGGCTTTGCCGGTGCCATGAAGCGGCACAATTTCGGCGGGCTGCGCGCCTCGCATGGTGTGTCCATCTCGCACCGGGCGCACGGCTCCACGGGCCAGTGCCAGGAGCCGGGCAAGGTGTTCAAGGGCAAGAAGATGGCCGGCCATTTGGGGGCTGCGCGGGTGACCACGCAAAACCTTGAAGTGGTGAAGACGGATGTGGACCGGGGCTTGATCCTGGTGCGCGGCGCCATTCCCGGGCCCCGGTCGGGCTGGGTTCTGCTGAGTGACGCGGTCAAGCGTGCGCTTCCCGACGGTGTGCCCATACCGGGAGCGTTCCGGACCCTGGAGGATCGCAAGGCGACCCCCGAGGAGCCGGCGCCGGCCGAGGAGGAGATCGCGGCCAATGGGGCGCCTGCGGATGATGCCGCGCCGGCCGAGGACGTGGCCCCGACGGATGACGCGGCGCCCGCTGCGGATGCAAGCGGCGACGAGGGCGACGCTGACAAGAAGGACAAGGCGTGATGTCTGAAACGCTGACACTCGATGTGAAGACCCTCGACGGTGATGCCGCCGGCTCGGTCGATCTGAACGCCGACATTTACGGTCTTGAGCCGCGCAAGGACATTCTGCAGCGGGTTGTGGTCTGGCAGCTCGACCGCCAGCGTCAGGGCACCCACAAAACCAAGGGGCGCTCGGAGATCACGGGCACGACGAAGAAATTCGTGCGTCAGAAAGGGTCCGGCGGCGCCCGGCACGGCAACCGGAAGGTGCCCCAGTTCCGCGGTGGCGGTAAGGCCCATGGGCCCGTGGTGCGCGAGCATGGTCACGATCTGACCAAGAAGATGCGGCGCCTGGGTTTGCGCCATGCGCTGTCGGCCAAGTGCCAGGCCCAGGAGCTCATTGTTCTGGATACGGCCAGTCTCGACGAGCCGCGCACCAAGGTGCTCAAGGACAAGCTTGAGAAACTTAATTTGCGGTCGGCCCTGGTGATCGATGGCGCCGAGGTGAATGAAAATTTCAGCCGCGCGGCGCGCAACATCCCGCTGATCGATGTGCTGCCGGTCCAGGGCATCAATGTGCGCGACATTCTGCGCCGGGACGTTCTGGTTTTGACCCGGGCGGCGCTGAACCATCTGGAGGCTCGCCTGAAATGAGCGAGAACGATCTCAAACACTACGACGTGATCCTGGGTCCGGTGATCACGGAGAAAGCGACAACGGCCTCGGAATTCAACCAGGTTGTGTTCCGGGTGGCGCTCGAGGCCAGCAAGCCGCAGATCCGTGACGCGGTCGAGGCCCTGTTCAAGGTGGGCGTCAAGGCGGTGAACACCGTGCGCGTGAAGGGCAAGCGAAAGCGCTTTCGCGGCGTACCGGGCCGTCGTCCGGACTACAAGAAGGCGATCGTGACCTTGAAGGAAGGCCAGTCCATCGACGTGACGACGGGTCTTTAAGGAACAGCGCGGGCCGCGCGCCCCAAGACGGGGCGGCGCGCCGGTGCAGGACGGGATTGAGGCGTTAGATCCATGGCACTCAAAACTTACAAACCGATGACTCCGGGTCAGCGTGGCCTTGTTCTCATTGATCGTTCCGCGCTCCATTGCGGGCGTCCCGAAAAGACGCTGACGGAAGGTCTGACGAAGAAGGGCGGCCGGAACAACACGGGCCGTGTGACGGCGCGGCGCCGGGGCGGCGGCCACAAGCGGCTTTGGCGTAAGGTCGACTTCACGCGGCGCAAGTTCGACGTGAAAGCCACGGTGGAGCGGCTTGAGTACGATCCGAACCGGACGGCCTTCATTGCGCTGATCAAATATGAGGATGGCGAGCTGGCCTATATCCTGGCGCCTCAGCGGCTCAAGGCAGGCGACGAGGTCGTCTCCGGGTCGAAGGTGGATGTGAAGCCGGGCAATGCCATGCCACTCGGTGCCATGCCGGTGGGCACGATCATCCACAATATCGAACTGAAGCCTGGCGGCGGCGGCAAGATTGCGCGCTCGGCCGGCACCTACGCCCAGCTTGTGGGCCGGGATCTGAGCTACGCCATTGTGCGCCTGTCCTCCGGCGAGCAGCGCGTGGTGCGTTCGGAATGTCTGGCGACGGTCGGCGCGGTCTCGAACCCGGACCATGGCAATGTGAAGCTGTCGAAGGCGGGACGCGGGCGCTGGCTCGGACGACGTCCGGCCGTGCGCGGCGTGGCCATGAACCCGGTCGATCACCCCCATGGCGGCG
>CAYYTT010000270.1:0-2897 GCA_964474635.1 uncultured Alphaproteobacteria bacterium | reverse complement strand
TAGGCGGCGCGGCCATCCAGGGCCACTGGCTTCGGATTTCGTTGCCCTGGATGGCGTCGCTTTGCTCGCCATGACGGCATGAAACTGAATCATCTGAACATGCCGCCGCACTAACGGGCGATGATCGCGTGTTCTTCCACAACGAATATGGGCGAGGCTGCCACGTCGATGAAGCGCTTTTCATCCTCGAGCAGTTCGGCCGCGGCGGCCGCCGCTTCCGGGTTGCCGTCCGTCGCTGTGATCGCCTCAAGCGAGTCGAACCACAATTCCGCAACGCCGTCATAGTCCTCCATGCCGCCGCGCATGGCGCGCACCGCATCGTTCACCGCGCTGGGCAGGGTATGGCATTGGACATAGGCGCGAATGCCCAGAACCGGGGCATGCCGGCGCACCAGTGGCGCGTGGGTCTCACGCCAGTAGCTCTGAAACGCCTCACGGCTGAGCGAGGGCAAACGGCGCAAATTGTAGGTGAGCTTGATCATTGGCGTGCCTCATGGGCCGGTCCGTCCCCGCCAATCGCGGCGCCGACCCCGGTCATCTGGGCCTGGAAATCGGGAAAACTCGTCGCGATGGTGGCGCAGCCCGTGACCGTAATCGGCTTTTGCGCGGCAAGGCCGAGCACGAGAAAACTCATGGCGATGCGATGGTCGCCGTGGGCGTCGATGACGGCGTCTCCCGGCACACCGCCGGGCCCGCAGCCCGTCACCGTGAGCGTATCACCCTCGACCGATACCGGCACACCGCAGGCCGCCAGGCCATTTGCGATGGCGGCCAGGCGGTCGCTTTCCTTGACCCGCAACTCGCCAAGGCCGTCAAAGCGGCTCACCCCCTCGGCGCAGGCGGCCGCCATGGCGAGGATGGGATATTCGTCGATCATGGACGGCGCCCGCTCGGCCGGGATGTGGGCCCCCTTCAATGGGCCGGCCACGACCCGCAGATCGGCAACGCTCTCTCCGCCGCTGTCCCGGGGGGCCGCGCGTTCAAGCTCCGCCCCCATGTCCTCAAGGCAGTCCAGCAGACCTGAGCGTCCCGGATTGAGCATCACGCCGGGCACCTCGATCCGGGAGCCCTCCACGATCAATCCGGCCACCAGACCGAACGCGGCCGAGGACGGATCCCGGGGAACGGCCACGGGCATGCCCACAAGCTCCGCATCCCCTTTCACGCAAATCACGTCGCCCTCGGACGGATCATCCTCAACGGAGACATCCGCGCCGAAGGCCCGCAGCATGCGTTCGGTATGATCGCGCGTCGCGATGGGCTCGATCACGGTCGTCTCGCCCGGCGCATGGAGACCGGCCAGCAGCACCGCCGATTTGACCTGGGCGCTCGGCACGGGCACCCGGTAACGGATGGGCAGCGCCGGGTCGCCGCCGCGCAAGGTGGCCGGCAGCCGCCCCCCCTCCCGCAGATCCGCCGAAAGGCCCATCTGGCGCAAGGGCACCAGCACCCGCTCCATGGGCCGCCGGCGCAGGCTCTCGTCCCCCGTCACCATGACCGGGAAGGGATGGCCCGCCAGAACCCCCATCATGAGCCGCACGCCCGTGCCCGAATTGCCAAAATCGAGGATATCGTCCGGCCCCCTCAAACCGCCCACGCCAGCGCCGCGCAGGCGCCACTGGCCGGGGCCGAGCCGCTCCACATCGATGCCCATGGCCTTGAGGGCGCCGGCCGTGCGCAGAACGTCATCCGCCTCAAGAAGACCCGTAATCGCCGTCTCGCCCCGGGAAAGCGCGCCGAAAATCAGCGCCCGGTGGGAAATGGATTTGTCGCCCGGGACCGTGAAGGTGCCCGCCAGCGAGGATCCCGCGCGCGCCACAAGGCGATCGGGAATGGCAAAAGCGGCAAGCTCGGTCATGGTCTCCCTCTTTGCGGCTGGGACGGCTGGCAAGAACACGCGGCCTTACTCTTTGACAGGGCCCCGGGAACATGGCAAACGCGCGAACTTGCATGGGCGGCACAGGCCTGCCAGCGCGCCAGCGCGCGGCCCTGCCCGTCACTCGGCGCTCCGCCCGTTTCGCCTCCAGCCCCGCGCCACAGCCTTTGCGCTGTCCCACTGAAGGAATTTTCAGCCGTGCCGAAGCCTGAGCTTGGAACGAAAAGAACCTGCATCAATTGCGCAGCCCGTTTCTACGACCTCGATAAACGCCCCATCGAATGCCCCAAATGCGGCCACAGCTTCGATCCCGAACAGTTGATCAAGCCCAAGCGCCAGCGCACGGCCAAGGCCGCCGCCGAGGATGTGGCAACCGAAAAGGCCAAGAAGAAAGAAGGCCTTGCCGATCAGGAGGCCGAAGAAGAAGAGACCGAGGAGGAAGAAGACCTCGAGGATGATGACGACGAGGACGTCTCCGAACTCGACGAGTCATCCAGCGACGATTCGGATGACGACGACAGCTCGGACGATGACGACGAAGAAGACGCGGACGCTAAAAAGCGCAAAAAGCGCAAAAAGCGCAAAAAAGCGCCAGCCGCCGATGCCTCCGGCGACGATGAGATCCCGGATCTGGGCGACGACGAGGAAGAAGACGACGACGGCACCAATGAGGGCGTCGACAACATCATCGAAGACATGTCCGACCTGGACGATGACGATGATGACGTGACGGGAATCGTCGACACCGAAGAAGACGGCGATAAGGAAAGCTAAGGCGCCTTTGCGGGGGCGACCCACGCGATGCACCCGCGCGCCGGCCGGACACACCCCGTCCCGGCCGGCACGCCATTAGCGCGGGGGCTTTTTCCGTGCTGCTTCAGTTTTCCGCTTGATCGGCGATGCGTCCGCCACTAGTTTCGCTGCTCTGGCGGGTCCCGCCCGCCACGACCTCTATCGTGTGTCCATAGCTCTGTTGGGAGTGCTCTACAATGGCATTGTAGATGTCAGGTGTTCGACTCCC
>CAYYTT010000269.1:0-2958 GCA_964474635.1 uncultured Alphaproteobacteria bacterium | reverse complement strand
GCCCGTGATGACGTCGACGCTCGGCCGCTGGGTCGCGGTGATCAGGTGGATGCCCGCGGCGCGGGCCAACTGCGCAAGGCGCTGCACGGCCGCCTCGATGTCCTTGCCGGCGACCATCATCAGGTCGGCCATCTCATCGATCACCACGACGATGAAGGGCATGGGATCGGGCGGCAACACCTCTTCCTCGTAAATCGGCTCGCCCGTTTCCTTGTCAAAGCCCGTCTGCACGCTGCGGGTCAGCACTTCGCCCTTGGCGGCGGCCTCCGTGATGCGCTCGTTATAGCCCTTGATGTTCCGCACCCCGAGCTTCGACATTTTCTTGTAGCGGTCTTCCATCTCCCGCACGACCCATTTCAGGGCCACGACGGCCTTTTTCGGGTCGGTAACCACCGGGGTCAGGAGATGGGGAACGCCTTCATAGACTGACAGCTCGAGCATTTTCGGATCGATCAGGATCAGTTTGCACTGGCTCGGCGGCATCCGATAAAGCAGCGACAGGATCATGGTGTTGATGGCCACGGACTTACCCGAGCCGGTCGTCCCGGCAATGAGCAAGTGGGGCATGTTGGCCAGATCCACGATGCTGGGATCGCCGCTGATCTGCTTGCCGAGGGCGAGCGCCAGACGGCAACTGCTTTTTTCATAGGCGCTGGTGCCCAGAAGTTCACGCAAATACACCATCTCGCGGATCTTGTTGGGCAGTTCGATACCGATGGCGTTGCGCCCCGGGATTACGGCCACGCGCGCGGAAATGGCGCTCATGGACCGGGCGATATCGTCGGCAAGGCCGATCACGCGCGATGACTTGATGCCCGGGGCCGGCTCCAGTTCGTAGAGGGTGACCACCGGACCCGGATGGATGTTGATGATCTCGCCGCGCACGCCGAAGTCCTGCAACACCGTCTCAAGCTGGCGGGCATTGTCCTCCAGCATTTCATCGAAATCCGGATGGGTCTCGGCCCGGCTTTTGGGCTCCTGCAGCAGGTCGAGGGGCGGCAGGCAGTAACTGCTTTCGTCCAAGTCCAGAACATCAGGGCCCTTGAAGGGTCCGGAAGCCTTCACGGAACGGACGGTCGCGGGCATATAGGCCGGCCGTTGCGGGCGCTCCGGCCGTTTGGACGCCTCCCGCTCCGCGGCTGTGGCGGCGGCGGCTTGCGCGAAGCCCTGCTGGGTTGCGTCGTCCTCGTCGCTTTCGTCGCCCGTGTCGTCTTCGATGTCGCCTTCCACGGCCTCGTCCAGGGGCGCGCGTGCGTGGGCCGGGCGGGGCTCCTCGTCCGCCTGCGTGTCGTCGAACGCAGCGCCGTCATCGCCGCCATCGTCTTCCAGAACGGCGCGCGGATCGAAATCCGGCTCGTCATGGGCATCCCAGGGGGTCTGTCCGGCACCGGTCTGCGGGAGGCTTTCGTCGTCTCCGGTGCCATTGTCCGTGTCGCCCCAGGTCCGTGCGGCGCCCGGTGCGGGTTGCGGAGCGGGCATGGGCTGGCGCTCTTGCGCCGGAGGGGCGCCGGGCAGGGGAGGCTGGCCCCAATTGCCGTCGTCTTCATCCTCGTGGAAACCGCGCAGCAGGGGCGACAGCTCGGCGGCCCTGCTGCCGCTCGCGGGCCCGTTCGAACGCTGGGTCCCGGTCCAGTCTTCACCGGCCGGATTGTCGTCTTCCTCGCCGCTGGTCCAGGCGGCCGGGTCCTGATCGAAAGCGGCCTCGTAAGCGTCCGGCGTTACGTCGAGCGACACAAAATCGGTGCCGTCATGGGCATTGGCGATGGCTTCGGACACCGACGTGACCCGGGTGGAGACCTCCGGCTTGGGATCCGACCAGGGGGTTGCGACGCGGCCAAGCTCAAGGGCCGGATCCGGAACAATCGGCTCACGCTCCGGCGCCCCGGCGTCTTCATCGGACGGCCAGATCAGGCGGGAGGGGTCCGTGGACGGAATGGCGCCGCGCTGGGGCATGGGCGGCGGAGGCGGCGGCGCGGGCGCCCAAGCCGGATCACCTGCCGTGGCGGCTTCGTCACCGCGCAGGGATGCCGCATCCTCGACCTCAACCGGCGCCTCTTGCCAGTCGTCATCCCATTCGGCGGCCTCGGGCTGCCAGAAGGCACGGGGGGCCGGCTGATCGGCGGCCTGGGTGGCCGTGCGGCGTGCGGCGGGTGACCAGTCAGGGCGGCGCAGACCATAGGCCGACGCGGCGTCCGGTTCGACAGCGCGCGGATCGTCATAGGCAGCCTGAGCCAGGGGCGCGGCTTGGGGCAGGGGGCTTTCCACCGGCCGGGCGTCTTCAAGGGCCGGAAGCGGCCGGTCCGCATCGTCCTCTTCACCCGACCGGGCGCCGGCAAACCCAAAAAGACCGCCCAGGACCGCCATGAGCCGGGCCCACAGGGTCCCGGTTTCGGGCTCTTCGGAGGTGCCCAGCGCGCCCGTGTCCTGGCGTCCGGTCTGGCGGGCCCGCTCGCCCCGGCGCCGGGTGCGCACACGCCAGCGGAAGGTCGTGAACTGCATGCCGACCGAAACACCAAAGGTGATCAGGGCAAAGACGGCCGTGATGATGCCGGCGAACAGGCGCAGGCTGTGGGGGTCCGTCACGCCCAGATAAAGCGCCATGCCCATCAGATTGTTGTGCACCAAATCGCCCGCCCAGCCGCCGAGCGAGGTCTGGAGCGGGGCCGGCGCCGCGAAGGGCAGGCTGGCGGCCAAGGCGCTTGTCGCCACGCCGGCGACGATCCAGCAGAAAAAGCGCGTGATGTAATGGCCCGGACCGTGTTTGGCCATGAGCCACCAGCCCGCCACGGCAATGGGCGGCACCAGGGCAACGGCGCCAAGTCCCACCGACTGCATAACAAGGTCGGCAAAGTAGCTGCCCGTCAGACCCAGGAGATTCCAGGGCTGATCCGTTGTCGAATGATTATAGCTCGGGTCCAGGGGATGATAGGTGGACAGGGCCAGGGTCATGGCAATGCC
>CAYYTT010000268.1:0-2984 GCA_964474635.1 uncultured Alphaproteobacteria bacterium | reverse complement strand
ATGACGCGCGCAAAATACCGCTGCCCTTTTTGCCGGACGTGATCGGTGTGTTGACTTCGTCGACCGGGGCCGTGATCCGCGATATCCTTCACCGTCTGGAAGATCGGTTTCCCCGCCGGGTCCTGTTGTGGCCCGTGATGGTGCAGGGCGAGCAGGCGGCGGCCCAGGTGTCGGCCGCCGTGGCGGGCTTCAATCGTCTGGATCCATCGGGCCCCGTGCCGCGCCCCGATGTGCTGATCGTGGCGCGGGGCGGCGGATCCATCGAGGACCTGTGGCCCTTCAACGAGGAGGCCGTGGTGCGGGCCGTGGCGGCGAGCACCATCCCGGTCATCTCCGCCGTTGGGCACGAGACCGACACCACCCTGATCGATTTCGTCTCGGACCGGCGGGCGCCGACGCCGACGGCCGCGGCAGAAATGGCCGTCCCGGTGCGCAGCGACTTGCGCACGGATCTCCTTGATCTTGAGCGCCGCCTCATGCGCGGGCTCACGCGCGGGGTCGAGGACCGGCGCAATCGGCTTCAGGCGGCGGCGCGTGCCTTGCCCCGGGCCGATGATTTGGTGGCTGCGGCCCGTCAGCGGCTCGATTATGCCTCCGGCCGCCTGGCGGGTGGTCTGCGCGCCGGTGCGCTGCAGTGGCGGGCCCGGCTCGACCGGGCGGCGGCCGTGCTCCGGGTCGAGACGCTCAAGACGCAGGCGAGCCGCGCCGGCCAGGATCTTGGACAGGTGCACCGCCGCCTCGTCGCCGCGCGCGATCGGTCCATGGAACGCCGGCGCGAGACCCTGGCCACACTCGGCAAGCTGCTGCGCAGCTATTCCTACCAGGAGACCCTCGCCCGGGGCTTTGCCCTTGTCCGTGATGAAGCGGGGAGTGTCATACGACGCGCCGAACAGCTCAAGGCGGGCCAGGCGATCCGTATCGATCTGGCGGACGGGTCGCGTGGGGCGCGGGTGGATGGTTCGGCAGGCGGTGCGGGCAACACCAAGACGGTTCCGGCAAAGCGTCCCGCGCAGCGGCGCGAGAAAGCCGGCAAGGCCAAAGACCCCGGCAACGGGCATGGCGGATCCGGTCAGGGCAGCCTATTCTGACGGGCAAATGGGCGAGCGGGCGCCTGCCGCGCGGGGCCCACCGATAAAGCCCTTCAGGCATCCAGGAGAGTGTCCCCATGGACGAATTCACGGCCGGCCTCGGGCGGCGCGAAGCCAAACTGTCTTTCACGATCAGCGATTTTCGCATCGAACAGCCCGGCGATTTCATCCGCTGCGCAGTGACGGGCACGCCCATTGCGCTCGACGCATTGCGCTACTGGAACCCGGACGTTCAGGAGGCCTATGCGACGCCGGACGCCATGCTCAAGCGCCATGAGGAGCTGCGCCAGGCCGAGGCATCCAAGCCAGAGGGGTAAGACAGATGATCCGCACCGCAATGATCGCGATCCTAGCCGTCTTGGCATTTCCGGCTGTGTCGCTCGTCCCCCTACCGGCCTTCGCCGAGGACGTTCTGCGTTTTGAGGGTCGTTTCATCGAAGGCGGCCTGATCCGCGGCACCGTTCCGGCGGGCAGCGTGGTCGAAGTGGACGGTGTGGCCGTGCCCGTCACGACGGCCGGCCAGTTCGTGTTCGGCCTGCACCGCGACCGGGACAAGCCCGTGCGCATTGCGGTCACCGCTCCGGGTGCGGATCGTCTGGTAACCAAGGTCATCGAGGTCGAGCAACGCGACTACAAGGTGCAGCGGATCGACGGCCTGCCCGACCGGATGGTCACGCCGCGCAGCGAAGAAACCCTCGCGCGAATCCGCACGGAACTGGCCGAGAAAAAGGCCGCCCGGCCGCTCGCGACGCCGGCGACGGACTACGCACAAGGCTTCATCTGGCCCGTAACGGGGCGGATTTCAGGGGTCTACGGATCCCAGCGCATCTTGAACGGGGAACCGCGCCGGCCCCATTTCGGCGTCGATATCGCCGCCCCTACGGGCACGCCGGTCAAGGCGCCGGCCTCGGGCATCGTGACCCTGGCCGACCCGGACATGTATTTTGAAGGAGGGCTGATTTTCATCGACCACGGACATGGGGTCATCGGTGTGCTGATGCACCTCGATACCATCGGTGTGCAGGTCGGTCAGCGCGTGGCCCAGGGCGATATTGTGGGCACGGTGGGCGCGACGGGACGGGCGACGGGCCCCCATCTTGACTGGCGCATGTATTGGCGCGATGCGCGGATCGATCCCACCCTGCTTGTCCCGCCCATGAGGCCGTAACTTACTGCTTCCAGCGATTGTGCAGCCACATCCATTCCTCGGGACGCGCCTTGATGCGCGTCTCCAGGAAACCGTTCACGGCGGATGTCAGTGCGGCCACGTCTTGCTGAAGGTCGCCGGTGCGCGGCAACGCGATGGGCTCCTCCACGTGGAGCACATATCGGGCGCGGCCGGTGCGTTCGATCCAGGCCGGAATGAGCGGACAATCGAATTTCAGGGCAAGGAGCGCCGGCGCATGGTTGGTCATGGCCGGCCGGCCGAGGAACGGCACGGCGAGGCCCTCCATCATCCGCTGATCGACCAGCATGGCGATGAATTTTCCCTTGCGCAGTGTGCGGACAAGGCGCGGCATGGCGCGGCGTTTGTCGATCAGGTCCGGGCAGCCTGATCGGCGTTGCGTCAGGTTCTTCGAGCTGTGAGACCGTCGAGCGGATCCCGCCGAGGCCGCCACATTCTAGCCTCTGGCGAGAAAGCGCGCCTTAAGGTAAACTTTGCTCAAGAATGGAGGGAATCATCATGCGCAAAATGTTGATCGTTTTGGCGGCGTCCGTCGCGGCTTCGACCGCTTCCGCGGGGGAGTTCATCACCGAGAATGAGATCGTCGCGACCTTTGGCGGCGGCGGCGGATCTTCCAAGGCGCCGTATTGCTACGTGCTGCCCACGGGCGAGCAACTCTTCCCGCGCCATCTCCGCCACCGTCCACGGCTTTTCAGGCGTCTGGTGTAGGC
>CAYYTT010000267.1:0-3036 GCA_964474635.1 uncultured Alphaproteobacteria bacterium | reverse complement strand
CCGCCGTCCCGATCGCCGCCGTCCCGATCGCCGCCGTCCCGATCGCCGCCGTCCCAATCGCCGCCGTCCAAGTGCTCCACCTGGCGCCAGGACCGGGCGATCACATCGCGCGTGACGGACCAGAGGGACAGGGCCGCCCGCTCCTCAGGCGTGACGAAGCGGGCGGCCAATTCATCGGCCCCCGGACGGGGTTCGCCGGCCCGCCACAGGGCGGTGTAATCGATCAGGCTGTAATGATTGACCAGGTGGCCGTCCGCGTCCCGGTGAAGCGAATCCACGGCGGCGACCAGATCGAGAATGTCGATTTCGACACCGGTCTCTTCCAGCACTTCCCGGTGCACCGCCTCCTCAAGTGTCTCGCCAAGTTCCTGGGCGCCGCCGGGCAGGCTCCACTCGCCGGCGCGGGGCGGTTTGCCCCGGCGGATCATGAGGAGGTCCGGACCCTTCCAGACCAGTGCCCCAACGGCAATGATGGGACGGGCGGGATAGTCCCGGTCCGGACGGGCAAGCGGTCCATTGTTCATTGCCGGGCCCGGTTCATGGGGGCGTCGCCTTCGCAATACCGAAGGCCTCCAGCAACTGGCCCACGGCCTTGGTAGGCGCGAGGCTGCCCTGCGCCACGCCGTCCTCGGTGGCGGGGAGCGCGGCGCGCACGTCCGGATGGTCGGTTAGGGCGCGAAACAGGCGGTCCTCGAGCATGGACCACATCCAGCGGACCTGCTGACGCCGGCGTTTTTCGGCCAGTTCGCCGGACTGGTCCATGATCTCCCGGTGCTGACGGATTTGCGACCAGACATCCTCAAGGCCATCGCCGGTCATGGCGCTGCACACGGCCACGGGTGGGTTCCAGTTCGGGCTGACCGGCTTCATGATGTGCAGCGCCGTGCGGTAATCCCGGGCGGCGCCTTCGGCTCGGGTCCGGTTGTCCCCATCGGCCTTGTTGACGGCAATCATGTCGGCCAATTCGAGGATCCCCTTCTTGATGCCCTGCAGTTCATCGCCCGCGCCGGGCAGCATCAGCACCAGGAAGAAATCTACCATTTCCGCGACGACGGTTTCGGACTGGCCGACACCGACCGTCTCGACAAGGATCACATCATGGCCGGCGGCCTCGCACAGGGCCATGCTTTCCCGGGTCTTGCGGGCGACACCGCCCAGGGTGCCGGCGGTGGGGGAGGGACGGATAAAGGCGTTGGGGTCCTGGCCCAGCTCGGTCATGCGTGTCTTGTCGCCCAGAATGCTGCCCCCCGTGCGCGAGGAGGTCGGATCCACGGCGAGCACGGCAACCTTATGGCCGCCGCCCGTCAGCATGCGGCCGAAAGCCTCGATAAAGGTGCTCTTGCCGACCCCTGGCACGCCGGTGATGCCGATGCGCACGGCTCCGCCGGTGCGCGGCCACAAGGCCTGGATCAGGTCCTCGGCGAGGGCCTGGTGATCGGCGCGGGTGGATTCCACCAGAGTGATGGCGCGGGCCAGCACGGACCGGTTGCCCTCCAGGACACCAGCCTCCAGGGCCTCCAGGGTCAGGCGGGGCGGAGCCATGCCTCAGGATGCCGCCGGCCCGTGGCCGAGGTTTTGGCGCAGCTCCTGGAGCAATTCTCCAGCGGCCTCGCCGATCACGGTGCCCGGCGGGAAAATGGCCGCGGCACCGGCCTCGCGCAGGGCATCGTAATCCTGGGGCGGAATAACGCCGCCGACCACCACCATGATGTCCTCCCGGCCCTGGGCCGCAAGGGCGGCTCTAAGTTCGGGCACCAGGGTCAGGTGACCGGCCGCGAGCGAACTTGCGCCCACGATGTGCACGTCGTTTTCCACGGCCTGGCGGGCCACCTCGTCCGGGGTCTGGAACAGGGGCCCGATGTCCACGTCAAAGCCCAGATCGGCGAAGGCCGTCGCGATGACTTTCTGGCCCCGGTCGTGACCGTCCTGGCCCATCTTGGCAATGAGGATCCGCGGCCGGCGGCCCTCGTCGTTCACGAAGGCCTCGATCTGTTTGCGGACCTTCTCCACGCTTTCCGATTGCTCGCCCACTTCGCCTGCATAGACCCCTGTAATGGCGCGGATCTGCGCCGTGTGACGGCCAAAGACCTTTTCCATGGCCATGGAAATTTCGCCCACGGTGGCTTTGGTCCGGGCGGCATCGACGGCAAGGCCGAGGAGGTTGCCGCTGCCGCTTTCGGCCGATTTGGTGATGGCGTCGAGGGCCGCCGCCACGGCGGCTTCGTCCCGCTCACTGCGCAGGCGCTGGAGTTTTTCGATCTGCTGCCGACGCACGGAGGTGTTGTCGACCTTCAGCACATCAACCTGTTCGGGTTCGTCGAGACGATACTTATTCACGCCCACGATGGTCTGGCGGCCGCTGTCGATGCGCGCCTGGGTGCGGGCGGCGGCCTCTTCGATGCGCATTTTGGGAATGCCGGCCTCAATCGCCTTGGCCATGCCGCCGGAGCGCTCGACTTCCTCGATATGGGTCCAGGCACGCTCGGCCAGGTCCCGGGTCAGCCGCTCCACATAGTAGCTGCCGCCCCAGGGGTCGATCATCCGGGTGGTGCCGGTTTCCTGGAGGATCTGAAGCTGGGTGTTTCGGGCGATCCGGGCACTGAAATCCGTCGGCAGGGCCAGGGCCTCATCGAAGGAATTCGTGTGCAGGGACTGGGTGTGGCCGTGGGTCGCCGCCAGGGCCTCCACGCAGGTGCGGGTCACATTGTTGTAGACGTCCTGGGCCGTCAGGCTCCAGCCGGAGGTCTGGCAATGGGTGCGCAGGGACAGGGACCGGGCGTCCTTGGGCTCAAACTGCTTCACGAGCTTGGCCCAGAGCAGCCGGCCGGCGCGCATCTTGGCCACTTCCATGAAGTAGTTCATGCCAATGGCCCAGAAAAAGGACAGGCGCGGCGCAAAGGCATCGATGCCCAGGCCCGCATCGATCCCCGCCCGGATGTATTCCAACACGACGGCCAGGGTGTACGCAAGATCCAGATCCGCAGTAGCGCCAGCAACCTGCATGTGCTAGACCGAGATAGAAATGGAGAAGAAGCG
>CAYYTT010000266.1:2490-3039 GCA_964474635.1 uncultured Alphaproteobacteria bacterium | reverse complement strand
CTTCGCCATCTTCGCGGGCTGGTACTACTGGTTCGGCAAGATGTTCGGCGTGACCTACAATGAGGTGATTGGCAAGCTGCACTTCTGGGTGACCTTTGTGGGCGTGAACATCCTGTTCTTCCCGCACCACTTCCTCGGGCTCGCCGGCATGCCGCGCCGTTATGTGGACTACCCGGAAGCCTATTCCGGTTGGAACGAGATTTCGTCCTATGGCTCTTATCTGACGACCGTCGGCACGATTATCTTCCTGGTCGGGATCATCGAGGCGGCCGTGCGCCAGCGCAAAGCATCGGCCAATCCGTGAGGCGAAGGCGCGACGCCGCTCGAGTGGACCTTGTCCTCCCCGCCGCCGTTCCACCAGTTCAACGAGCTGCCCCGGATTCGCTAATCCGTTTGGGCGATGGTTGGAGGACCGCCGGGCGCCGGCGGTCCTCGCGTAGTTCGGGAGAGATGTCGCGATGACGTCCAGCGTGAACAGTTTCGAAGCGTCGTTGATCGGCGAAGCCCTGGACGACCACGGTCACCTCGCAGCTCGCGGCGACGCCGAGG
>CAYYTT010000266.1:0-2480 GCA_964474635.1 uncultured Alphaproteobacteria bacterium | reverse complement strand
TAGAGGGTGAGGAGAAGGACCAGCGTGCCGAGGCTGCGGCCGGCCAGGAAGTGGGCGCCCAGGGAGTCGTCCCGCCGGGCCCGGTTCGGGATCGCAACGTGGCGGGACTACGTGGTTTTGCTGAAACCGCGTGTCATGTCGCTGGTCATCTTCACGGCGGTGATCGGTATGCTGATCGCCCCCGGCGCCATCAATCCGGTCATCGCGGCCGCGGCCCTGATCTGCATTGCGGTTGGGGCGGGCGCCTCGGGGGCGCTCAACATGTGGTACGACGCCGACATTGACCGGGTGATGGGGCGGACACGGCGCCGGCCGATCCCGCTTGGCCGGATCGAGGGGCGCGATGCCCTGGCCTTCGGCGCGTTCCTGTCCGTCGCGTCCGTGGCCACCATGGGTCTGCTCGTTAACGTGATGGCCGCCGCTATTCTGGCCGTGACCATTGGTTTTTATCTGTTTGTCTACACCATCTGGCTTAAGCGCCGGACACCGCAGAACATCGTTATTGGCGGTGCCGCGGGCGCCTTTCCGCCGCTTATCGGATGGGCCAGCGTCACGGGCTCCCTGTCCATTGAGCCTTGGGTTCTGTTTGCGATCATCTTCATGTGGACCCCGCCCCATTTTTGGGCGCTGTCGCTCTATCGGGCCGGTGACTATGAAAAAGCCGGCGTGCCCATGATGCCCGTGGTGGCGGGCGAGGCGGAAACGCGCTGGCAGATCCTGCTCTATTCGGTGGGGCTCGTGGCCACGACGATGATGCCGCTCGTGTTGGGCTTTGCCGGCTGGCTCTATGGCGCCGTCAGCGTGGTGGCGGGCGCTGTCTTTATGCTCTACGCGGCCCAGCTCTGGTGGCTCGGGCGCCGCGCCGCCGCGGATGCCAAAGCCAGGACACGCGCCGACCACAAGGCGCGCCAACTGTTCCGCTATTCCATCGGCTATCTGTTTTTCCTTTTTCTGGCCCTTGGGGCGGAACCCGTACTGGACGCCTTGATGTGACGAACGCGCCGCGCCCGCGTGGCGGCGGCATTTCGCTGGAGGACACCCGATGACAAGCCTTGCCGATAGCGCGGCACCCGTGCGGCCCGCCGAAGCCCAGGCCGGCGCGACGCCCGCGACGCTCGAGGGCACGTATGCCCCGTCCGGCGTGACCCGCGGCGAGTTCGTGGCCGCCCGAAAGGGGCGCAATGTGGCCATCGCCCTCTCGCTTATTGGATTTGCCGTCCTGCTTTACGCGGTGACCCTGGTCAAGCTCGGCCCGGGCGCCATTGCCCGGCCGTTCTGAGGCCAGTCGTTCTGACTACGCCGGGATGCGCTTTTGAAGCTACACCGCGACGCGCTGTTGAAGGATTTGAAAGAACGCCCATGCCTGACCAGATAACCGATAGTGCGGATAATCGTCCTTCCTCGCGTCCCGCCGCTGGCCGCAATCGACGCCTTGCGATCGTGGTTGGCCTGGTGGCCGGGGGCATGGTCGGTCTCGCCTACGCCGCCGTGCCGCTCTACGACACGTTCTGCCGCGTCACCGGCCTCGGTGGCACCACGCAGGTGGCCGACAGCGCGCCGGGTCAGGTGCTGGACCGGACCATGACCGTGCGCTTCGACGCGAACACGGCCCCGGATCTGCCCTGGCGCTTCAAGCCGGTTCAGATCGCCCGAACGGGCGCCATCGGTGAAACGCAACTCGCCTTTTACGAGGCCACGAATACGGGCTCCGAGCCGATTACGGGCACGGCCACATACAATGTGACCCCGGCCAAGGCGGGGCTTTACTTCAACAAGATCGACTGCTTCTGCTTTGTGGAACAGACCTTGGAGCCCGGGCAGACCTTGCGCATGCCGGTGTCTTACTTCATCGACCCGGCCATCGTGGACGATGACCTTGTGGAGGAGGTCACGGAGGTGACCCTGTCCTACACCTTTTTCCCCGTGGGCGAGCCCAAGCGCGGCGAAAGCAAGAAAACAGGGCCCTGACGGCGCGCGCCTTACGCGTTGGCGACGTGGGGATGGTTAGATTTCAGGCCCGTTCTGGTGTACACCGGATGGGCCAGTGGCTTGTTCGAGGCCAGGGGGATGTGGCCGGCCCTGCCGGCGCCATGACAGAGCCTCGAGACGTGAACCAGACTGAGGAGACAGACCGCCATGGCCGGTACCGCCAATCACGATTACCACCTGGTCGAGCCGAGCCCTTGGCCACTCGTCGCGTCCATCAGCGCGCTCATCATGGCCATTGGCGCGGTGATGTGGATGCGCCCGGAGGGCCTGTTCGGCGTGCCCCAGACCCCATGGATCTTCGCAATCGGCGCGGCCGGCGTGGTCTATGTGATGATCGGCTGGTGGGGTGATGTCATCAAAGAACACGAGGAAGGCGGCCACCACACGCCAGTGGTGCAGCTGCATCACCGGTACGGCATGGTGCTGTTTATCGCGTCTGAGGTGATGTTCTTCGTGGCGTGGTTCTGGGCCTATTTCAACACCTCCCTGTT
>CAYYTT010000265.1:0-3083 GCA_964474635.1 uncultured Alphaproteobacteria bacterium | reverse complement strand
ACCGAAGTCGGCACGCTCGGCAAGGAATAAGCCCTTAGCCCTCCCCTGACACAGCGCAATCGGGGCCGTACCGTCCTTCCCACTCCGGGAGGACCGTGCGGCCCTCGCTCGTTTTTGCTACCGGTCAGGTTTGACCGGGGGCGCGCCCGCCTGCGCCGCCCCGCAAACCCGCCTGCGCCGCCCCGCAAATAAGGAGCATCGAACCATGGTGGACCCGCTTTTCTCGCTCCAGCCCACACACAATCCCAACCGCTACTACTTGCCCGTGAACCACCTGATCACCGTCGGCCCCCCGGGTAAGACCTTCCTGTTTGGCGGGGTCGGGCTCGCCTCCTCCATCCAGGCCATGGAACAGACCTGCGACCGGCCCGCCGTCTGGGCGACGGCGCAATATCTCTCCTACGCCCGGCCCGGGGAGATCGTCGACCTTGATGTCATCGTGCCCGTTCACGGCAAATACAACAGCCAGGCCCGCGTCATCGGCCATGTGGGCGACCGGGAGATCTTCACCGTGAACGGCGCCCTGGGGGCCCGGCCGAGCGATATCACCGGCCAATGGGCCCGCATGCCCCAGGTTGCCCCGCCCGAGGACTGCCCGGAGCTGCGACACTGGCACCGCAAGGAGCCCGACCTGAACGATCAGCTCGACATGCGGGTGGCCCGGGGCCGATTCGGGCCGAACCGGTCCGCCGGCGGGCCCAGCGAGGACGGCGAGACCATCCTGTGGGCCCGGACCAAGGCAGGGCACCCCATCGATTCCTCGATCCTGGCCATTATCGCCGACTTCGTGCCCTCCGCCACGGGCCACGCCCTGGGTCGCTCGGCGGGGGCCAACAGCCTCGACAACACCCTGCGCCTGCGCCGCATCGTGCCGACCGAATGGGTTCTGTGTGACATTAAAATCGAGGGAGTCCACGGCGGCTTTGTCCACGGGCGCATGGCGCTCTTCGCCGAGGACGGCACGTTGCTGGCCATCGCCAGCCAGTCCGCCATCCTGCGCGTTTTCGAAGATACCGAGTGAAAACGCCCTCAGGCTGGCGCGGGCCCGGTCCTTACCGCTAGTCTGGCTTAATTGCCGGAGCCCATGCGCGCTCCGGCCAAACAGATAACCGCGCCCGCGCCGTGCCGGGCCATGCGATTGACAAGACGGGGGATGTCCCATGCTCAAGGCCTGGTTCGAGATCAGCCTTTGGAAACGCGTCCTCGGCGCTCTGGTGCTGGGCCTGATCGTCGGAAGCCTGTGGGGCGAAGGCGCCGAAAGCATCAAATGGATCGGCGACCTGTTCGTGCGCATGATCCGCATGCTGGTGATGCCGCTGGTGTTCACCACCATCGTGGCGGGCATCTACGCCATGGGTGACCCCAAACGCCTTGGCTCCATTGGCGTGAAAGCCTTTGCCCTCTTTTTGGGCACCACCGCCTGCGCCATCGTGATCGGCCTCATCATGGGGACCGTGCTGCAGCCTGGAGTGGGCGTTGACTTAAGCGGCGCCGAACCGCGCGATCTGGGTCCGCCCATGTCGCTCCAGGACCGCCTCCTTGGGATCGTGCCGAGCAACCCCATTGAGGCCCTGGCCAAGGGGCAGGTTCTGCCGGTGATCTTCTTTGCCGTCCTGTTCGGCGTTGCCATCGTGGCCGCCGGTGAGAAAGGCAAACCCGTCGGCGACGTGATCAACTCCGCCGCCGAAGCCATCCTGAAGCTCGCCTTCATGGTGATGGAACTGGCGCCGTTCGGCGTGTTCGCCCTCATCGCCTGGGTCGCCGGCACGAAGGGCGCGGACACGCTTCTTAACGTTCTCACCCTGACCATCGCGGTCTATGCGGGGTGCCTTGCCCACATCGTGCTCGTACATGGCGGATTGATCCGCTTTGTCGCGCGCCTGCCCGTGCGCAAATTCTTCCGCGGCGCCATCGATCCGCAGCTTGTCGCCTACTCGACCTCCTCCAGCGCGGCCACCCTGCCGGTCAGCCTGGCCGCGGCGGAGGAAAATCTTGGCGTCAAATCCGTGGTCGCCTCCTCTGTCCTGCCACTTGGCGCGACAATCAATATGGACGGGACGGCGCTCTATGTGGGGATCGTTTCGCTGTTCGCGGCGCAGGTCTTTGGCGTGGACCTGACCATTGTCGATTATTTCGTGATCGCGCTGACGACGACGCTGGTCTCCATCGGCAGCGCCTCGGTGCCCTCCGCCTCCCTGTTCCTGCTCGCGGCGGTGCTCGGCGGGATCGGCATTTCGGATGCGCAGACAGCCATCATTGTAGGCTTCATTCTGCCCTTCGACCGGATCCTCGACATGATGCGCACGGCCGTGAACGTGACCGGAGACCTGGCCGTCGCCACAACGGTGGCCCGGCTCGAAGGCGAGTTCGAAGAAGACGTCTTCATGGCCGACAATGTGGCGTGAGGCGCGGATCATCCTCAGTGCGCTGATAAATCAACAGGGCATTGGCTGACCATTGGCGCGGACATCCACAAGGGTCATCCGCGCCAGAGGTTCCCTGCCTTTAGCCAACCAGCGCCAGAACGTTCAACACCATCAGGACCATGAGCACGATGGTCGCGAGGGAATAGGTCAAGAAGCGCAGCGTGACCGCATTGACGGTCACCTGGATCAGCGAATGGACCACCCGCAGACCCACATAGGCCCAGGCCAGTCCAAGCGCGAGCCCCCCTTCAAGCCCCGTCAGATGGCTGTAGACGATCAGGGCGTAGAACAGCGTGGGCTGTTCATGGAGGTGGTTGTGATTGTCCGCGGCGGCCCGAACGCCGCTCGGCAGGATGTCGAGCGAGCCCGGATGGCGGGCCTCGTCGGGTTGAATGGCGGCCGTCTGCATCGCCGGAATGCGCCGCACATACATCCAGATCCAGATGATCAGCGTCCAGGCGATGAGCGCCAGCATGGGCGTGAGAAGTGTCGTCATGGTCTTGTCCTCCCGTCACAGGTGCAAGGGCCCGCCCGCCCCGGCAACACAGCGACGGGGCGGCGAACACCGGCAGACTGTGGCGCAAGACCCGCCCTGGAACAATCGGTCGGTCGGGGGGGGGGGAAGGCCCATGTGCCCGGGACGCCTTACGCGCCCAC
>CAYYTT010000264.1:0-3101 GCA_964474635.1 uncultured Alphaproteobacteria bacterium | reverse complement strand
TCATGGTCATGGAGCCGCTCATGCGGTCGAGTGGAATGCCGTCGAACAGGGTGCGCGCATCATAAATGGAATCGATGGCGACGCCCGCCATGCCCACGTCGCCGGCGACACGCGGATGGTCACTGTCATAGCCCCGGTGCGTCGCCAGATCGAAGGCGACCGACAGGCCCCGCTGGCCCGCGGCCAGGTTCCGGCGGTAAAAGGCGTTCGAGGCCTCGGCCGTGGAAAAGCCCGCATACTGACGGATGGTCCAGGGCTGATTGACATACATGGTGGCGTAAGGCCCGCGCCCGTATGGCGGCAGGCCCGGATAGCCGTCCAGATGGTCAAGGCCCTCCAGGTCGCGCGCCGAATAAAGGGGGCGCACGGGAATGCCCTCTGGCGTGTCCCAGTCAGGCAGGTCGCCGGCCTGGGCCTGCCAGGCCTCGTGGCTTGTCACGGTTCCCGGTGCCTGGGCACGCAGGTCGACTTTGCTGAAATCGGGAATTCGGCTCATGGGTCTACCCTTCGGGCTTTCAACCTTGTCTCACGCACGGGGCCGTCAGGCGACGGACAACCGGCCATGGGCATCGCGCAGCGCTTCCAGCGCGTCGCAGCCTGTGTAAATAGCGCGGTCGATCCCGGCCTCGGCGGGCAGTTCGCCCGGCCGGCCGGTCACGACGATGTGGGTCGCCCCGGCTGCGCGCAGTGCCGCCACGGCCTGCGCGCCCCAGTCGGCGTAGACATCGGCACTGGAGCACAAAATCGCGATGGGACTTGGGTTCGCCTCGAAGGCTGCCGCGGCCGCCTGGGCATCGCCGAGCGGGCCTGGATCGAAGGCATCAAGGCCGCCGGCCGCATAGAAGTTGCGCGCGAAGGTCGCCCGCGCATTGCTGTCGGCAAGGCGCCCAAGGGGAAGGAGGAGCACAATCGGCCGCGTGCCCGTCACCGACATGCGCCGGTCGCTTGCGGTCCGCAGGGCCTCGAAGGGCGCGGCCATCCGGCTGGCGACAAGGGGCTCGGGATTGTCCTCGGACGGACCGCTCGCCGCCTCGCGCAGGGCCCGGCTCAAATCGGCCGAGAAGGTCCGGGCTTTTGCCGCATCGACCATGTGGATCATCTGCGCCTTGGGCGTCTCGTCGCGGCTGCGGGCCAGCGCTTCGAGACTGGCGATGGCGAGGCCGTCACCGCGACAGGTTTTCGCGGCCGCCTCCGCGGTCTCGCGCAAGGGCGCAAGATTGACCGTCTCCAAGGGCACGTCCGGTTCGGCAAGATTGGGAAACTCGCTGACCCCCGTGATGGGCAGCTCCCGGGTGGCGAGGGCGGCCTCGCGCCGCGCCCGCACCGCGCCGATCGCCCGGGCAAGGGTGCCGGCGCGCAAGGTCTGCGCCATGCCGCCCTGTGCCTCGATGTCCTGGAACAAGGACCACGCCTTTTCCATGAGGCGATCCGTAGCCGTCTCAATGGCCCAGGAGCCGCCGGCCGGATCCATGACACGGCCAAGCCCGGATTCTTCCATCAGAACGATCTGGATGTTGCGGGCGATGCGCCGGGCCGCGCGATCGGGCTGGCCGGCGGCGGCGGTGTAGGGCAGAACCGTAATGCTGTCCGCGCCCGCCACCGCGCCGGCAAAACCCGAAACGGTCGTACGCAGAATGTTCACCCACGGATCGCGCGTCGTCAGCATACGGCTCGCCGTGACCGCGTGGATCGCCATGGACCGGTCCGGCTCGGCAAGGCCGCAGGCCTCGGCCACGCGCGCCCACAATGTGCGGGCGGCGCGGATCTTGGCGATGGACAGGAAGACATCGGCGTCCACGGTGAGGGTGAAAAGCAAGCGCGAGAAGGCCGCCTCAAGGGGCAGGCCCGCAGCCTCCATGGCCCGGGTATAGGCGAGCCCCGTGGCAAGGGCCGCCGCGAGTTCCTGCGCCTCGCCGGCGCCGGCATCGTGGTAGGGGCGGGTGTCGACGCAGAAGGCCGTTGTGTTCGGCCAGATGGGCGCGGCGGCCGCTGCGAGGGCCGCGGCCCGGGCGATGGTTTCGTCCAGGGGACCCGTCATGGTGCCGCCACGGGCGAAGCAGCCCAGGGGATCCATATTCAGCGCGCCCTTTTGGGTGGCATCCCGATACCCGCGCTTGTCCCATAGCCCGATCAGCAGCGACGCGGCCGCCAGGCCGTCCTCATCGCTCTCAACGGCCACCGTCGCCAGATCCAGGAAAACGCCTTTGAGCACTTGGTCGAGCGCATCGAGATGGGGCACGTGGACCCCGCGCGCCGTGGGTTCGGGCCCCGTCGTCAGGCGCAGCTGGATCGAGGTCACGCCCCGTTCAAGATCCTCAAGAATGGCCCGATTGGTGATCTGCGGGTCCGGGTGCCCATGGCTTTGCCGAATGTCCCAGCCGCCCATTGGGGCGCCAATGGCCGGTCGAGCGCGCTGCGCGCCGCGGCGAAAGGGAGCCGAGCCCGGAAACCCGGCCGGATCGCCGTCACCGCTCCAATCGCCCCGGGTGGCAAGAGGCTCGATGCGCAGATCCTCGAAACTTCGCGAGACCAAGCGGGCCTCAAAGTCCGCGCCCTTCAGCACTTTCGCCACGGCTCCAAGCCACAGGTCTCGCGAGGGCACGTCGAATTCGGCGCCCAGGGGCAGATCGAGGGAAGAAAATGCGGCGCGTGTCATGGGCCTGTTCCGTCGCGTCATAGGATCCGCCGGCCGTTTTTTTGAACGGCGCGGGTGAGGCGCGGCGGGGCTTGAAGGTCTCCAGTGCCGCGGGGCTCGATTTGGGCCCGCGGCGGGGAAACGGGAGACTGCTGGAAGACCGCCGCCACGGTGAATGGTGTACCAACTATTGCGGCCCGTCTTAGCACCGAGCAAGGGTGTGTTGCGTTAACGCCGAGCGGCCCTTGCAACCAGAGCGAATTTACCAGGTCCCCGTATTCTCCATGGAGGCCCACGGCTCGGTCTGTGCCAAGGGCTCACCGGCCTGGAGCAGTTCAATCGAAATACCGTCAGGGGAGCGCACGAACGCCATGTGACCATCCCGCGGGGGGCGGTTGATGGTCACGCCGCCGTCCATCAGTCGCTGGCAGACCTCGTAAATATTGGGCACGCGGAACGCCAAATG
>CAYYTT010000263.1:0-3112 GCA_964474635.1 uncultured Alphaproteobacteria bacterium | reverse complement strand
AGGCTCGTGAAAATCACCAGAGGATTCAAACTGGATAGGACGTCATTCATCTTCCAGCGGACCTTTCCTCACACGCGTTCCCTGTTCCGCCCGGCGCCATCCCCAAGGGGCATGGGCGGGACCTGCTCGCCCGGTTTCGTCTTGCGCGGCCGACTGGTCGAGACAGACGCCACTTGCTCGGCCCCATCTCACCCTCTCGGACAATGCGGGCCGGCGGCACGGCGCCCCCCACGGAAAAGTCCGTTCCTGCACACCGGTCGCGACACAGACAGCCGCAGCGGATGCAAAACCGTCGACCGGCCCAAAGAACCGGATGCGCCGTGGTGATCCCAATTGGGCCACCACGGCGCCGCGTTGACTTAGTGGCGTTGCTCGGCGCGGGAGGCGACGAGGCCAGCGCTCTGCTCTTCCAGCATCTGGATCACTTCACGGGCACGACCGGCCGTGAAGGAGTGCAGCAGAAGCAGCGGGATGGCGGCACACAGACCAAGCACAGTCGTGATCAGGGCCTGGGAGATACCGCCGGCCATCAGCTTGGGATCGCCCGTACCGAACAGGGTGATCTGCTGGAACACCACGATCATACCGGTCACCGTGCCGAGCAGGCCGAGAAGCGGTGCGACGGCGGCAGCCACCTTGATCGTGGCCAGGCCGAACTCGAGGCGCGGACGCTCCTTCAGGAAGGCTTCATCCAGCTTGAGTTCCAGGGTCTCTTCGTCCACCCGCTGGTACAGGTCCTCATAGACCAGCAGCATGCGGCCGAGCGGATTGCCCTTCTTCGGCTTATCCGGATTTTTCATCTGGCCACGCACCTGCATGGACACGATCGTCAGCACCAGGAAGCGATAGACGGCCAGGAGCACGCCCAGGATCCCGATCCCGATGATGATGTAACCGATGGTCTTGCCCTGATCGATACGCTGCAGAAGGGACGGCGTACGCACCAGCAGGCTCAGGATCGCGCCCTGGGAGGGGTCGACGGTGGCGTTGGTGAGTGTCGTCGGATTGGACCCGACGATCTGATCGGCGGCATCCAGGAAGCGGGCGGCCGGCTGGCGCGCGAGCAGCTTCAGAGAATCCGTTTCACTCTCATAGGCCAGGAAGTCACCGGAGTCCTGCATCATGGCCGTGAACGGACCAATGCGGACCACTTCGCCTTCCGTGGACGTCCCGTCGGGACGAACCAACGCACTGGTAAAGCGCACCACACGACCCTGTTGGATCATCTCCTCAAGGAGAATGGCATTCAGTTCCTCGAGCTGCTCGATGGTCGGCAGCACGCGGCCCCGTGTCAACGGCTCCAGCGTGTCATCCCGGTTGGGGATCTGGGCACTGACGAGCGACTGCTGGATCTGCGCCCGCGTATCGGCCGCCACCTGACGCACGACACCGAACAATTCGCCGGCTTCACCGAGCGTTTCGTTCAGCTCCCGCTGCAGATTGGCGATATCGATTTCGTTCTGCGCCGATGTGGCCTCAAGCTGATCGGCAAGCTCCTGCTCGGCCTTCAGCTCGGCTTCGGCCTGTTTCAGCAGCTCTTCCTGCCGGGCCAGATCGCGGCGGAATTCCGCCTCGCGCGCCTGGTTTTCCCGGCTTTCCACCCGGCGCCGCTCGCGCACAATCTGCAAAAGCTGGTTCAGGCTCGTGGGCGCCGCACTGTCCTGGGCCAGGGCCCGGGACGTGAAGCCACCCGCTGATACGTCCATCATCAACGCCGTTGCGGCAACGAGCGTGATGCCAACACCACGAAGTAAGTTTTTCATCTGTTGCCCCATCAATTCGCGTCTTGAGCCTGCGGACCGTACATCGGAAGGATGAGCAGTTCCGGCGGGATGTACTCACGGGCCATGTCCATGGCGAGACGGACCTGGGCGGCGTAGGTGGAGTCAAGCACGTCCCACCGGCGGGCCTGCTGGTTCCAGATGCCCGTCTCGGACTGGTCGAGCGTCTGGTAATAGAAGGCCACACGACCGATGGTCAGGAAGTCCACTTCCCGCTCCGGCTGACCGTCGACCCGCAGCTTGCCCTTGTAGGCCTCGATGGTCCGGCCATAGTCGTTTTCGATTTGATAGGCTTCGAGCACCACACGAAACTTCTCGGCGATGTTCACGTCCGGACGCTGCATGAGCCCCTGGAGGCGCTCAATCCGTTCGCTCCGCTCGGCTTCGCTGAAAGGCGCGTCCAGCTCCACGAAGCTGGCGATATTGGTGATCATGCGTTCGGTGAGGGGGACGATCTCGCGTTCGATCGTCTTGACCCGCTCAATCTGCGCGCGGATGGAGTCTTTTTCCTCTTCCTGCGCGTCGATCAGCTCCTGGCGCTGACGATTATAAGCCTTCAGGTCCTCGACCTGGCGGATCACGCTCCGGTACTGGCGCACCTTTTCTTCGGCATCCGCCGAAATGTCGTCGATCCGCCGCTGGGACGCGGCACCTGCATCCGTGGTGCGTTCAACTTCGCTCGTCGCCGCGTCGATCTGAGCGGCCGCGGGACCGCCGAGCCACGCGACCGCGGCGATCGCGGTCACGATCACCGAAATGCGCCATGATTGCATCATCGTCTCCATTCTACCCTCTTGGCCCGAAACCGCATCATGCCGCCGGGCGGCGTGTTCCTGAACTGTGCAGCAAAGATCGGGAGTTCAGCAATGCCGACTTCACCGATCCGCCTCGATCTCAGTCAATCCAGGTTACCCTTGAACCGATCCTAACGGACAAGACGGCAAGACACTTTCCGGCCGGTGAATGGACGGAACGGGATGGTGACGAAATTTCAGGACGATAGAAGCGATCCCCCTGCGCCACTCCCCCAAGCATCTGCGCGTCTAGACCCGCAAACGCTCACACAATTCCGCCCGATTGGCAAGGCGATTGGCCGGCTCACGGGCGTGGCAGTTCACGACTTAAGGGCAATACAAAAAACGAGGAGCATGCCGGGAAACCACGACCCCGTCCGGCCGACGCGAGCGGGGCGGAACGTCAGCTCCACGGCGTGCTCACCGGCGGGCACCGCGACACCGAGGAGGGTGGCGTCGGCGTTCACGACATCGGCGTCGACACCGTCGACGGTCGCCGACCAGCCCGGGTAGTCGTTGACGGCGACCACGAGGAGG
>CAYYTT010000262.1:0-3198 GCA_964474635.1 uncultured Alphaproteobacteria bacterium | reverse complement strand
ACAGGGGACAGTTGATATAAGCCGCCTTGTCGCCGCCAGGCCCTTCCTTGTCATAGCGGGACTGGAACCAGGCGGTCTCGAAATCGATGCTTTCCTTGTAAATAATCGGCGCGATGGCATCGAAAAAGGCCAGCTCCGCCTCGCCGGTGAGGCCCTGGATCGCCTGCGCCAGCGCCGCAGAGGTGAGGGGGCCCGTGGCCACGATCACGCTGTCCCAGGCCTCCGGCGGCAGGCCCGCAACCTCACCCCGCTCGATGGTGATGAGGGGGTGGGCCTCAAGCTGCGCGGTGACGGCGGCGGAAAAGCCCTCCCGGTCCACGGCGAGGGCGCCGCCGGCGGGCACCTGGTGCGCATCGCCGCAGCCCATGATGATGGAGCCGCAGGCCCGCAATTCGGCATGCAAAAGCCCCACCGCATTGGTCTGCGCATCGTCTGAACGGAAGGAGTTCGAGCAGACAAGCTCGGCAAGCCCGTCCGTCTGGTGCGCGTCCGTTGCCCGGTGGGGCCGCATTTCGTGGAGCACGACAGGCACGCCGGCGTGCGCAATGGCCCAGGCTGCCTCGCTGCCCGCAAGGCCGCCGCCAATGACATGGATGGGTGAAATCTGATCGGTCATGGGGCTTATGTACGGGGGGCGGGCCGCAGCGGCAAGCGGGCACGGGGCTTGTTAAGGCTGGCCTTGTTGAGGGGAGCGCACCATGGCGGACGTGTTCATCAGCTATTCGAAGGCGGATGACGCCCGTGTGCCGCCCATGGCGCGGGCACTCGGCGCGGCCGGTTACCGTGTGTGGTGGAACCGGGACCAGCGCGCCGGGGAGGCTTGGGACGCCGTGATCGAACGGGAGATGCG
This sequence comes from uncultured Alphaproteobacteria bacterium, assembly GCA_964474635.1. Lineage (GTDB taxonomy): Bacteria > Pseudomonadota > Alphaproteobacteria > JAJFIK01 > JAJFIK01 > CAYUYV01. The sequence continues at coordinate 2,348 of CAYYTT010000262.1, read as the reverse complement.
CGGCGCGGGCTGCGTCCTCTTTGTTTGGTCGGGCGCGGCCTTGACCTCCGACTGGGTCAAGGGGGAGGCCCGCATCGGCAAGGACCGCGGGGCCCTTGTGGCCGTCAGCCTGGACGGCACGGAGCCGCCCTTCGGCTTTGCGTTCGTGCAGGGGCTTTGCGTTCGTGCAGGCCAAGGCCCTCAACACGACGTCGCGGTGCCCGCCTTCGCCATGGGCAAATATGAGGTGACCCTCGCCCAGTGGCGGGCCTGCGCGCGGGAGGGGTTCTGCCGACACCTGGCGGGCGCACGGCCCGGACGCGGCGCCTTTCCGGTGATGGGTGTGTCCTGGCGCGACGTGACCGGCGAAGGGGGGGGGTGGTGGCGGGATTCCTCGTCTGGCTCAGCGTCTGGCTCAGCGGGAAGACGGGCCGCGCGCGCGGGAAGCCGTTCACGCCTTTTCTGGGGTGAGGTCGAGGCCCTGACGCAGGCCTGTCAGTTCGCCAATGGCTCGGGCCGGTCCAGCGCGAAGGCTGACCCGGGCCAAAAGCACAGTGCCTACACGGATGGACATGCCGGCCCCGCGCCCATTAGCCCGTTCGCCCCCAACGCCTTCGGCCTCCACGACATGCCGGGCAACGCCCCAGAGTGGGTCCGGGACTGCTGGCACGGAAGCTATGAAGGCGCGCCCGCCAATGCTCGCCCCTGGCTCGGCGACCCCGCCACCCCATGCCCCCGCGCGGTCATCAAAGGCAGCGGCTTCTTCGGCACGCCAGAAAGCCTTCGCTCCGCCTTCCAAAACAAATGGAACACAGAAAACCGCCTCGTCCGAACAGGATCCCGTGTCGCGGTGGGGGGTAATTGAAGCGAACCATGCCACGTCGTGCGTGGCTCGCGTTTTGGGACACGCTGTGACTGGTATCGGTTTTTCTTCGTTCATGTGAGAGTCATGGAAGTCAATCACCGACCGTGGGCGTCATTGGGCGTTTAATGTGAATGGTCAGCGTTGCAGAGGAAGCGAGAATGACTAAATGGACCTGGGTTTTCGGTATTTATGTTTCCTTACTGACATTATTAGGCACAGCCGTCGCCCAGGGGCCGGAGGCGGCGCGTGGGCCGGCGGAGATTATTATGGCGGCGCCGGACAGTCATTGGCGCACGCTTGATCCGGAATACACGCTTTATATCGATTTAAAGCCCAATGGCGCCGATGGGGGGCGGATCGTTGTTGAGTTGAGCCGAGATCTGGCGCCGGCCCATGTGGCCCAGGTCAAGACCCTGGCACGCGCGGGCTATTATGACGGGCTCGATTTTTACCGGGTTGTGGACGGCTTCGTGGCCCAGGGCGGGGATATCAATGCGGCCTCCGAGCCAGACGCCAAGCCCCTGCCACCCCTTGCCGCCCCAACGCTTGACGGTGAATTCGAGACCGCCTTGCAACCCGGCTTGCCGTTCTTTGCCATTCCGGGTCCGGATGGGTACGCGGCGCGCACCGGCTTCCTCAATGGGTTCCCCGCCGGCGTGTCCGTGCAGCAGGGGCGCATCTGGCTTGCGCATTGCTACGGTGCCTTCGCCTTCGGGCGGGATACGGGGGCGAATACGGCGTCCACGGAATTTTACATCACGCTTGGGGTCTGGCGCTATCTGGACCGCAATCTCACCGTCTTCGGAGCGGTCCGGGCCGGCATGGAGTTCGTGCAGGCTTTGCCGCGCGGCGACGAGGGGCCGGGCGTCATCTCCGATCCCGCCTTGCGGGTGCCTTTTGAGTTCAAGATCGCGGCCGATGTTCCCGCGCCCGACCGCACGGATCTTCAGGTCATGGACACCAACTCCCGCTCCTTCGCGCAATTCGTGGACGCACGGCGCAATCGGCCGGAAGACTTCTTCCTCTATAAGCAGGATTACGCGGATGTCTGTTCCATCCGCGTGCCCGTCCGTCCGGCCCCGTAATCGGGGTCGCTGTCCTGCGCGCGATGCGGATCAACTTTGAGTGCGATGCGGCTCAGTCGCCTTGCGCCCATGCAAAAAGGCCGGGTGACGGATCACCCGGCCTTGAGCCGAACACACAGTCCATGGCCAAACACTCGGCCCATATGGACGATCAGCTTGAGTAGAATTCCACCACCAAGTTCGGTTCCATCTGGACCGGGTAGGGCACGTCGGCCAGTTGCGGCACACGGACGAACCGGGCCGACATTTTGGCGTGGTCGGCCTCGATGTAGTCGGGCACGTCCCGCTCGGGCAGCTGAACCGCCTCAAGCACCAGGGCAAGCTGCTTTGACTTGTCCTTCACCTCGACCACATCGCCTTCGCGCACTTGATAGCTCGGGATGTTCACGCGCTTACCGTTCACTTTCACATGGCCGTGG
>CAYYTT010000261.1:0-3272 GCA_964474635.1 uncultured Alphaproteobacteria bacterium | reverse complement strand
CCAGCACATGCCAGGAGATCGCTTCGCCTTCCCGGTCCGGGTCGGTCGCGAGGATAAGGCGATCGGCGCCCTTCACGGCGTCGGCGATTTCACTCAAGCGCTTTTGCGACTTGGGATCGACACTCCAGGCCATGGCGAAATCGTCGTCCGGCAGGACGGAGCCGTCCTTGGCCGGCAGATCGCGCACGTGGCCATAACTGGCCAGGACCTTATAGCCCCCACCCAGATACTTATTAATTGTCTTGGCCTTCGCCGGTGACTCAACAATGACGACGTCCATGCCGCCCCATCTCTTCTGGTTTCGGAACCCGATCGCCCGGTGGGAGCGTCGCGCGACCGCCATGGAGGCCACGGAAGCTTTCCGAACGCTTAGCGCCGTCAATTTGCCGCAACCTGGCCGGCCCGTGGGTGCTGCCCCGGTTACGACCCTGTTGTCCCCGCTTCTCAACCGCCGTTAGCACGGTTTGAAGTTGGGATACAAACACCCTTCGGCGCGGATGGCGGCGGAGATTGGGGAAAGTGCTCCGCCGTGTCAACAAAACCTCTTTTCTGACCGTTACGGCGGTGGGCTGCGTGCCGCATCGTCATTCCCGGTATTCGCGTTTCAGTGTGCATGGTTTGCAGGCGAACCGGAAATACACCCGGCGTTCGTCTTTCAGTTGGTTTCGCTGCATTGCGAAGTGTGGCACCCCTAATTTTATCGATTGTATGACATCAACATGCGCGCAAAACGCGTGTGACTTCAACGGTCTCTGCCCACATGCCGGGCTTTCCCGCCGTCGCCGGTGTCCCAGCCTTCCAGGGCTCGGGTTCGGTGCGGCCCTCGGCCCCTTCGGATGCGGTGCTGCCGTGACAAGGACGTTGGCATGCCGCCCCCTTCACAGTCCTCCCAAGATCCGCCCAGTGGCTGGCCACCGGGATTGGCCCGGAAAGCGGAGTACATCTTCGATCTGCTGCAGAGCCTAGCCCATGTGGCCCGGTCCGAGGATCCCGCCCTGGCGAACGATCTGGTTTATTTCCTGGAAATGGCGGCCCTTGAGGCCGACCGTTTGCGCCAGGGCAAAGACCGGGCTCGCGGCCTGTGACGCGCCGTAATCCGTGGCGGTGATATAACGACCGTTAAAAGCCGGCTTCAAGGGGCCCAACTGGCGGTCGCGGCCACCGTGCCGCCGGGCTCGCGGGTCACCCGGCCAGCCAGATCCCATTCCATCAACACCGTGAGGGCGAGATCGGTCGGCACGCCCGCCATTTGAATCAAATGGTCAACGGGCGTCGGCACCGGTCCGATCAGGGGCGCGAGCGCCGCGCGGACAGCGGCCAGGTCGCCGCCATCGGCCGGCGGTTGGGCGGCGGACCCATCATGGAACACCGGGCCTGCACGCCCTCGCTCGCCAAGGGTGCCCTGGCCATCGCTCGGCGTTTGGGCCGGCCAGGTCCTGACCGCGGGGCCGAGCGCCTCCAACACGTCCTCCACGCTTTCCACAAGGCTTGCCCCGTCGCGAAGCAGGCGATTGCAGCCCCGGGCCCGGGGATCGGCGGGAAAGCCGGGCACGGCCATGACCTCGCGGCCCTGCTCCAGGGCATGGCGCGCCGTGATCAACGAGCCTGAGCGCAGGGCCGCCTCCACCACGACGACACCGGCCGACAGGCCCGACACGATCCGATTGCGGCGTGGGAAATGCTGGGATTTGGGGGCAAGCCCAAACGGCATTTCGCTCATTAAAAGACCGCCTTCGGCAATAGCCTCGGCAAGGGGGGTGTTTTCGGGCGGATAGATCCGGTCGAGGCCGCCCGCGAGGACGGCAATGGTGCCCGTTTCAAGCGCCCCCTCATGGGCCGCCGTGTCGATGCCCCGGGCCAAACCGGACACCACCGTCACGCCCTGCTGGCCAAGCTCCCGGGCGAGCGTGGCGGCAAATTGCCGGCCCAGGGCCGAGGCATTGCGGGCCCCCACCATGGCCACGGCCGGCGCGGCGAGCGTATCGGTGCGGCCCTTGACCATCAGAAAGGGGGGAGGAGGCGACAGGGCCGCGAGAGGCGCCGGATAATCGCGGTCACCAAACACGAGGAGGCGGGCGCCCCCATGGGCGGCCCGATCGAACAGGCGCAAGGCATCCCGGACGCTCGGTACACGGACGGGCTCCTTGCGGCCACCGCGCGCCGCGAGGGCGGGAAGGGCTTCGATGGCTTGCGCGGCACTGTGAAAGCGCTGCAGCAGGGCCTCGAACGTGACCGGACCCACCGAGGGCGTCTGGGCCAGTCTCACCCGATCCACCCGCTCCGCGTCGGACATTTCCGGCCCGCGCGGGCCATGGGTGTGCGACGGGGTGAACAGATCCCCGGTCATTGGCTTGATGTGGCGGACGAGCCAGTCCCCGATCCGTGTGCCGGGGTGCCGTGTGTCGGGGCGCCGTTTGTGGGTGCCGCGCCGCCCCGCCCGCCGATGCGCGGCTCCGTCCCGGCCCAAAGCCGGGCAATGTTGGCCCGGTGCGAGAGCCAAACGACAACCGCCATGAGGGACACCATCTCGGCCGCCGTGGGCGCAAGCAGCCAGAAGTAAAAGGGCGCGAGGGCCGCCGTGTAGAGCGCCGCGAGGGAAGAGGTGCGCGTCAAAACGGCTGTGATCAGCCACGTGGCCAGGGCGAGCAGCCCGCATTGCCAGGAGAGGGCGAGTAACACGCCGAAGGCCACCGCCACGCCCTTGCCGCCCTTAAAACGCAGCCAGACAGGAAACAGATGGCCCAGAAAGGCGCCCGCGCCCGCCAGAATGGGCAGATCGGCTGAAAACTGTGCCGCCACCAGCACCGGCGCGGCGCCCTTGAGGGCATCGAACAGCAAAGTGAGGGCAGCCAGGTCCTTTCGGCCCGTGCGCAGCACATTGGTTGCCCCGATATTGCCCGACCCGATGGACCGGATATCCCCCATCCCGCCCCATCGGGTGATGAGCAGGCCGAAGGGGATCGACCCGCACAGGTAACCGCCGGCCAGGGCCAGCACATAATAAGGCAGCACGAGTTGCCAGTTGATTGGGTCGAGCATGGCCATCCCCAGGTTGCGAGACCGTTTCCCCGCGTTATAGCCGAGCCCCGGGAGCGCCGCAAAAGCCCTCGCCCAGCTGGGCCGCGGTCTTTAAGGGGCGGAGCCGCTTTGCATCCGCGCGCGCATCTGCTATGCCCACGCTCTGCCTTGGGGCGCGTGGTTCGCGTGCGTTCAAGGCACCGGTCGGAGCGTAGCGCAGCCTGGTAGCGCACTACACTGGGGGTGTAGGGGTC
>CAYYTT010000260.1:0-3282 GCA_964474635.1 uncultured Alphaproteobacteria bacterium | reverse complement strand
GATGTAGTCCGCTCCGTCGTTGGTAACGGCCTCTACGTCGTCTCCCAGGCGCGCGAAATCCGCCGACAGTATCGACGGCGCGATTTTTACCTCGTGCGTTTTCGGTGTCTGAGCCATACAAACAGCTAACACCGTGCGCGTTTGCGGGGCAAGCACGGCCGACGCCCGCAAACGCTGACACGCCGTGGATATCGCTCAGTAGGGCCGGCGATAACTGTCCGCCTGGAAGGCGCGATTGTCCGGGACGATCCGCACCCGTTCGCCATAGATGATCTGCACTTGGGTGCCCACGGGAATGGCGGCCCCGCCTTGCACGATATTGAAGACCGCGCCGGCCTCGTCGCGGATCGTGTATTCCACCGCGTCTTTTTCGGAGGCTTTGCGCTCGATCGCATTGCCGGCCAGACCGCCGATGGCGGCGCCCGCGATACCCCCGACGATGCTTTCGGTCGTCCCGCCCGCGATGCCCACACCCGTCGCCGCGCCCACGGCCGCGCCGGCAAGGGCGCCCGTACCCGACTGGCGCCCTTCGATGCTCACCGCCCGCAGATCAATGACTTCGCCATAGGCAACCCGGCTTGGGGTACCGAGAGAGGATCGGGACACGGAGTTCCCGCCCGGCGCATCGGCGCAGGCACCCAGTGCAAGCGCGCCCAGGATGAGCGCGGCACCCAGCCGGCGCGGCAGCGACCGGGCGCGCGCTATCGCGCCGCTGACGGAAACGATCATGGAGGGGAAAGACTGCGCGGCCATCGGTATGGGCTCCGGAAAGGTGAAAACGAACATCACGAAAGGCGATTGCTCGCCGGTAGGCATTTCGGCGCCTTTATGAAGGCGCGCAGGCACGCCGGCGATATCAAACCCTGAAACACTTGCAAATAAGCCAGAAATTCGGACGAGACCAAGGCGATCCGCACCCGCGGGCCAGGAAAACACCCCTCACACGTCGATTTTCGTCAGCCGTGCCGCGTAGAACCCGTCCATGCCGCCCCGCTCGGGCCAGACGCACGGCAGGGTGCGCATGTCGCCATGGCGGGAAATCGCCTCTTCAAAGCCATCAATTTCGCCGAGCGCGATGGGCACTCGCTTAAGGTCCGCGCGGTCTTCGAGCAGCCGGTCAATCCGCTCTGGCCCCTCCTCCGGCTGGAGCGAACAGGTGCAATAGACAAGCGTTCCGCCCGGCGCGAGTTGCTCGGCGGCATGGGCCAGCAGACGGTCCTGCAGCACGACCAGCTTTTCCACATCCTCCGCCGATTTCAGATGGACGATGTCTGGATGGCGCCGGATGGTGCCGGTCGCGGAACAGGGCGCATCGAGAAGAATATGGGAGGCCTTTTCGGCCGGCACCCATGTGGTCGCATCGTGCTCCACCAACTCAGCCTCGAGCCGCACCCGTTTCAGGTTTTCCTCAACGCGGGCGAGCCGTTTGGCGGACCGGTCAACGGCAATCACGCGCGCGCCCCGTGCCGCCAGCTGCATGGTTTTACCTCCGGGCGCGGCACACAGGTCGACCACTGTCTGCCCCTCAACGTCCTTCAGAAGGCGCGCCGGCAGGCTGGCCGCCGCGTCCTGGACCCACCAGGCACCGTGACTGAACCCCATGAGCCCGCGCACATCCGTCAGGGGACGGCGCAATGTGCCCGTGGGCAGCACGTTAGCCTTAAGGCGCCGCGCCCAGGCTTCGCGAAAGCGGGGCGCCCACAGATCGAGCGGCGGCTCAAGCAGATGCTGCTCGGCGATGGCGCGCACGGCGGAAATTCCGTAGGCCGATGCCCAGCTTTCCCACAGCCAGTCCGGCGTGTTGAGGCGCGGGGCGTCCTGGCGCGCCAGGATTGCCTTGCCCTCCGCCGCAACCTTACGCAGCACGGCATTGACCAGCGGCCTGTAACGCTCCTGGGCCGTGAGGGACACAGCCTCGTCAACGGCCGCGTGGTCTGGCACATCCATGAACAGCAGTTGCGCCGCGCCAAGCCGCAAACCGTCCTGCACGGGCGCGGCCTCGCGGGGCAAGGGATGATCCATGAACCCGTCGAGGGCGGCATCGATCTGTCCCAACCGGCGCAGGGTCGTCGCCACCATGGCCCGCACAAAGGCCCTGTCGCGGGTCTCAAGCCCGTCCAGGGCGCTGGCGACTTCTTTGGAGGCCAGGGCCTCGTCGAGGGCGCGCCGCTTGCGCAGGACCAGACCCAGCAGTCGGAGCGCAATGGATCGCGCACTGACGGACGGGTTCGCGGAGGCCGGCTCGGCCTCGAGGACGGCGTCCTGGGGCGGTGCGGGTGGCGGCGTCATGGGCTTTTCTTCTCGGCACAAAGGGAAAAGGACAAGGGCAGCCACGGTTTGTTAGGCCAAGAATAGGCACCGCGCTCGTTGCTGGTCAGGCACTGGAACATGGGCCAGGGGATCTCGGGATGCTCGTGGAGCCAATGCAGGGTGAGGCCGGCCTCGATCAACGCGGTGACGACGCTGCCCAGCCCATGTTGGAAGTTCACGATCCCGTCTGTACTCGGAACGAAGTCGGGCTGCGCGTAGTCCGGATGGCCCGGAAAGGCGTGGGGGCCGCGTTCGAAATAAGGGACTAAAGGCCCGGGAAACCCCGCGGTCTCGCTAAGGCCCGCCACCTCGTCATCGAACACGAAGGACGCCAGATGGGCGGGCACGACCGCATCCCACCAGGCCTGGTTCACGCCGATCGAAAATGTGTTGTCTGTAATCATCCGTCTTGACTATCAGCCCCGGTTCGCTCTGTCAGCAGACCCGCTTTGGTCCGCCCACGCGCATTGGCGCCCTGGCGAAGCGTCTTGAGTACCTCGCCAAGAGGCGGCGCCGGGAGACGAGCCAGTTACGACCAGGGCCCCCGGCGCGCCCCGCCACCGCCGCCGACCTGCGCCATTTTTTCCAGCTCGGCGATCCGATTGCGGGTGTTGGGGTGAGTCGAGAACAGATTGTCCGCGCCACTGCCGTTCAAGGGATTGATGATGAACATGTGCGCCGTGGCCGGATTGCGTTCCGCGTCACTGTTCTCCGTGCCACGCACCGTCTGTTCAATCCGGGCGAGCGCCGAGGCCAGCCACAAGGGCCGTCCGCAGATTTCCGCCCCCATCCGGTCCGCCTCATATTCGCGCGACCGGCTGATGGCCATCTGCACAAGACCCGCGGCGATGGGCGCCACAATCATCAGGACCAGGAGGCCGACGATCCCCAGAGGATTGTTCCTGTTATTGCCGAAGAACATGGCGAAATTGGCCAGCATCGAGATCGCGCCCGCCAGGGAGGCGGTGATGG
>CAYYTT010000259.1:0-3292 GCA_964474635.1 uncultured Alphaproteobacteria bacterium | reverse complement strand
CTAGCGCTTAGGTTGTGACTGAGGAGCTTGGTAGAGGAGGGTATAGTCATGGCTATTACTGTTTTCAGAATTTTTCCGGCGGAATGGCTGCACTTTTAGTTTTTTTGATTGCATGGTTTGACGCGCGATATAATCCACTCCAGGAAGGCGGTTCTTTAGTGCGGGACTATGCACAATAGTTTGACTTTGGATTTTTTGGTCTTGCATTCTTTATTGACTCAATATTTGATAGTATTAATCAGAAAAATAGAGAGAAAGAGAGAGCAAAGACAGCGAGGTACTGGGTGTTATATAATGCTGCGAATAGAGTGAGTCAGGATTTGAGCGTATTAAGTAGGTTTTTAGAGGTTGTAGATGGTAGAGCAGAGGTCTGGAAAAGTAAGGGGGAACTGAAAAAAATTATGGATGATGAAGTAATAAGAAAATTTCGTATTACGATCGAGCAATTTATGGATACTTGGAAAAATGACGATGTGATCAGCGAGGCAATTTCATTCGAATTTTCTCTTCTTAAGAAAGAGGAGAAAATTGAAAGTATGGCATATTTCGAAAAATATAATCTTCTTGAAGACAGGGTCTACTGGTTAGAGCCTGGTTCGGACAATGCCAAAAGTGTATCCATGGGCGTGTCGTCAGGAGACAAAGAAAAGTTGGCTGAAGCAATTTATGAACTGTCTGTACAATTAAATGAGACAGCGAAGACTGGTTTAGATCTGATGGCCCTTTTCATGAAGGGAAAAATAAGAGACTTTCCAGCATTTTCACAGAGATTGAAAAATTTAGCGCATGAGGCAAAAAGGTTCGGTATTGAAGAGCCATGTATTGTCTCAAAAATAGAAGACTGATTGTCGAAGTAGAGTTTTCGGGTCATAAACAATTCACTATAGCGAATATAGCACAGTCATTATTCGCTTTCGGGTCAGGCAATTCACTCTGACCCGCTTGCGATTTTCATTCCGTTAACTAGCAGAGAATACTTCAAACCCGCCGCTCCTTCAGGGAGCCAAACACGCCCTTTGTCGTGAATGTCTGTCCCCGGCGCTTCTTGCCCTTTCGGTGGCCTTCGCCGCCTGTGTGGCCGGTGCCGGCGGGTTGGTGGCGGGGGACGAGTTGGTGTTTGCCGGGGCCGATCAGATTGGCCTTGCCCAGTTTCATCAGGGCCTCGCGGATCACGGGCCAGTTTTCCGGGTCGTGATAGCGCAGGAGGGCTTTGTGCAGCCGGCGTTGGCGCAGGCCGCGCACCGTATTGACTTCTTCCGAGCCGCCATGGCGCACGCCGCGCAAGGGGTTCACGCCGCTGTGGTACATGGCCGTGGCGAGGGCCATGGGGGAGGGCAGGAAGGTCTGGACCTGGTCGGCCCGGTAGCGGTTGCGCTTGAGCCACAGGGCCAGGTTCACCATGTCCTCATCGGTCGTGCCCGGATGGGCCGCAATGAAATAGGGGATGATGTAGTATTTCTTGCCGGCTTCCTTGACCGCCTCATCGAACATCTTCTTGAAGCGATCATAGGTGCCGATGCCCGGCTTCATCATCTTGCCGAGGGGGCCTTCCTCCGTGTGCTCCGGCGCGATCTTCAGCAGGCCGCCCACATGGTGGTTCACCAGCTCCTTGACGTATTCGGGGCTCTCCACAGCAAGGTCATAGCGCACGCCCGAGGCCACCATGGCCTTCTTCACGCCGGGCACCTCCCGAACCTTCCTGTACAAACCAATCAGGGACTCATGGCTCGTGTTCAGGTTCGGACAAATCCCCGGATGGACACAAGACAGACGCCGGCACGCTTGCTCGGTCTCCTTATCCTTGCAAGCCATTCGATACATATTCGCCGTCGGCCCGCCGATGTCGGAGATAATGCCCGTATAGCCCTTCGTCTTGTCCCGGATGTGTTCAATCTCGCGCAACACGGAATCATGGGAGCGGTTCTGGATGATCCGGCCCTCATGCTCCGTGATGGAACAGAAAGAACACCCCCCGAAACAGCCGCGCATGATGGTGACGGAAAAGCGGATCATCTCCCAGGCGGGGATCTTCTCATCGCCATAAACCGGGTGGGGGGAGCGGGCATAGGGCAGCTCATAGACCGCGTCGAACTCATCCGTCTCCAGAGGGATCGGCGGCGGTGTAATCCACAGTTCCTTGTCCCCGTGGCGTTGGACAAGGCCGCGCGCATTGCCCGGATTGCTTTCCCGGTGGAGCACGCGCGAGGCGCGGGCATAGGCTTCCCGGTCCTCGACCACTTGCTCAAAATCCGGCAGGCGGATCACCGTGTCGCCCGTGCTGCGCCGGGCGCCCTCATCGGCATTGTCCAGATCCGTCGCATCGGCCACGGCGAAGCCGTCCGGCACGGCGTCCTTGATCAGGGCCACACCGCGCAGGTCATCATAGGTGTGGATCGGCTCGCCCTTTGCGATGCGGTGGGAGACCTCGACGAGGGCCCGCTCGGCGTTTCCATACAGAAGAATGTCACCGCGGGCATCGAACAGGATCGAGCGGCGCACCTTGTCGGACCAGTAATCATAATGGGCGATCCGGCGGAGGGACGCTTCAATCCCCCCCAGGACGATCGGCACCTTGGGATAGGCTTCGCGGCAGCGCTGGGCATAGACGATCACCGCCCGGTCGGGGCGCTTATCGGGGCGCGCGCCGGGGGTATAGGCATCGTCGCTGCGCTTGCGCCGGTCGGAGGTGTAGCGGTTCACCATGGAATCCATGTTGCCGCCCGTGATGCCGAAATAGAGGTTCGGCTTGCCCAGTTCCTTGAACGGGTCGGCGCTTTTCCAATCGGGCTGGGACAGAATGCCGACCCGGAAGCCCTGGGCCTCAAGCAGGCGGCCGACAATGGCCATGCCAAAGCTCGGGTGGTCCACATAGGCATCGCCCGTGACCAGGATGATGTCACAGGAGTCCCAGCCCAACTCGTCCATTTCGGCGCGGGACATGGGCAAAAAGGGTGCCGTGCCGAACCGGTGGGCCCAGTATTTCTTGTACGAAAACAGATGCTTCGGCTTTTCCATGACCTTGGTGCGGCGCCCTTGCCGGGCGGCCGTCTCCTGTCGCGCGCGCCGGGTCCCAATGCCCAACCGGATTGCTAGGGTATTACCCGCACAAGTACCGGAGGCGGCCCGCCCATGCAACGGCATCGACGGCGCGCAGACGCAAACCCCGCGCCGGCGGGGGCCGACGCGGGGTGCAGGGAGAATGGGGGGAGTAAGTCTCGGGCTTATTCCTTGCCCAGGGTGCCGACTTCGGTCTTGGCCTTCGTCCCGATGCCGAGCGAGACCGTGTTGTTCT
>CAYYTT010000258.1:0-3438 GCA_964474635.1 uncultured Alphaproteobacteria bacterium | reverse complement strand
CAGGTGCTAGTGACCGTACGGTCGTGGAGGTTCGAGTCCTCTCCTGGGCACCATTCGGATCGGTGGCATTATTTAAACCGGTGGCATTGTTCAAACCGGGTAATGGCATTCGAAACGGGGAATGGCGTTGTGTCTCCGCCGAATACCGGGCATTCACAGGGTAATAGGCCCGTTGGGCTGAACGCTGTGCAGCGATCCAGGCCGACCATGGCCTGGACAGCGCGAACCAGGGTTGCACTGCAACGGGATCCATCCCGAGCTCTATGAACCCTTGAGAAACGCGTGACCCGGAAGGTTTCCATGGCCGTACATCTGCATACTTTTGATTTGCCGTCTGACGTGACGTTTGGTGACGCCGTTGCCGTGGACACCGAAACACTGGGGCTGAATCTGGCGCGCGATCGCCTCTGTGTGGTCCAGCTTTCCGACGGGGACGGGGATGCCCATGTGGTGCATTTCCCCTCGCCTGAATTCGACGCGCCGGTGCTCAAGGCGCTCTTGACGGCGCCGGACACGGTCAAAATCTTCCATTATGCCCGGTTCGATCTGGCGATCCTTGAGCGGAATCTCGGTGTCATGACCACGCCTGTGTTCTGCACCAAGATTGCCTCGCGCCTTGTGCGGACCTACACGGATCGTCATGGCCTGAAGGATTTGACGCGGGAACTGCTCGGCATCGATTTATCCAAGGCGCAGCAGAGTTCTGATTGGGGCGCGCCCCAACTGACGCCGGCCCAGGTGGACTACGCGGCCTCCGACGTGCTGCATCTGCACAAAATCAAGGCGGCGCTTGAGGACATGCTGGACCGTGAAAACCGCCGGGCCATGGCGGACCAGTGTTTCTCGTTCCTGCCCACCCGGGCCCGCCTCGATCTGGCCGGATGGGGCCAGGATGATATTTTTGCCCATTCTTGATGACTGGCCTTCGGGCGGCGGTGTGGGCACAGGCCCTTCAAGCCGCCCCGGGGCGCGCAGGAATGCCGGGCAACGAGCCGCGAGAAGGACGGGGGCGGAAGGCATCCATGTCCAAAACTGACACAGGCGGAAAAGCTGGAGAGACCGTCGTCTCCATGCCCGTTGAAAAGGCCATCCAGGCGCGTCAGGCACCCCAAAAGGCCTTCACAGGCGCGGTGCGCTATAGCCGTTTTGTGATGGTCATGAAGCTCGTGCTGCCACTGACCGCCTTCGCGGTCGTCGTGCTCACGGTCTTTCTGGGCACCAGTTACGAGACCAAGGACGAATTGACGGTCACGTTCTCCGCGTCTCCTGTGCCCCAGGACGACCGGCGTATGATCCGGCCGACCTTCACAGGCACGAGCCAGGACGGCCACCACTTCGAGATCATGGCCCAAACGGCCGAACGCGATCCGCAAAGCCCCAACCAGATCCTGCTCTCCGATCTGTCCGCAGTCCTGGCCGCCCAGGCGGAAGAGACGACGTCCGAGACGGATCTGCGTTTGACGGCGGAACGGGGCCGTCTTGATACCGACGAACAAATCGTCACTTTATTCGATAACGTGTCTGTCCGGTCCAACACGGGCTACATCCTCCGGATGGATCGGGTCGCCATCGATCTGGACACCCAGTCGGCCCGCAGCGAGTCGCCCGTGGAAGGCTCCGGCCCCATCGGTGATATTGCATCGGAGCAGGTGGCGGTGAGTGAGGGCTGGCAAACCGTGGTGTTCAGCGGAAATGTCCGCGTGACCATTGAGCCAAGCCGGCTGCGTTCGCCGGCCATATTGGAGCCCGGCAAATCGGCGCCGGCCAGTTCGGGGCCCGATACTCCGAAGCTCGATACTCCGAAGCTCGACACTCTGGGGGGAGGTGGGCTGGAAACGGACGGGGACGACGCAGGGGGCGGGCATGGTCATGGCGCGGGCGGCACACCGCCGGCGCCTGAGAAAAAGGAGTGATGGGTGTGACGGGCCTTGCGAGACGCTTTGCCGAATGGAAGCGGCCAACGGACCGCCCTGGCCGGTCCCGGGCCCTGGGCTGGATGCTGGCTTTGGGGTTGAGCGCCCTGGCCTCATCCATCTCCAGCACGGGGGCCGCCCATGCACAGGCTGATTTCGATGTCGACCCGGATACGCCCGTTGAAATCACGGCGGACCGTTTTGAAGTGCGGCCGAATGAAGAAGTCGGCACGTTTACAGGGAATGTTCGCGTTATCCAGGGCCGCATCACCCTGGCCGCCGACACCATGGACATCTTTTACGCCCCACGCGGCGCGGAGAACCAACAGAGCATTCGCGCGCTCCACGCCAAAGGATCGGTGCGCATCGCCACGCCGAACGAGCAGGCCACCGGCGCATGGGCGCGCTACGACATGGCGGGCCGCCAGATGGAACTGGGCGGCGGCGTGCTGTTGACCCGCGGGCCCAATGTGCTTGAAGGTGCGCGCCTGTCGATAGATTTAGTGTCCAGTCGAACAGAGCTTCTCCCGTATGGAGAGGACGGCTCCGATCCGGCGGCGGCAGGGCCGTCCAAGGGGCGTGTGCGTGCCGTGTTCACGCCGCCCACCGGGAACCAGGACGATCCGGATAAACCGTGATCTGCGTGTCTGCCTGAGAGCGAACCGCGGACCATGAACTTCGGTATGGAGAGCGCGCCTGTTCGGGCCAATAGGGTCCCGTCAGGCGCAGTCTGCTTCATGAAGTCTTAAGACCAACGGTGATTACATGCGCAGGTCATCACTTGGGATGCGGCGGCGTCCGAAAAACACCAGGGAAACCGGGGGGCTCAGCGAGCAAACCGGGCCACAACTGGTCGCCTCCAATTCCGGGCTGGTGGTACGGGGTATCGGGAAGAGCTTCAAACGCCGTCCCGTCGTGCGCCGGGTGTCCTTGACACTCCAGCGCGGCGAGGTTGTCGGTTTGCTCGGACCGAACGGCGCGGGGAAAACCACCTGCTTTTACATGATCACGGGACTGATCCCGGTAGACTCGGGATCGATCGAGCTCGATGGGAACGACATCACCAGCCTGCCCATGTATCGGCGGGCCAGGCTGGGAATCGGCTATCTTCCCCAGGAAGCATCCATCTTCCGTGGTTTGACGGTAGAGCAGAATATCCGCGCCGCAGTGGAGCTGATCGAACGGCGCCGGGACAAGCAGAATGCCATCGTGGACGACCTCCTTGCGGAGTTTTCCATCACGCATCTGCGACGGGCTCCGGCGCTGGCGCTGTCGGGGGGGGAAAGAAGGCGGGTGGAAATTGCGCGGGCCCTGGCCACGCGTCCGTCCTTTATCCTCCTTGACGAACCCTTCGCGGGGATCGACCCGATCGCCATCGGCGATATTCGGGCTTTGGTCGGTCACCTGAAGGAGCGCGGCCTCGGTGTGCTCATCACGGACCACAATGTCCGTGAAACGCTCGACATCATCGACCGCGCCCTGATCATCCATGACGGGCAGGTCCTGATGGAAGGTGCCCCGTCGG
>CAYYTT010000257.1:0-3440 GCA_964474635.1 uncultured Alphaproteobacteria bacterium | reverse complement strand
AGGGTCATGGCAATTCCGGCCAGGATCAGGGCGAGGCCGACCACTTCCATCAACCGGTCCCGCACAAACAGGACGGCGGCATAGCCCAGGCGCTTCAAGACGCCGGGCTGATCTTCGAAACTCGATCCAATCATCCCTGTCCACTCGCCGCCTGCGATGCGCCGGCGAGCCCTCCATTGTGACAAGCGTGCACAGGCGCGAAAGGAACCCGCAACGCCGCAAAGGACGTGCGGGCCCGTGCCGCGACCGGCACCGGTGAATGTTTGAGGGCGAAACTAGCCCCCAACTGTGGCGATGAGGCGGCTCATTGCCTCGGTGGTAACCTGGATGTCCTGCACCAGGGCCAGACGGATGTGGTCCGCCCCCGGGTTGGCGGTTGGCGTGCGGTCTTCGGCCGTGCCGCGGGCGAGATAGGCGCCGGGGAGAACCCGCAAGCCCGCCTCGCGCCACAGCCGCATCGCGGCCTCCTCGCCCGACAGGCCATGGCGGGCGGTATTCAGCCACAAGAAGAAACCACCGGGCGGGCGGAAAAACCCGAAACGGTCCGCCAGGCAGGCCTCGGCGACATCGATCTTGGCGCGGTAGAGCGCGCGGTTGTCTTCCACATGGGCGTCTTCGGACCAGGCCGCCGTTGCCGCGGCGAGAACCGGAAGAGGGGAGGGGGCCCCGCCATAGCTGCGCAGCTTGCGCAAACGCGCGATCAGGCTCGCATCGCCCGCCACGAAGCCGCTGCGCAGACCTGGCAGGTTGGAGCGCTTCGAGAGGGAATGGAACGCCAGAACTCGTTTGGCGCTGCCGCCATTTTCCTCTCCGCAGGCGACCTCAAGGACGCCGGGCGGTGCGGTGGTATCATAAATCTCCGCGTAGCACTCATCGGCGAACACTGCAAAATCATACTCTTCCGCACACTGTATCAGTTTGTGCCAATAAGCCCGGTTCGCCACGGTGCCTTGCGGATTGGCTGGGGAACACAGATAGACCGCGACGGTGCGTGCCAGGAGCGCCGGCGCAATCGCGTCAAGATCCGGCAGGTGGCCTGTCTGCTCGGTCGCGGGCAGGAACACGGGCTCGGCGCCAATGGAGACGGCCGCCGCCGCGTAACACTGATAGAACGGATTGGGCATCAGAACGACCGGTCCGCCCGGCACGGACGATTTGTGTCCCGCCAAAGTCTGCGCCGCCATGAACAGACCTTCCCGGGTCCCGTTCAGGGCCGAAATCTGCGCCGCCGGATCGATGGCACCCGGCGCCAGTCCATAGCGTCGTGTGAGCCACGCCGCGCACGCCTCCAGAAAGTCCGGCGTGCCGAAGGGTGGGGGGTAGCGTCCATAGTCGGCCGCATGGCGGGCCAGGCAGTCGGTTACGAATGCGGGAAAGGGATGTTTGGGTTCGCCCAAGGCAAGGTCGATGGGTTGGAGCCCCGGTTCCAGGTCCTTCAGCAGGCTGCGCAGGCGCGGAAAGGCATAATCGGGCAGGCAGTTAAAGGTCCAGTTTTGCCCGGCCCCGTAGCGCATATGATCTGCCCCCTAATCATGAGACTGCTTCATCCGTGTGCCGGGCCGTCCTCGGCCTATGGTGAATACACCAACAAATCGATCCGCGCAATCGGGCGGATACGGAACGGCCCCTCCGGCGGGGTGCCGAAGGGGCCGTCAGCGCTTGAAGATGTGAAGTGTCTCAAAAAGAGACGTGGGCGGCCTATGACGTGGACTTCGTGAACTCCGGATAGGCTTCCATGCCAAGCTCCGCCACGTCGAGGCCCATGGCTTCTTCTTCCACGGGTGCGCGGATGCCAAAGGTGAAGCGCATGGCGAGCCAAACGAGGAGGCTTGTGACCAGTACAAACAGACCGATGCTGACAATACCGAGGAGCTGCACGAGCACCTGTCCGAAGAAGGAGTAGGTCACCCCGTCGATTTCGGCCCGTGCGGAGATGGCCACCGCGAGGGTGCCCCAGATCCCGGCAATGAGGTGGACGGAGATGGCACCGACCACATCATCGATCCGCAAGCGGTCAAGCAGTGGCACGGCGAACACGACGATGGCGCTGCCGACGGCACCGATCAACGCGGCCGTGGGCAGGCTTGGCGCCAGCGGCTCGGCGGTGATGGAAACGAGACCCGCCAGGGCGCCATTGAGGGCCATGGTCAGATCGACTTTGCCGTAGAGCATCTGGGTCAAGGCCATGGCGGCAAGGACACCGGCGGCCGCGGCCGTATTCGTATTGGCGAAAATTTTGGCGATGGCGGCCGCGTCGGGACCCGTGGCCATGGTGAGCTGGGAGCCACCGTTAAAGCCGAACCACCCGAGCCACAGCACGAAGGTGCCAAGCGCGGCCAGGGGAAGGCTCGACGCGGGCATGGGATTGACCCGTCCCAGGGCGTCATATTTGCCGATGCGCGGACCTAGGACGAGCGCGCCCGTCAGAGCGGCCCAGCCGCCGACCGAATGGACGATGGTCGAGCCGGCGAAATCCTTAAAGCCCAGTTCGCCCAGCCAGCCGCCGCCCCAGGTCCAGGACCCCTGGATGGGGTAGATGATGCCCGTCAGCACCACAACGAACAGCAAAAAGGGCCACAGCCGGATCCGTTCGGCGAGGGTGCCGGACACGATGGACGCGGCCGTTGCCACAAAGACCATCTGGAAATACCAGTCCGAAGTGCTTGCGTAAGCGGGATCGCCGTCCTCGTTGAGGAACAGGGCATCGCGCGCCGCCGCGCCGGCGATGTTCTCAGGCACGCTAACATCCGACGGCGACCACAGGCCGAAGGACCCGATCCAGCCCCCATCGACACCGGCATACATGAGATTATAGCCAAGCAGCATGTACATGAGCCCGGCAATGGAATAAAGCGCAATATTCTTGACACAGATGGTTCCGACGTTCTTCGACCGGACCATGCCGGCCTCCAGCATGCAAAAGCCCGCCGCCATGAACATCACGAGGAAGCCGCATACCAGGAACAGGAAGGAATTGAAGATATAGGCGACCTCGGCCGGCACCATGGTCTGGCGCGCGTCCTGGGCCAGTCCGGGGGCCGTTGAGAAGAGCAGGGCGATAAACGACAGGGCAGCCCCCAGGGGCGCCCATCGGAAAATGAACTGGGTCATGAACCCCTCCGTCATGGCAGGACGCTGGCCCCAGGCGCGAAGCGCTCCTGGCGGCCGAACGTCGTTCTGATGTGAATACGCAGGTCCGTCTTGGTTACAGGGCCTCGACGTCGGTCTCCCCGGTCCGGATACGAACCGAATGCTCCACGTTGAGGACGAAGATCTTGCCGTCGCCGATTTTTCCGGTCTGAGCCGTGTTCTGAATGGTCTCGATGGCCTGTTCGACCAGGTCATCGGGCACGACCACTTCCAGCTTTAATTTGGGCAAGAAGCTTATGGCATATTCCGCGCCGCGGTAGATTTCCGTGTGTCCCTTCTGGCGCCCATAG
>CAYYTT010000256.1:0-3457 GCA_964474635.1 uncultured Alphaproteobacteria bacterium | reverse complement strand
GTTTCAGGGGGGGGGGGGGGGGGGGGGGGGGGGGGGGGGGGCGGGGCCGGCGCCCCGCGGCCGGGTGCGAAGGCGCCGAGGAGGCGCCGGTCCCAAGCGCAGAGATCTATCGCTTTGAGAACTGGCGTCTTGACGCGCAGGGACGCAGCCTGATTGATCCGGAGGGGCGGCCCGTTGCGCTTTCGGGCGGAGAATTCGCTCTTCTTCTGGCGTTTGCCCGCCATCCCCGGCGCACCGTAACCCGCGATCAACTGCTCGATTGGACCCGGGGCAGCGACGCGGCCCCCGTCGACCGGGCCATCGACGTCCAGCTCTCGCGCCTGCGCCGCAAATTGGGCGATGATCCGCGCGCGCCCCATCTCATTAAAACGGTGCGGGGCGATGGCTATATTTTCGCCGCCGAAGTGGTGCGGGAGAAGGGGCGATGACCGTGAGTGCGTTTTTGGCGCTGCGCCTGGCCTTCGGCGTCGTGACCATTATGATTTTGTTGCAGCTCATTATCGCGGCCTCGAGCGCTCTTGTCGGCGGCAGGGATTTCGACCATGCGGCCCGGCCGATGCTCGTCAACCAGATCCGCTCCGCCGTCGAATTGCTTGAACGTCTCGGGGAAAGCGACCGGAAAAAAGCTCTCGGCGCGCTGGACTCGCCATTCCTGCGCTTCACATTGCTGGAGCACTATCCTGACGAACCTCTGACGAAGCCACCGCTACCGGAGTTCCAGACCGCGATTGAGGCCTTCGCTTCCATTCTGCCCTCGACGCGGGAGTTTCAAGTTTACCGGCGGTCGCCTCGCTCAACCACGGAGCGCCTATTCGAGTATTGGGGGCGCCTGCGCACCGTGATCGACTCCTACATTGTGGTGGTGCGCCTTGGGGACGGATCGGCCCTGGCCGTCGAGCCCAGCCCCACCTACCGCCGCATGATGGTCCAAAGCATTGTGGCGGTCTTTGTCGGCATCTGTGGCGTGGTCTGCCTTGGTTTGCTGATTTGGGCCGCGGTGGCCACGGGACGCTCCCTGTCGCGCATGAGTGAGGCAGCCCAAAGGTTCTCCAACGATCTGTCCGCGCCGCCGCTTGAGACCCGGGGGCCAAAATCCGTCCGTCATCTTGCAGAAAGCTTCAATGTGATGCAGGAGCGGATCCGCCGGCTCGTCCATGAGCGCAGCGAAACCTTGGCGGCCGTCGCCCATGATTTTCGCACCTATCTCACGCGCCTTCGTTTGCGTGCGGAATTCATTGAGGACGAAGGACAGCGCGAAAAAGCCGTCCGCGATCTTGATGAAATGGCCAATCTCGTCAGTGACGCGCTGCTGGCCGTCCGCGCCGAAACGAGCGGCGGCACCGGGCGGGATCTGCGCGAGGCGCTTGACCCGGTGGACCTGGCCCAAGAGCTCATCGCCGGCCATGCCGATTTGGGCAATCCGGTGCGCTTTAACGCCAAGCCCGGTGTTGAGCAGAGCGCCGTTCTTGCCGAGCGCACCGCCCTCAAGCGGGCGCTGGCCAATTTGCTCGACAATGCGCTGCGCTATGGCGGCGATACGGTGTTGACGGTGGATCGTGTAGCCGACGAAATGCTCTTTACCGTGAGGGATTGGGGCAAGGGTGTTCCGGAGGATGTGCTGGCCCGGCTCACCGATCCCTTTTTCCGGGTCGACGGGTCGCGCAGCCGGGGCACGGGCGGCGCAGGCCTTGGCCTTGCCATCGTCCTGCGCCTGGTCGAAGGCGCCGGTGGACGGCTTACCTTGCGCAACCACCCCGAAGGTGGCTTCGAAGCCACCGTGACCCTCCCGGTCGCCCCATAACCGTCAGTGAGAAAAGCACCAGCGACGAAGCCATCCAAAGCCAGACGCTCCGTGCCCGCCGCCCCTGGATCCCGTCGCTGTCGTGCGGGATGACGGGTGGGGCGGACAGCCCCCCCACAACCGTCATTGCGAGGAGCGCCAGCGACGAAGCAATCCAGAAGCCACACGCTCTGTGCCCGCGGCCCCTGGATCCCTTCGCTGTCGCTCGGGATGACGGGTGGGGCGGACAGCCCCCCCCCACACAGACCCTGTTCGATCGGTCGGGGCGGTCTGCCGCGGCTCGTCCCGATCCTGTGCTATGGCCTGTGGCAGACGGTCTTTTTCACATCTTGGGCTGTCGCACTGGCAACCGGCCACGCAAGCCAGCCCTGGTTCGATACGCGGCTCACGGACGGTCTGTCCCTCTCCAATGAGGACGCCGTGCAGGCGGCGCGCCTTCTGGTGCCCGTGGGGGGCGCCGCGTTGGCTCTTTTTCTCGTCATCTCCCTGTTTTGACGCCGCCAGTGGTCATGGCTGTCCATACTGTGTGTTGAGGGCACCGAGGGTCTGATGGAACTGCGCCATGGTTTCCTGGAGGATTTGAGAAACGGGCTTGACCGCATCGATCCGCCCACAGACTTGTCCTGACAGCGCGATGGATGCTTCCATATCGCCGCCAAAATAGAGGTCCAGGGCATTGCCGAATTCGGCCATGATATTCTCCGGTGCCTCCCGCTCCAAACGCGACGTTTTTTGCGTGCGCAGCGCGCGTAAGGCCGGGCGGCCGAACTTGTTCAAGAACACCGTGTCGGTTTCCTTGGCCTCCAAAATTGCACTTTTCCAGTTCTCGTGCACGGGGCTTTCGGCGGCCGAGACCATGCGCGTGCCCATCTGGATACCCTCCGCACCCAGCGCAAAGGCCGCCGCCATGGTCCGGCCGTCGACGAACCCGCCGGCGGCGATGACCGGCACGTCCACCTTGGAGCAGATCAGCGGCAGGAGCACCATCGTGGCCACCGATTGGGGGTTCTTGAAACCGCCGCCTTCGCCGCCCTCGACCACAAGTCCGTCCACTCCGGCCTCGATGGCCTTCAGCGCGCCGGCAAGGGTCGGGACCACATGGAACACCGTCAGGCCGGCTTCCTTCAATTGCGCGCAATACCGTGTCGGGTCGCCGGCGGAGGTGGTGACGAAGCGCACGCCCTGGTCGATGACGAATTTGACGATCTCCGGATCGCGCACGAAGGCCTGGGCGATGTTCACGCCGAAGGGCTTGTCGGTCAGGGTACGCATAGCTTTGATTTCTTGGCGGATCTGATCGAGTTCGCCCGAGGACGTCTCGATGATCCCCATGCCGCCCGCATTGGATACGGCCGAGGCAAGCTTGGCCCGCGCGATCCAGCCCATGGGTGCCTGGACAATTGGATAATCCGTGCCGAGGATGTCGGTTACGCGGTTGGTGATGTTCATGGTGCGGTCCTTCTGAGGAATGTGTCCTTGGCGGTGTGGGGCATGGGATGGGAGCGGTCTGATCGTGCACCCCCACCGTCACTGCGAGGAGCATCGCGGCGAAGCCGTCCAGGGCGGCATGGCACGGAGCATACGGCTCCCGCCTGGGCCTTGGTGCGCCACATGCCGATCGGTTCCTTCACCGTGTTATCAATCCGCCTACCATGT
>CAYYTT010000255.1:0-3499 GCA_964474635.1 uncultured Alphaproteobacteria bacterium | reverse complement strand
GGCAAATATGCTCCGACAGCGCCCTATATCGCCGTGCCCACGACCTCCGGTACGGGCAGCGAGGTCTCCAACGGCTTTGTGGTGATCACCCGGGACGGGCGTAAGCGAACCCTGGTCTCGCCGCGCTTTCTGGCCTCCCGCGCCATCTGCGATCCGGAGCTGACACTCGGCCTACCGGCGCGCCTGACGGCCGCCACGGGCATGGATGCGGTCACCCACGGGATCGAGGCCATCCTGTCGCCGGCCGTTAATCCGCCCGCGGAAGCCATCGCGCTCGATGCCGTGGAACGTGCCATCGCCATGGGCAATCTGGAGCGGGCCGTGACGGACGGCTCGGACCGCGAGGCCCGCTGGCAGATGATGATGGCCTCCACCGAGGCGGCCCTCGCCTTTTCCAAGGGGCTCGGCTCCATCCATGCCATGGCCCATTCGGCCGGACGCCTGAAGGATCTGCGCCTGCACCACGGCACGCTGAACGCTGTCATTATGCCGACGGTCTTGCGTTTCAACGCCGACCATGTGCCTGAAAAATACAACCGCATCCGTCATGCCCTGCGCTTGAAGCCCCAGGCGGACCTTGCCGACATGATCGAGGATCTGAACGCGAGGCTCGGCCTGCCGAAAAATCTTGGCGAGATGGGCCTGACGACCCAGCGCATTCCCGACCTCGTCCCCGAAGCGGTCGACGATCTGGCCACGGCCACCAATCCGGTCAAGCCGAGCCCGGATGATTATGCCCGCCTGTTCGAGGATGCCATCACCAAGACCTGAGGCACTGGTCCGGCGGGATTAACACCAGGGAGACGGCACCATGGAGATCGACAGTGCCCTGTCGCTCTACGAACTGCTCGACATTGCGGCATCCCAATGGAGCAAGATCGACAGCCTGTGGAACTTCTTTCTGTGGATTCACCTGGCAATCCTGGGCGGCCTCATCGCCGTCGACCGGCCCGTCTCCATCCTGGAACGGCTCACCGCGATGGCGATCTATTCAGCCTTCCTGTTCCTCAACTATCTGGGTCTGTCCACGGCCTATGGCTATTTCGAAGCCATCATTTTGCAAATCCGTGCGTATCCGGACGTGGCCCATGCCGAGCAGGTCCGCGCCTATCTCGATCGTGTGCCCCTCGACATTTTTCCGTTGACGCTTGAGGCGGTTTATCTGCTCGGCTTCACCTTCACGGGCGTGGCCCTGACCTTTGCCAATTCTTTCGTGCGCGCCAAATTGAAGGCCCGCGCGCGCTCCCTCGGCGCCAACGGCCAGGGCGAAAAAGACGACTGACACCAACAATCCGTACAGACATCAAAAAACGCAGTCCACTGGGAGGCACAACGATCATGGCCGGCTATGGCGACTTTCAACTGGAAATCTATTACCAAGGCCTGTCCGGGGTCTTGCCCACCATGCCAACGGATTTTGCCACGCTGGTGAAACGGGCGATGGCCGCCCTCCCCGCCCATGTGCTGAACTATGTGCAAGGCGGCTGCGGTGATGAACTGACCCAGGATCGCAATGCGGAGGCCTTCGCCCATTGGGGCATGGTGCCCCGTATGATGGTCGACACGAGCCAGCGCGACCTGTCGATCGACCTGTTCGGCATGCGCCTGCCCCACCCGCTCTTCATGGCGCCGGTGGGCGTGACGGGCCTGGCGACCCCGGACCGGCAGGGCGACATCGCGGCCGCACAGGCCTCGGCGCTGACCGATGTGCCCTATTGCGGCACCACCCTGATGAACAATCCCATGGAGGAGGTTTATCCCCATTGCGGGCAGACCCCGTCCTTCTTTCAGCTTTATACGCCGAAGGACAATGCACTCGCCGAAAGCCTCATTGCCCGCGCCGAACAGGCCGGCTGTAAGGCGCTTGTGGTCACGCTCGACACCTGGGTCACCGGCTGGCGGCCGCGCGATCTGAATGCCTCGAACTTCCCACAACTGCGCGGCCATGTTTTGCAGAACTATTTCTCCGACCCGCGCTTTATTGAAATGCTCGGCAAGCCGGTCGAGGACGATCCGGTGGGGGCCATACGGACATTTTCAGGCACCTTCGGCCGTGTGCTGACCTGGGACGACATGCCCTGGCTGCGCTCCGTCACCAAGATGCCCATCGTGCTGAAGGGTATATGCCACCGGGATGACGCCAAACGCGCCGTGGATGCGGGCGCCGACGGGATCTATTGCTCAAACCATGGTGGGCGTCAGGCCAATGGCGGCATCGCGGCCATCGACATGCTGCCCGACGTGGTCGAGGGCGCCGGTAAGCTCCCGGTCCTGTTCGACAGCGGCATCCGGTCGGGCACGGACGTTGTGAAGGCACTGGCGCTTGGGGCAACCGCCGTCGGCGTCGGCCGGCCCTTCTTCTACGGCCTTGCCCTGGAGGGCGCCGCCGGCGCGGCCCATGTGCTCAAATGCATTCTCGCCGAAGCCGACCTCATGATGGCCGTCAACGGCTACCCGACCATCAAGGCCATCCGCGAAGCCGGCGCCCTGCGCACCTCCGGCCAGGACTGGGCAACACCCCTCCGGCGGCATAGCTCAACCACCCCGTTTTTCTGAGAGTGCTTTGAACGCGTCTGTCATATCCTCGCAATCGCGTCGAACCGTGCTCGGGATGAGGGGGCTGGGGAATTTTGGGTGCTGGACTGGCTTTTACACAGTCCCGCGCTGTCATTCGGACCTGGTTGTTCACCACCCCCGTCGTCATCGCGACCGAAGGGAAGCGATCCAGAGCGGCGGGCACGCAGGGTGTGGCCCTGGATGGCTTCGCGTGCGCTCGCCATGTCTCTTGGATCGGATGCGCAATGCGGGACTTGGCACTCACCGCGTCCCCATAGTCACGCTGATTGGTAGACACTCTGCCTACCAATCACACTCGATACTGAGAAAAAACTCCTCCGCCGCCGATGCGTCAGGACTGACCGTTGAGGACCACCTCCTCCGTGCCCATCATTTCTGGATCCCTTCGCTTCACTCGGGATGACGGGGCTGGCCAACGGTCCCTGAAGGGGTTCAATTCGAGCACGACATCGGTGAGACGCCAGAGCGCTTTCAGGAAAAGTGTATGCGGTTTTCCGCCCGGAAAGCGCTCAAAATCAATACGCTAGAGCCCATTCAATGACTCGGAGATCATTGAATGGGCTCTAGCGTCCCTCACCCCGCCTTGGGCAACGGTGTGCCTTGTCGGAGCGCGGCGACGAAATCGGAGAGGCCGATCTGGCGGGTACGGCGCAGGCGCTCGGAGGTCAGGATGGCGATGACCTGTGCAAGGGCCTCGTCCCGGTCTCGATTGACGATCACATAGTCATATTCGGCCCAGTGGCTCATTTCGTCGCCGGCCTTGGCCATGCGCTTGGCGACCACATCGTCCGTGTCCTTGGCGCGGGCACGAAGCCGGGCCTCCAGTTCCTCCGTGGAGGGCGGAAGGATGAACACCCGGACAAGGTCGTTGCGGGCATTGCGTTCAAGTTGCTGGGCGCCCTGCCAGTCGATGTCGAACAGC
>CAYYTT010000254.1:0-3644 GCA_964474635.1 uncultured Alphaproteobacteria bacterium | reverse complement strand
GATGCGCGACTCGACCGGTATGATGGGGAGTATGAGGACGAGGGCGAGGGCGAAGGCGAGGGCGATGACCGTCCCGTGCCGGAGCTTCTGGCGCGCACGCGCGGGAATGCCCGTGCATTCTGGCTGGGCGGCGCGGCCCTCGGTGTGCTCGCCATTGCCGGCGGGCTCGGTGCCTACCTGGTCGCGAACGCGCCGGATTCTCCATCCCGCCTCTTCCCCGCCGCCGCGCCCCGGCCTGCCGACGCCGCCTCAATGCCGTCCACGGACAGCCTTTCGGAGGCATTTTCAGCGCCCGACGGCACTCAAAGCAGCGCAAGGATCCCCTCCTTCGGCGGCGCATCCGACAATGACCCTGGCTATGACGATGAGGCCGAAATTCCCCCAGGGTCCCTGTCTCCGGTGCGCTCCATCGCGGACCTCACCAGGGGGACACCAGGCTCGGTGGCCGGCACGGGGCCGGCCCCTGGCGCCAGTGCCGCCACGGGCCTTCAGGCACAAGATGCGTCGGCCCGGCGCCAGTTCGAAGAGGCCATGGACCTGTTGCGCAACGGCGACGGACAGGACGCCGATGAAAGCGCGGCGCGGCTCCTTGACCAGGCGTCGCGCCGGGGACTGACGATTGCGCAGTTTTATCTGGGCACGCTCTACCAGGAAGGCCGGGGGGTGCCCCAGGACCCGGTTCGCGCCCGCGGCCTGTTCGAAGCGGCGGCCCGGACAGGCAACCGCGCCGCCATGCACAGTCTTGCCGTGCTCTATGCCAACGGCCTCGGCGGGATCAAGGACGATACCCTCGCCGCCTACTGGTTCGAGCAGGCCGCCGAACTCGGCGTGACCGATGCCCAGTTCAATCTTGCCGTGATGCACCTGCGCGGCCGGGGCCTGCCGGAGAGCAAAAGCGAGGCCTATCGCTGGTTTTCGATCGCCGCGGCGCAGGGAGACGGGGAAGCCGCCCTCCAGAGGGATAGCCTCGCCGGTGAACTGGGCGGCGAAGGGCGAGCGGTGCGCCGGGCGGCGGCGCGGTGGACTCCCGGCGTGCTCGATCCCGCCGCCAATGGTCTGTTTCAGGACGATCTGCCGCAGGATGACGTGATCCAAGCCCAAACATTGCTCCGCACCCTTGGCTATGGCGTGTCGGAGATCGACGGCCTTCTGGGGGCCAAAACCCGGGAGGCGATCCGGGCCTTCGAACGGGATTACGGTCTGGCCACCACGGGCGCGGTATCGGCGCGCCTGATCGCGGAACTGCGCGAGGCGGCCGTCACGCGCCCGCGGACGCAGCGCTGAGCCCGTCAGAACTGGCGCGCCCCGTCGCTTCTGCCGTCACGTGCAGGCCCTGTCTTTGGCTCCTGGCCCGTCGCGAAGACCCTTGATCGGACCTGCCGGGTCTGAAATGAAGAAGCGCAGGAGTTGCGACACGACGTGTGGCGGCTCATACTTCCACTTTGTGCTGGGGGCGATTCAAGCCGGGGGACGTTCGAACGGTGCCGGCCGGGCGAGCCGCGTTCCGACTGAATGCTCGCGTGGATGGTCCGGCGTGCCATGTTGCATTTGCATTTACCAATCGCAGAACTCTCGGTGAATTGGGCCGTCGTGCTCATCATGGGCGGCGGCGTGGGCGTTCTGTCGGGCCTGTTTGGAGTGGGCGGAGGGTTCCTGATCACGCCCCTGCTCATCTTCTATGGCATTCCCCCCGCCGTAGCGGTCGCGACGGGTGCGAACCAGATCGTGGCCTCCTCCGTGACCGGTGTAATCGGCCATTGGCGCCGAAAAAACGTCGATTTCCACATGGGGCTGGTGCTGCTGGCCGGCGGTGCGGTCGGCTCCGTCCTGGGCGTCTGGCTGTTCGCGCTCCTGCGCGCCATGGGCCAGATCGAGCTTGTGATCACGCTGTCCTATGTGGCGCTTCTGGGCGTCGTCGGCTCCATGATGGTCACCGAGGGCTTGGGCACCATGTACGCCAAGCACTATGGCCGGCGTGCTTCCTCCGCCAAACAGTCCCAGCGCCACAGCTGGGTCCATGGCCTGCCCTTCAAGATGCGGTTCAAAACATCGCGTTTGTATATCAGCGCCTTGCTGCCCCTGTCGCTCGGTCTGATTGTGGGCGTGGTGGCCGCGATCATGGGTGTGGGCGGGGGCTTCCTGATGGTGCCGGCAATGATCTATCTCCTCCGCATGCCGACCAATGTGGTGGTCGGCACATCGCTGTTCCAGATCCTGTTCGTGACGGCCTTCGTGACCATTCTCCACGCCGTACTCAACCAGACCGTGGATTTTGTGCTCGCCCTCATTCTGCTGATCGGCAGCGTGATCGGCGTGCAGTTCGGCCTCACGATCGGTTCGAAACTCAAAAGCGAGCAATTGCGCGCCCTCCTCGGCGCGCTCGTGCTCGCGGTGTGCCTGAAGCTGGCCTACGATCTTGTGGCCGTGCCAGCCGATCCCTTCAGCCTCGCCGGCGGGTTCACACCATGAGCCGGTCCATCGCACGCATGTCCTTCCTGGGCCTTGTGCTGGCGCTCGCGGGTTTGGCGGCCGCGAGCCCGCTCGGCGCGGCCGATCGCCTGATGGCGGACGTATCGGAGTATCTGGTGCGGATCGACCAGAGCTTTGCTGGCAAAAAGATCCACATTTTCGGGGTGTTCGACCCGAGCACGGCGGACCGTAACGATGATGGGTTCCTCGTGAAACCTCCTCCGCCGACGGACATCGTGGTGATCCTGAAGGGGCCTCCGGAAGTCGTCACGGTGCGGCAAAAGGAACGGGTGGCCGGTGTCTGGGTGAACCGGCACATGGCCGCTTTCGAGGACGTGCCAAGCTTTCTGTCCCTGGCCAGCAACCGCTCCCTCGACCTTGTGGCCGGGCCGGGCGTGCTTGCCCGAAATGGCTTGAGCTTTGAGGCGGCGGGCCGCATCGCCCGGCCGGCCGAAGCGCCGGAAGAAAAAATGTTCCGCGAGGCGCTTGTCCGCCTGAAACAGGACGAAGGCCTGTTCGTTGCCCAGGCCGAGCCGGTGCGCCTGCGCGACGGACGCCTGTTCCACGCGACCCTGGACCTGCCCTCCCAGGCCCCCGTGGGACGCTATTCGGCGGCGGTGTTCGCCCTGCAAAACGGGCAAGTCGTGACGGCCCAGACCATCCCCATTGTCGTTCAGAAGTCGGGGATCGAGGATGCCTTGCACAAATTCGCCCATGGCGCGCCCCTGCTCTATGGCCTGTTCGCGGTGGGCGCGGCCATGGGCTTCGGGCTTGCCGCCGCCTCGGTGTTCAATCGACCATAATGAGCCTGCGCTGGCGCGCGCCGTGGAAGGGGTGCAGAAAATCCCGCGCCGGCCGCTATAGTGCCGCCGTGGGTTTTGACGCGGAGGAAGGGGACAGCCATGCCGGATCTTAGAGACTTTGAGGACGAGGACGAGGATCGGGGGCGTATTCCCGAACCGGCGGCGGCGCTCGGCTATCTGGGGGCTTTGCCCTTCGTGGTCTGCGCGACGGCGATCTGGCTCGGGGAGACCGAGATCATGGACATGATCTTAACCCTGATGATCGCGCTCGCCGCCGTGCTTCTAGCCTTCATGGGGGGCGTGCGTTGGGGCCTTGCCATGGGCCACGATGATAGCCCCAGTTTCCTCGCGCACCGCATATCGGTGACGACC
>CAYYTT010000253.1:0-3653 GCA_964474635.1 uncultured Alphaproteobacteria bacterium | reverse complement strand
CCCGCTATGGCAACCGTGCCACCACATGCGGCCTGGAATTCACGATGACGGCAATGTCGTATTCAATGGCGGGGCTGAGCACCGCGGCAATCTCCGAGTCGTTTAAGCCGTACCGGCTCTTTAGCCACCGTGACAGCCCTGTCGTGGCCACCTGCAGTGCCTTGTCGAGGGTGCTGTCAATGCCGTGGACCATGACGAATTCGGAATTTTCCGACCACAAATAACCATCCCTCTGGTCCGGAATGAGATCGACCGTGAACTCCACATCAAGGGACGTCTCAAGACCCTGGCCGCTGATTTCCCCGTCGCCTTGTAACGCGTGGCCGTCGCCAAGGACGAGATACGCGCCAGCGCGGTAAACGGGGATGTAAATCGTTGTGCCTTCCCCGAACCGCCGGTAATCCATGTTGCCCCCATGGATCCACAGATCGCCCGCGTAAAGCGCCATGTTGAGCGGAGGCGCCACGCCGATGGAGCCAACCATGGGCGCAAGGGGAAGCGTGAGGTCTTCAACGGCTGAGCCCGGCGCCTCGATATGGGCCGTGCCCTTTTCCAGGTCCAGGCGCCATGTCCGCCCCCATCCCTCAATGGGTGTTTGGATGTGATCCGCCTGCACGGCATGTTTGTTCAGCACACTGCTATACATTTTCGCAGTCTTACGGTTGAGCTTGACCGTGTTCAGATGCACCACCAGCGTATCACCCGGCATGGCGCCTTCGATGAAGAACGGGCCCGTCAAGGTGTTGCCCGGCATGGCCTTCCAGTCCATGGCGGCGTCCTGGCCCCGGTTGTCGAGGAGACTTGTGCGCACCCGGTCCCCGGGAACGAGTGAAAGCACCGGCTCGCGCCGGCTTTCGTACTGCAGTTCGAACGTGGTCGGGACGAAATCGTGAACGGTCGGCGCCCGGAAGGTCCGGTCAGAGGGTTTGGCCGACAGTGTGACAGGAACACTGTAAAGCGTTCCGGCCCCCTGCAAGGCACCGCCCGTCCGTTCGACGGTGACGCGTCCGACCAGCTGATCCTGGAACCGGAATGTCAGGTCCGTGCTTTCGCCGCTGGACTGGCCGGCTATGTCGAGGGGAAAAAATTGGTTTTCGTCCAGGGGTTCCGACGTGCCGGTTATGGCTCCGGCATCGCTTGACAGGCGCATGACCCCGGCGGACGAGCCGCCGTCGAAGTCAACGACGACATCCCACGCGCCGTCGAACGGCGACTGCGCGCGGGCGCCGGCACAAACAAAAAGTGCAAGCGCAAGCAAGACATATCTCATCTGCCGATCCCTCTCTGGAGACAAACCGGGGCTGCCGCAAGGCGCGGATACCCTGGCCAGTTTCAGCCTACCACCGCTTTTGAGCGTGCCGCATGGCCCCGATCTCGCGGGCGCGGCCGGCGCTCAGGGGGCGTGACAGGCCTTTCCGCGCGGCCGATACTCTGTGGACAAGACGTGGAAACCATGACCTGACGGAGGATCCCCCATGCGCGCTTTGAAGACCGAGTTTCTGGCCAGCTTTAAGGCCCAGCTTGAGCAGCCCACCTTGCCCATTGGAACCACACCCGAGGGTACACGGATGATTGCCCATATCGTGGGCGGCACGGTGGAAGGCCCGCGCTTCAAGGGCACGGTGGCCAAGTCCGGTGGGGACTGGTTCATGATCCGGGGCGACGGCTCCATCCGGCTCGACGTGCGCGCGGCCGTGATCGCGGAAGACGGCACGCCGATCTATGTGAGTTATGGCGGGCGCCTGGTCATGCCGCCGGAGGCCATGGGCGCCCTGGCCGACCCGGAAGCCCTCGCCGCCCTTGATCCGGACAGCTATTACTTCCGCAGCGCGCCCACCTTCGAGGCGCCCTCCGACAGCCCCCACGCCTGGCTCAACCATATTCTCGCCATCGGCGTTGGCAAGCTCATCCCCGGCGGCGTCGAATATGATCTGCACCAGGTTCTGTAAAATCATCCGCACAGGATGAAAAGTGCCATGGAGCGGGCGTGATACCGCCCCATGGCATGGGGTTCACGAATTCGCCTGGATCAGCTGAATGAGGTTTCCGCACGTGTCATCGAAGATGGAGTATGTCACGTCACCGTCAGTCGTCGGCGGCCGGGTGAAGGTCACTCCGGCGTCCGTAAGCCGCTTCACTTCGGCCTCCATGTCATCGACGCTGAAGGCCGTGAAGGGAATGCCGTCCGCCTTCATGGCCTTCTGAAAGGTTTGTGCCGCCGGGTGCACATTGGGTTCAAGGCCCAGTTCCACCCCGTCCGGTTCTTCCGTGGACACCACGGTGATCCATCGATATTCCCCCGCCGGAACATCCTGTTTGACCTTGAAGCCCAGTGTTTTCGTGTAGAAATCAAGGGCCTTCTGCTGATCATCGACCATTAGACTTTTGATGTACATTTTCATGGTTGCACCTTGTGAAACGGTTCTGGAAAGTAACGTATCTTATGCCCATAGTGCTGTCCCGAAACGGAACAATTGCGCCGGACGGAACAAGTGCGTTGGGCTGACTGCCATCCCCATTGGCCCGAGTCCTCTCGGCCCAATTCCTGTTTTCCAAATGCCCCATCGACGCCCACAGTGCGGGGCGATAAGTCCGCGGGGCGATAAGTCCGGGCCGCGTTCAAGGCCGCGACCGTTGCCCGGCGCTGTTGCGCCGCCCTCGCGGAGTGCCCCCAAAGGCCCGATGTTAGACGGCGGATTGTTTCTCGCCTAGCTTTTGCGACAGTGAAAGTGGCCTTGAGTATTCCGCGTTCAGACCGGATCGGCAATCCATAAAGCATGACATCTGTGTCGGCAGGACTCTTGTCTTCGCGAAACCAGATCCACCGGATAGGAAACACTGGTTTTTAGGCTCGGGACTCATAACCAGTAGCAGACGGTAGCGGCGAGTGCGACGGCAGCCAGGAAGTTTTGAGCGAGTTTGTCGTATCGCGTGGCGATGCGGCGGAAGTCCTTGAGGCGCCCGAACATGCGCTCAATGGCGTTTCGATCCCGATAGAGATAGGGCGAGAAGCAATTCTTCCAGCGTCGGTTCTTTTTGGGTGGGATGTTGGGAACCGCGCCCATGTCCTGGATTTTTTGGCGGACCTTGTTGCTGTCATAGCCCTTATCGCCATGCAGGAGCTTGGCGGGCGGCATCAGATCCAGGAGGGCATCAGCGGCCACGCAATCGGGTACATGCCCACCCGTGAGCACAAAGGCAATAGGGCGGCACAAGCGATCCGTCAGTGCATGGATTTTTGTCGTGCGCCCGCCTCTTGAGCGGCCAACCGCCTGGTTTTTCTCCCCCCTTTTCCGCCCGCAGCACAGCGATGCGCCCGGACCGCCGTGGAATCAATCAGGACATGAGCGGGCGGACCACCTGCACAGGCCAAGGCATGGAAGATTTCCGTCCAAACGCCTTTCTCCGCCCAGCGCACGAACCGGTTATAAAGCGTCTTGTGCGGACCATACGCTGAAGGTGCATCGACCCAGCGCCCGCCCGACTTCAAAACATGCACAATCCCGCTGATCACACGCCGATCATCTACGCGTGGAACGCCCCGAGTATCGCTCGGCAAATGGGGTTCAAGCTTGGAAAACTGCTCTTCTGAGAGCCAAAAATGCGCCTTGGACATCGACAAACTCCTTCCAAGGAGCTTGAATCATTATTCG
>CAYYTT010000252.1:0-3736 GCA_964474635.1 uncultured Alphaproteobacteria bacterium | reverse complement strand
GAGCATCGGTCTCCAAAACCGAGGGCCGCGGGTTCGAATCCTGCCACTCCTGCCATCCCCACCCAGGGCGGCACGCTGTTATCTCAGCAACGCACACACTTCAGCAGCGAATCGCGAGACGGCGCAGGGTTCCGCAAGCCCTGGCTCAATGCCCTTAGCGATAAATGCACACCGCGCTGGACCCAGATTGGTCCCGATTTCTCGCCCACCGCGCTCGCGGCATTTTCCGATCCAGTTGGGTCACGAACACAGGCCGTGACCACGGCCCGGTGCCCCTGCGCCGCCCTCGCGCAGCGCCCCAAAAGGGCCTGTGTGGGCGCGCGCGAGCGAAACAAAACAAAAGCCCGGGCCCCGTTTGAACGGGAAACAGCTCTACGCCGCCTGGGACTGATCCAAGAGATGCGCCAGCATCTTGCTCGGATCGTGAGCCTCCAAAAACGCACTGACCTCATTCTTCGGCAAGGGCTGGCTGATGAAATAGCCCTGCACTTCCGTACAGCCGATTTGCTTGATCAATCGGAACAGTTCCGCGCTCTCCACACCTTCGGCAATGACCGCCACATCCAGACTATGGCCGAGATTGATGATCGTCGCCGCAATGGCATGATTCTTGTCGTCGAGGGCCATGTCGCGGACAAAGGATTTGTCCACCTTCAGACGATCGATGGGCATGGTCTTCAGTCGGCTGAGCGATGAATAGCCCATGCCGAAATCATCGATGGCGATGCGCACGCCGAGGTCTTTCAACTCCTCCAGGATGGTCCCCGGATCAAAGCGTTGATCGAGAATGGCCGTTTCCGTGATCTCAAGTTCGAGCGAGCGCGGATCGATGCGGGTCGCCGCCAACACATCGCGAATGGTTGAAATCAGTCCGGAATGGGCAAAATGCACCGGCGAAATGTTCACCGAAACACCGCCGCAAAAATAGCCCTGTTCCGACCAATACCGCACGTCCTGACAGGCCTGCGAGATCAACCAATTCGTCATGGGAACGATCTGGCCAGTGCCTTCGGCCGTCTCGATAAACGCTCCCGGCTCCACCAGCCCCAGTTCTGGATGGTTCCACCGCACAAGTGCTTCAACGCCGATCACCTCCCCGGTCTCCAGGGACACCTGGGGCTGGTAGTAGACCGAGAACTGCTTTTCTTCCAGGGCGCGGCCAAGATCGTCTTCCAACTTTTGCTTTTTGACCTGCGCCTGGCGCATGTTGCGATCAAAGAGGGCAATAATCCCACGCCCGGCCTGCTTGGCCTTGTAAAGCGCGATGTCGGCGTTCTGCATCAACTGATCCCGATTGCCGGGATCATGGGGGTAGATCGTGACGCCGATACTGCTGCCCGTGCGGATCACATAGTTGCGGATCGTAAAAGGCTCCCCGAGCGCCGTTGACACACGCTGCGCCTTGGAAAAGATCTGTGCAGAGCCTTCCTTTTCCGAAACGATACAGATGGCGAACTCATCCCCGCCGAGCCGGGCGATCAGATCGTTGTCGTCCAGGCAGTCGCGCATGCGGCCAGCCACTTGCTTCAAAAGCTCATCACCGACCGAATGCCCATAGGTGTCATTGACCTTCTTGAAGTGGTCGAGATCCAAAAGAAGAAGAGCCAGGACGCCGTCTGGCGAAAAGCTCGAGGAAAGCCGATCATCGATGAACTGGAACAGCGCCATCCGATTGGGCAATCCGGTCAGGCTGTCGGTGTAAAGCAGCGCGTCGGCCTTTTCGGACGAAAGCGCGGCCTTGGGCGGCATCGGCCAGACGGCCAGACGGCCGCCATCGCTCAGATCCTGTATCTTGGGCGCACATGTGGCCCCCTCGCCCTTGCCCTCGCTCAGCGCGCTGTCCGTAGACAGATCGACCTCAGCAGGTTCATCAGCACAGGGACCCTCAAGGCCGGCTGGCTTTGGTACAAGAAGATCCCCGCGCTTTTGGAAAGCGTTGTTGGTGAAGACCACGGCACCGTCGCGATTGATGAGCGCCACCGGCTGCTCGGCGAGCGCCGTCAGCGCCTCAAAGCGCGCCTCCGCCACCGCAGCCTGACGCTTCAGCATGCCACAATCGGCCGCGTGGCGTGTGCGCTCGAAGACGGCCATGTCGCGCAGGATTTTAAACAGGGCCCGGTGGATCGCATCGAAGGGCGGCGCGACCCGTTGTTCGGCATCTTGAAGGAACTGGGACAAATCCTTCTCGCCGACGCGGCCCCGATTGGACAGGGTCATCACAAACAAGCCCGCCGACAAGCGGACCCGTTCGACGACCGCTGGATCAAGAAAGGTTTTGAGCTCAGGCACCGTTGAAAAGGCCGCCGTCAGGGACGCAATCCCATCCGCCGGCGCCGGGCTGAGCGCCAGCGCGACCGAATCCTCGAAAACCTGCAACAGGGCATTCAGCTCGGCGACGATACCGTCCCGGTGTTCCGTCGAAGCCGTAAAATTATACTGGAGGCGGACGAGACGCGTGACGATCTGGGCGAGAGCGGGTGTAATTCGCCCACTGACAGCGCAAATTTCAGCGAGCCTGTCGAGCGGTGCGCCGCCAATCGTTTCCAGAAACAGGCTCTCAAGGGCCGTTTCCACGTCAAAGTTCATTGCCGCGCCCCATTCTTGTGCCAGGGCGCGTCAGCGTGCTTGGGTTACGCACCCCGCCCCACCGTTCTTGCTTCGATACCGCGCGGATCGCCTCGCGGCACCACCGAAGAGTGCAGGCAAAGGGTGAATTAAATGCCTACGTCACTCCGTGGCCACGGCGACATCGGTCAGGCGGTCAAGGGCCTTGCCCATGCGGGCGAACACCGCGTCTTGCCCCTCCACCCCATAACGGCGGCGCAGCACCTCCGGCTTAAGAGTCACGAGCCAGACCTGGCCATCGGCGTCCTCATGGGCCCAGGCCCGCATGGGCAGATCGAAAGCGATTTCCGGCGCGGCCTTCATCAAGGGAGTGCCCAGGCGCGGATTGCCGAACACGAGCACCTGGGACGCCGGCAGGGTCTGCCCGGTCCTGGCCGCCCCGGCGGCGTGGTCGATGCGGGCAAAGACCGTTGCGCCGGCCCCTTCAATGGCGGCGGCAAGCCGGTCGATGGTGACCGCGACATCGTGGACACTGCGTTTGCGCAGAAATTGAGTCTCCGGCGCGACGGTTTCGCCGTCACTGCCGTGGGCAAGCGCCCGTTCAGACTGGCCGCTCGGCGCCAGCATCAGGATCAACGCCGCCATGAGGACGGCCGGACCATTGGCAACGATGGATTGGCGGGGCATGGGACAATCCTCCTTAGGCGGAACGCATCTCCCGGGATGGGACGATGTCGTTTGCCCTGTGAGAGGACCATGGGCACTGGCCCGGCCGTGCTCAAATCACAAAAACGAAGGGGCCGATCCTGCGCAAGGATCGGCCCCAAGCCTCAGTTTAAATCGACCGGCCAATGCCCGCGCGTTGCGGCGCGCGGGCAAAGATCCTAGTCGACGATCTTGGCGACGATGCCGGCGCCGACCGTGCGGCCGCCTTCGCGGATGGCGAAGCGCAGCTTTTCTTCCATGGCGATGGGCTGGATCAGCTCCACTTCCATTTCCACGTTATCGCCGGGCATGACCATTTCCGTGCCTTCCGGAAGCATGCACTCGCCGGTCACGTCCGTCGTGCGGAAGTAGAACTGCGGGCGATACTTGGTGAAGAACGGCGTGTGACGGCCGCCTTCTTCCTTGGTCAGAATATAGGCTTCCGCCTTGAACTTCTTGTGCGGCG
>CAYYTT010000251.1:0-4005 GCA_964474635.1 uncultured Alphaproteobacteria bacterium | reverse complement strand
AGGATGGCCCATGCTGACACCGAAACAGCACGAACTGCTCATGTTCATTTATGAGCGGATCCGCGAGACGGGGGTCTCACCGTCCTTTGACGAAATGAAAGAGGCGCTGGATCTGCGCTCCAAGTCGGGCATCCACCGGCTCATCACGGCGCTTGAGGACCGCGGGTTCATCCGGCGCCTGCCGCATAAGGCGCGGGCCCTTGAGATTTGCCGCATGCCGGACGATGCGGCGCCCCAGGAAACGCCCCGCACCGCGCCGCCGCGCAAGGCCAAGTTCGAGCCCAGCATCGTATCCGACTCAGGACGCCAGCGGCCCTTCAAATCCGTGCCCGCGAGCGCGTCACCGGGGCTCGACGGGGGCGTCGAGGTCCCGGTCATGGGCCGCATCGCCGCCGGCACGCCCATTGAGGCCATCGAGCGTCAAAGCCACTTTATCGGCGTGCCCATGTCCATGCTTGGCTCGGGTGAGTATTTCGCGCTCGAAGTCCGGGGCGATTCGATGATCCAGGCCGGCATCCTCGATGGCGACACGGTGGTCATCCAGCAGTGCGACACGGCCAGCAATGGCGAAATCGTCGTGGCCTTCGTGGTCGAAGAAAACGAGGCCACCCTGAAACGGCTGCGCAAGCGCGGCGATACGATCGCGCTCGAGGCGGCCAATCCCAATTACGAAACCCGGATTTACGGTCCGGACCGCATCCAGGTGCAGGGCCGCCTGGTCGGTCTTCTGCGTCACTACTAAGCGCGGTGCCGCTGCGCGCCCCTTGCGGAGCACCCCAAAAGGTCCGATGGCGGCGGGTGAGCGAACCCAAAACACTGCGGCGGCAGGCTGGACACAGACTGATCTGGATTTCTTGCCCGCTGCCATAACGCAAGGCTCTCCGGCAGCAGACCGCCAGTCTTAAGACCACCAGTCTCACGGATGGCGCGGACGGGGTCTGTGATAGTCCTGCCGAACGGGCTGTACCCAGGGTCTTTCTCCGCGCCGGTCCCGCGCCGTCTCGACGCGCAGCGCGCCGCCGGGCGCGGGCGCCCACACGGCCGCCGGCCCCTGAAACGCAATATCGAACCGGTCGATGATCAAGGTGGGTCCCGGGCAGGCGCCGCGCACGGGCACGGAGGCCAGCAGGATCCGCGGCCCCATTGCCGCCTCGCCCATCGCAACCATTGCCGGATCGGCCTGCGGCGCGCAGACCCGCTTGAGGGCCTCATCGTTCTTGACCCAGACGACCGGCCCCAGCCGGCTTGTCTCAGCGGCACACAGATCATTCGTACACACCCAAAGATCGCGCGCCGGTTCGCCGGTTTCGGTGCGTCCCGCCGCCTCCCGCGCGCTCCGCGCGTCCCCATCGCGCCGCAGCCATTGCCCGGCTGTATACCGCTCCCGCGTCCCGGTCATCAGGACAAGCTGCCCATCCGCATCGCGA
The DNA here is from genome assembly GCA_964474635.1 of uncultured Alphaproteobacteria bacterium. Lineage (GTDB taxonomy): Bacteria > Pseudomonadota > Alphaproteobacteria > JAJFIK01 > JAJFIK01 > CAYUYV01. The sequence goes on along the minus strand of CAYYTT010000251.1, from coordinate 2,578 downwards.
AAGGCCGCCTGGCGCCCGGCACGGTCGGCGAGCAGATCGGGTGGCTGCGCGCCCCAGGCCAAAACAAAGCCCGCGGCCATGGGGACAAAGCCGCCTAAGCGCCAGGGCCGCGTCCAGAGCAACACCCAAAGGCTGCCTAAGATCACAAGCCCAAGCGCGTATCCGGGACTGGCGGCGATCAGGCGGGTCGCGAAGGACCAGGACGCCACGTCATGGGCGATGGCGAGAATAAGCTCAATGGCCCGGCCCATGATCCATAAGGGTGCGCCCTCAAGGCCAAAGGGCATGGCCGCCAGGGAGAGGAGCCCCATGGGCATCACGGCAAGGGAAAATACCGGGACGGCCGCCAGATTGGCGAGCACATCCAATTGTCCAAGCCGATTGAAGTGAAACGCCGCGATGGGCGCCGTGGCCGCGCTCGCGATCACCGTCGTGGCGGCAATGCCGGCTAGGGCCCCGGCAAGACGGCGCGCCAGGCCCGGCGGCTCGCGCGGCGCGGCGCGGCCCTCCCCCAGATCATCCGCGCCCCCCGGCCCTGTCGAGGCGGACAAACGCCGGATCCATTCGTACACGGCGATCAGTGCCGTGACGGCGGCAAAGGACATCTGAAAGCCGGCCTGAACAAGACTTTCCGGGCGCATCACAAGGATGACCAGGGCGGCGACCGCGACTGTGCGCAGGGAAATCGCCGGCCGGTCCCACAAAATGGCAATCATGGCGATCAGGACCATGATGAAGGCCCGCTGGGTGGAGACGGATGCCCCCGACAGCGCCAGATAGCCCGCCGCCCCGACCAGAGTGGCAAGCGCCGCCCATTTTTTCACCGGCTGGGTCAACGCCACGGGCTCAATGAGGGCAAGACCGGCCCGCACCACAAAGAAGATCAGCGTCGCGATTGCCGTCATGTGCAGGCCCGAGATGGCCAGCAGATGGGCAAGCCCCGCATCGCGCAAGGCCTGCAGATCCTCCCTGGGGATACCGGAGCGGTCGCCCGTGATCACGGCCGCGGCCACTGCCCCGGCCGGGCCGGGCAGGCTTGCGCGGATCGACTGGGAGAGACCATGGCGCGCGGCGGCAAGCCGCTGGGCGGCCCAATTAGCCGGCCCGGTCGCCGGTGACGGCGGCCCGCGGACCGGCACGGCGACGGCGTAGCCCACGGCGCCCAGCCGCTGGAACCAGGCATCTCGGGCAAAGTCAAAGGCGCCGGGCGCAATCGGCCCCGGCGGCGGGCGCAGGATTGCCCGCACCGTCACATGGTCGCCGGGCGCGATGGCCGGGCTTTCCTGACGCACCGAAACCCGAACCGTGTGCGGATGGTCCGCCGCGGCCACCGTTTCGATCCGGTCCGGCCGGATGAGCAGGCGCTGGCTGCCATCGGCCCGGTGCTCGATCCGCCGCAAGGTGCCCGCAACCTCCACCGGACCGATCCGCTTGGGGATCACGGGCGCGGCCACGAGGGCCGTGCGCAGGCTGCCCGCGCACAGACCCAGCGCCACCAACAGGACAAGGCCCAGTGCGCTGCGCGCGGGCGCGGCGAGAACCAGAGTGCGCGCGCACCACAGGGCAAGGACGATCAGCACACACATCCAGACCGGCGGCTCGATCGGTAAGGCAAAGTAAAGCGCAATTCCGGCCCCAAACACGACCGGAAGCCAGAGGGCCCATTGCCGGCGCTCGGCTTCGGCCTCCTTGGCAAGCCACGTCAAGGCGGCGGCGGGTGCCCCAAGCACACCATCGCGCAGGCGGCGCCAGGTGCGCGCCGTGGTGCCGAAGGTCTGCAGGCGTACACTCAATGGCCGTCCCCGTGTGGCTTGGTTCGGTCAGACCGCATCATCGGACCCCGTCGCCCTCATCCGATCCCCAGCCACGCAGCGATGTGGCGATTGACAAGGTCCGGTGCATCCTGCTGGGCCCAGTGGGAGACCCCCGGCAGGCGCGCCAGGGTCAGATTGGGCACATGGCGCTCGGTCCCCTCGGTCAGGTGCACGCCGAGGGCCACGTCTTCCTCGCCCCAGAGCAGCAGGGTGGGAATATCCGTCGTCAGATCCTCCGCCATGAGACGCTTGCGATCGGGCATGCGCCAGCCGGCCCGGTAGTAATTCAGCATTGCGGTCGCGCAGCCGGGGATCAGGGCATTGTCCTTGTAGTGCCGGATTACTTCTGGGGGGAAATTCTCCGGACGCGTCGCGCTGCCCTTGAAGATCCGCTCGATGGAGCGCGCGTCATTGGCGGTCAGCATGCGTTCGGGCAGGCCGGGGATCTGAAAAAAACCGATATACCAGGATTTGAGCATCTGCCCCTGGCGCCAGAGACCCTCCTGGAAACAGGTGGGGTGCGGAATATTGATGGCGATATAGCGTTCCAGCGGGCGCACGGCCTTCAGCACGAAGAACCAACCGATGATGCCGCCCCAGTCATGGGCCATGAGCACCTTTGGAGCGAGGCCCCGCCCCAAAGCGGCATCATAAAGCCCGGCCACATCCGCGATCAGGTGGTCAAGGGCATAGTCCTCCACGCGGGCCGGCCGGGTTGTCACGCCGAAACCGCGCAGGTTCGGCGCCCACTCCGTGTAGCCGGC
>CAYYTT010000250.1:0-4062 GCA_964474635.1 uncultured Alphaproteobacteria bacterium | reverse complement strand
CGGGGAGGCTGCCGACAGCAATCTGCTCCACAAAGGGATGGGTCGTGTAGGCGTCCCATTCCGCGCGCGCGCCGGCCTTCAAAGTATCGAAATAGCGCGGCGCGGGCGTCATTGCTCGCCGGCGTCGTTGGCGGGGCGCAGATTGACGCTTTCCCCGCAGCCACAGGCGTCCACCTGGTTCGGATTGTCAAAAACAAACTGCGCGGACAGCTTTTCCACCCGGTAGTCCATGGTTGTTCCGATGAGGAACAAAACCGCCTTGGAATCGATGAAGATCGTCACGCCCTTGTCTTCGACCACCTCATCAAGGGGGCCCCGTTCGGTCACATAATCGAGCGTGTAGGACATGCCGGCGCAACCGGCATTCTTTAAACCGATTTTCAGCCCCAGGATATCGTCATTCGATGCCGCGACGATCTCCTTGATCCGCGTGGCCGCGGCATCGGTGATCGTCAGGGCTTGGGGACGCGGTCTGCGCGAGGTCTGGCCAGTCATGGGCGCTCTCGATCCGGTTGGGCGTGAAAAAACAGTAAAGCGGCTGAGGCTACCGTATCAGGCAAGCCTTAGAACATGTTCAAGGCAAGGCGCGCCTCTTCCGACATGCGGGACGGGTCCCAGGGGGGGTCGAAGGTTAGATTCACCTTCACCGCCTTCACGCCTTCGACCTGCTGGACCGCCTCCTGAACCCAGCCCGGCATTTCCCCGGCCACGGGGCAACCCGGCGCCGTCAGGGTCATGTCGATTTCGATGTCCATGTCGTCCGACACATCAATCTTGTAGATGAGGCCCAGCTCATAAATATCGACCGGAATTTCCGGATCGTAGACAGTTTTCAAGGCATCGATGAGCTGTTCGGTCAGCTTGTCGAGAGTCTCTTGGGGGAGTGCCATCGGTTTTTGATCCTCAGCCTGAACCGCGGTCATGACAGCATATCCTTCGCTTTGGCGAGCGCCTCGATGAAGCGATCGACCTCCTGGCGCGTATTGTAGAGGCCGAAAGAGGCGCGAACGGACGCGTTGACGCCGTACCGCTCCATCAGCGGCTGGCAGCAATGGTGGCCGGCCCGCACGGCGACCCCGGAGCGATCAATGATGGTACTCACATCATGGGCGTGCGCACCATCCACAACGAAGGTGCAGATCCCGCCCTTGTCCGGTTGGCGGCCCAGGATGCGCACCCCATCCATGGCCTCAAGCTGAGCCATGGCATAGATTGTCAGGCCATGCTCATGCGCCGCGATCGCTTCCCGCCCGAGGCCGTTCATGTACTCCAGGGCGGCATGCAGAGCCACAGCCTCCGCGATTTGAGGCGTACCAGCCTCGAACCGGGTCGGCGGTTCGCCATAGCTCACGGTCTCGAAATGCACTTCACGGATCATTTCACCGCCGCCGCGATAGGGACGCATCGCGCTCAGGCGGTCAAATTTTCCGTACAGAATGCCAAGGCCGGAGGGCCCGTAGAGCTTGTGGGCCGTGCAGACATAAAAATCACAGCCCAAGGCCTGCACATCCACCGGCAGGTGAACGGCCGCCTGGCTGCCGTCGACCAGAACGGGAATGCCTTGGGCGTGCGCGGTCTCAACAATCCTGGCAATCGGCACCACCGTCCCCAGGACGTTCGACATGTGCGTGATGGCGATCATCTTGGTGCGCGGCGTGATGAGTTGCTCGAAGGCTTCGACATCAAAGCCACCGTCCTCGTCCACCGGAGCCCATTTGATCACGGCGCCCTTGCGCTCGCGGAAAAAGTGCCAAGGCACGATGTTGGAGTGGTGCTCCATCTGCGACAGGATGATCTCATCCCCCTCGCCGATATGCTCCTCGCCATAGCTTGACGCGACGAGGTTGATGGCATCAGTCGCGTTCAGGGTAAAGACAATCTCGCGCTCGTCGGCGGCATTCAGGAATCTGGCCACGGCGCCCCGCGCGGCTTCGTATTTCTCCGTCGCCAGATTGCTCAAATAGTGCAGGCCACGGTGGACATTGGAGTATTCCGACCCCAGCGCCGTCGCCATGGCATCAAGAACAACCTGCGGCTTTTGGGCCGAGGCCGCATTGTCGAGATACACGAGCGGTTTGCCGTGCACCTCGCGCGACAGGATGGGGAAATCGGCGCGGATCGCGTCCACGTCATAGGCGGCCGGATGGTCCGTCGCCGCCGGCTGACGTTCAGGCTGCATGGGAGTCTCCCAATTCGTTGTCGAAACCGCCGGAGCGTGCCCCTTCCACCGTGGTCCGGTGCCGCTCCAGCCAGGCGTCCACATGGCCCCCCAGGGCCTCACGCAAACGCTCATCGGAAATCTCGTCGAGTACCTCGCCCACAAAAGCCCGGATCAGCAGTGCTTTCGCCTGGCCTTCCCCGATGCCCCGTGAGCGCAGATAGAAAATGGATTCCGCATCGAGTTCGCCGACCGTGGCGCCGTGGCTGCATTTCACGTCGTCGGCAAAAATTTCAAGCTCGGGCTTCGTGTCGGCCTCCGCGCCCTCGTGGAGCAGCAAGGCCTGGCTGAGCTGATATCCGTCCGTCCGCTGGGCATCTTCGCGAACGATGATTTTGCCCTGGAAAACGCCCCGGCTGCGGTTTGCAAGGACGTTTTTGAAAGTCTCATGGCTTTCGCAATCGGGCACGGCATGGTCGATCACGGTGGTGTTGTCACAGTGCTGACGATCAACCAGCAGCGCCGCCCCGGAGGTTCGCCCGAACCCGCCAGCCCCTTCAAAGCGCAGATGCGTTTCATTGCGTGTCAAGGCGCCGCCAGTGGTCACGGCAAACCCTTCATAACGCCCCTCGCCCCCGACCGTAACGAACGTCCCGGCCGCCTGCACGCCAGCACCCCGGTCGGCCTGGAGCTTCACATGGGTGAGGGACCCGCCATCGGCAACACGAATGTCCGTTCCGACGGTCGCGAAGCGCTGCTGCGTTTCCGCACCAAGATGGACCTCAAGGATCGTGGCCTTCGCGCCCGCCTCCACGCGCACCGCATTGCGCAGATGGCTCGCGGTCCCGCCCGCTGCGCCGGACTGCACAAACACCATTTGAATGGGCGCGCGCGCGTCCCCATCGGCCTCAACCCGAATGACCGCACCGTCGCTGGCGCAGGCCAAATTCAATCCGTGGACCGGCAAAAGCGAGGCGGCACCGTAGGCGCCCATATGGCCGTCCAGCCAGGCCGCCCGGTCAAGGCTGCCGGAGGACAAGGCCTCGACCGTCAGGCCGCCCGCCGGCCCGAAGCCATCGGACAGATCGGCGTTGAAACGCCCGTCCACAAAAACGAGCAAAGGCCCTTCAAGGCCCTTGAACGGATTATCGGCCAAAATGTCCGCAACGCTTCCCGCCGCCGCCGCGTCGGCCCGCCCGAGGGGCGCGTCGAGGGCCGCTTTCAGATCCGTGTACTTCCATTCTTCGACCCGGCGGTGGGGCAGCCCGCGCTCTTTGAACGCGGCAATACCTTGTTCGCGCAGGGCCGAAAGCCAGGGCAGGGTCGCGCCGGGCAAACTCGAGGCCGTTGCCTGGTAATCGTCAATCAAGCGGTCTTCCACGGCGCCGCGTTCGAGGGGGTTCGACGCATTCGCCTGGGCCGGCTGCGGCATGGGTGTTGTCGGCATGGGCTCTTCCTAATCAGGTGGCGGGCTCAGGCCGGCCGTCAGGCGGCGCTCGCGATCAGATTTTCATATCCGACCGTCTCGAGCTCCTGGGCCAGGTCCTTGCCGCCGGAGCGTACGATGCGGCCGGCCGCCAGCACATGAACATGGTCTGGCACGATATAGGTCAGCAGCCGCTGATAGTGCGTGATGATCAGCATGGATCGCTTCGGGTCGCGAAGGGCGTTCACGCCTTCCGACACAAGTTTCAGGGCATCGATGTCGAGGCCGGAATCGGTCTCGTCAAGGATGGCCAGAGTCGGCTCCAGCAGGGCCATCTGCAGGATTTCATTGCGCTTTTTCTCACCGCCCGAGAACCCGACATTCAAGGGACGCTTCAGCATCTCGTCATTGATCTTGAGGTCCTTGGCCTTGGCGCGGGCGAGCTTTAAAAAGTCGACGGCGGACAATTCGTCTTCGC
>CAYYTT010000249.1:0-4082 GCA_964474635.1 uncultured Alphaproteobacteria bacterium | reverse complement strand
ACGGGACGGGCCCCGGGTTGCGGCCGGCGAGCGATGTGGAAAGGGTGAAAGTGGGGTAGCCAGTCCTCGACGTGACCGGGGTAACCAAGCGCTACGGTACCTTCACGGCCGTCAACGATCTGACATTCTCGGTGGAGACGGGGTCGGTGTTCGGGTTTCTGGGACCGAACGGGGCCGGAAAAACCACGACCTTGCGCATGATTCTGGACATCATCCGTCCGACCTTGGGCGAGATCAGCGTGCTGGGCGCGACCTCGGCGCTCAAGGTGCGCGACCGGATCGGCTATCTGCCGGAGGAGCGCGGGCTTTATAAGAAAATGACGGCCCGTCAGACGATTGAATATTTCGGTCAACTCAAGGGCCTGAACGGACGCGACGCGCGGCGCCGGTCCATGGAATTGCTGGAGCGGTTCGGCCTGAAGGATTTCGCCAACTCGAAAATCGAGGCGCTGTCCAAGGGCATGGCCCAGAAAGTCCAGGTCTTGAGCGCGATCGCCCATGATCCGCCGCTGGTCATTCTCGATGAGCCTTTTTCCGGTCTTGATCCGGTCAACCAGCAGGTCCTGGAGGACATGATCCGGGACATGGCCGACCAGAACCGGACCATCATCTTCTCTACCCACGTTATGCAGCATGCGGAACGCTTGTGCGACAAGCTTTTGCTGGTGGCCGATGGGCGGCGGCGCTTTTGGGGCACGCTGGCCGAGGCCCGGGCGGCCATCCCCCGGCGGGTGCGCATTGAAACGCTCGACGGCATTGACGCGCTAAAATCGCTTGAGACCGTGGACAGTGTCGCGCTGCTCGAGCCGGACACCCAAGAGGTGGCGGACCCGGTGCCGCGCTACGACGTGGTTTTGCGCCAGGGCGCCGATCCGCAATCGGTGCTCAAGGCCTGTTTCGACATGGGCATCGTGCTGCGCCAGTTCGACCAGAGCGAGCCGAGCCTGCACGAGGTTTTCGTTACCATGGTGGGCGAGCGCGCCCGGGAGGCGTCTTTCCGATGAACGCAATTCGTCTCGTCGCCTGGCGCGAATACACGCAATACGTCACCACACGCGGGTTCTGGCTCAGCCTGGTGATGGTTCCAGCCATTTTCGGTCTGTTCCTGTTCGCCCCCCAATGGCTGGAGCGTTCGACGCCGGCGCGCACCTTCGTGCTCGTCGACCAGACCGGCGCGCTGTCAAAGGCTGTCGACGAGGCCCTGGAGCTTGACTATCAGCGCGAGGTCCTGCGGGCCCTGACAGCCTATGTGGCTGTTGCGGTGCCGCCCGACGCCCTGGCCGCCGGTGCTGTGCCGCCGCTTTATCTCAGCCGGTCGCCATCGGATGCCCAGGTCCGCGGCTTCATTGAGGATGGCGGTTTGGACCGGGCCCTGGAGCGCATTGCGCCCCACACGGTTGAAGACGCGCCGCCGTTCCAGGCCCCGCGCCGTTCTTTCGTTCGCGCCGATGTCCCGGCGCAGATCGACACGGGCGCGCCCCTTGCGCAGATTGCCGAGGCCTTGAGCCCCTATCTGACCGGCGCGCAGACCGTGTCGACGCCCTTTGGCGACCGGGAGCTCTTCGCGGCCATCTTGATCCCGCGCGATGCCGCCGGTGCCGGATGGGCCGAGGCCCAGATCCAGTACTGGAGCACCAATCTGGCCGATGGCGATTTGCTCTCTCGCGTCACGGCGGTGCTGAACGCGCAACTGCGCAACAGCGATTATGTGCGCCGCGGCCTTGATGCGGCGGCCGTGGCTGCGGTGCAGACCAAAAACACCACCGTGGTGAGCTACGATCCGCGCAAACGGGACGGGGACAGCACCGTGGGGCTCAAGGACCGGATCGAGCAGATCATTCCCCTGGGGCTTGCCTATATTCTGTGGGTCGGCATCTTCACGGTCGGCAACATGCTGCTGACCAATGTGGTCGAGGAAAAATCCAACAAGATCATCGAAGTGTTGTTGTCGTCCGTGACGGCGCATGAACTTATGATCGGCAAATTGATCGGCCTGTTGTCCCTCGGGGTGACGACCGTGGTCCTGTGGGTCAGCCTGACGAGCGTCCTCTTGCTGCTGCTTCCGACCGGTAGCCTCAATATTGGGCCGCAGATTTTCGACCTGTTCCTGTCCACGCCCCTGCTGCCGGCTTTCCTGTTCTACTTTGTCGCGGCCTATCTGATTTTCGCGGCGATTTTTCTGGCCGTCGGTGCGATGTGCAATTCGCTCAGTGACGCGCAGGCCTATATGGGCCCTTTGATGATGTTGCTGATTGTGCCCATGGCACTGCTGGCCTTCATCCCGCGTGATCCCAATGGCATCGTCGCCACGGTGGCGTCCTGGATCCCCATCTACACACCCTTCGTGATGATGATGCGGGTCTCCGCCGATCCGCCGATGGTGGAGGTCATCGGCACCGGCATCTTGACCGTTGTGACGGCGGGCTTTGTGCTGTGGCTGATGGGCCGGCTCTTCCGGCGTTCGGTCTTGCGCTCCGGTCAGGCGCCCAAAATCGGCGAAGTGTTCCGGATCCTGCGGGCCAGCGAACGCTGAGGACCGACTGCAAACCATGGTGATTGTGGGGCCGTGGCCGCGGAGGTTTAAATTTTTTACCTCCGTGCCATTTACAAAGGCCTGGCTTCAGCGCTACAAGACCGGTCTAAGCATTGCATGTGTCCGCATGCATGCGAAGGATTTTACACTGTTTACGGGTGGTCGCATCCGTCCGAGGATCCCTTTTTCCGGATCCGGACGTCGACTTTCTCTACCAGGCATGAAGGGAGAACCGGCCAAGCCGTCAAATGACGGTGTGGGAACGGTTGGTCTTCCTGGTTTTTTGTGAAGGGGCGGTTCTGGGGAATGGCTCGCCAATCGTCATCGCCGAAAAAGAAGCGGGGCAAGAAACCCTCCGGATCGGCCACACCATCGAAGACTTTGAGCGCCGCGGGCGCCACCGCCCAGACCGAAGCGGATGCTCCGGTCAAGCGGAAGACCAACCCGGCCGAATTCGTGCGCGAGGTTCGCCAGGAGGCGGCCAAGATCACGTGGCCGTCGCGCAAGGAAACGACCGTCACGACCATCATGGTGTTCATCATGGTGAGCTTGGCGGCGGTCTTTTTCTTTGTGGTGGATCAAATCCTGGGCACGGCTGTCCGGTTTCTGCTCGGCCTTGGAGCGTGAGCGATTTGGGACAGCGTTTTTCAGGGTCCCTGGCCTGACCGGGTGGTTCTGACGGGATGATGCGGGCGAAAACAACGAGATTAAGAGTTCATGTCAGCCCAGTGGTACATCGTGCACGCCTATTCGAACTTTGAGAAAAAGGTGGCCGACTCGATCCGCGAACAGGCGGTCCAGCATGGGCTTGAGGATATCTTCGAAGAAATCCTCGTGCCGACCGAAGAAGTGGTGGAGGTGCGCCGCGGCCAGAAGGTCAATGCGGAGCGCAAGTTTTTCCCGGGATATGTGCTCGTCCGCATGGAGATGACGGATGAGGCCTATCACCTGGTGAAGAATACGCCGAAGGTGACCGGCTTTTTGGGTTCGGGCAAACGCCCGGTTCCGGTGAGCCAGCGAGAGGTGGACCGGATCCTCCACCAGGTTCAAGAAGGGACCGAGCGGCCCAAGCCGTCCATCCAGTTTGAGGTGGGCGAGCAGGTTCGGGTCACGGATGGTCCGTTCGCGTCGTTCAATGGAATTGTCGAAGAAATCGACGAGGACAAGGCTCGCCTCAAGGTGTCGGTGTCGATTTTCGGCCGCGCGACGCCTGTGGAGCTCGAATACGCCCAGGTGGAAAAGCAGGAATAGGCACTGTGCTGATCACCGCCTTGGACGGGCACGTGCTGCCCGGCGAAGCGGTGGTTGAGGCATTCAACAGACTGAGAATGGGTCAGGCGGCTTCGTCAAAGGGGCGTCTGGAAGGCAATGGCAAAGAAGATTACCGGTTACATCAAGCTCCAGGTTCCCGCCGGCGCGGCGAATCCGTCTCCGCCCATCGGTCCGGCCCTGGGTCAACGCGGCGTGAACATCATGGAGTTCTGTAAGGCGTTCAACGCCAAGACCCAGGAGATGGAAAAGGGGATGCCGATCCCGACCATCATCACGG
>CAYYTT010000248.1:0-4109 GCA_964474635.1 uncultured Alphaproteobacteria bacterium | reverse complement strand
GAGCCGCTCTTTGGCGGCGCGGCGATCCAGGGCCACTGGCTCCGGATTTCGTTGCCCTGGATGGCTTCGCTTTGCTCGCCATGACGGCATGAAACTCAATCATCGACATGTGCCGGTGCACTAGCCGATGCGGATGGGGCCAATGCTGATCGGCGGCAGACGGCGTTTGGGGGCTGGCTTGGTGCCAGTGGAGGGGTTGCCGCCGGAGTGTGTCGCGCCGGGCTCTTTGCCGTTCTGCGCGGCCTTCTTGCCTGAGGCCTTGGGGTTGGTTGATTTCACAATGGCCGGCTGGAGGGGAAGGACCTGACCGGTCTTGTGCTGCATGTACCGACGCCAGGCGTAGTTGCTCATGCTGCCGGCGGCGGCCGTGGACGCCCCAATGACGGCCGCAATGTTTTCCGGAGTGGTGATGAGGATGTAGATCACGGTGGCGAGCAGCCCCCACATCCAACTCTTTGAGATGGAAATCACATAGCGGCCCGGCTCCAGAAAATTGAGGAACCTCAGCACCAGGAAAAAACCCAGAATGATCGTGGGGATTTGATCCCGATTGCTGACGGAAAGCTCCTGGTTGGGCCACAGGGCCACGGACGCCGGAGGCGCTGATGAGCCCGCGTCGCCGGACAGGCCTTGCGTAAAGGGATCGGTATCGTCGGTGAGCGGTGTTCGCGGCTTCAAGGCTTCGGCCGGGTCCCGGCGCGGTGCGGGTTTCAGGTGGTCCGGCAAGTCTTCGCCATAGCCGATGGCCCTGGATCCAGGGTCCCCGGGTCCAGAGTGCATGGGTGCAAAGTCAATGGGGCGGAACTCCAGGGCTCGGTTGATGTCGACGGGGCGCCCGTGGGACGCGATTCCGTCCTGCCGTGTGTTCGTGAATGACGCCACGACCCCATGCCCTCCCTCAGGGCGCGGCGCGGATTGTTGCGGGTTCGGAAGAATTTTCCGTTGTCCCACATCCCGGGCGCGCCGCGACACGCGACGGCGGCACAAGGGCAACACCCATCGCATGGGGCGTGCATTAGCACACCGGGCCGGGCGGGCCCAGGGGACGTTCGGCGATACGCCCTTTGGGACGCGGCGGGTTTGCGCGCCCGGTTTTGAAAAGGTCGTGCCTTGGAATGACCGGGGGTTAGTGCGGCCCAGTGCCGGATGGACCCAGTGCCGGATGGACCCAGTGCAGGACGGGCGGCAGTGCGGCAGGGGGGAGAGAAGAGCGGCGCGGATCCCGCGGCACCCTGTGGCCTGCCCGTGACTGAGCCGGCGGCGCGTTCCTATTCGCGCGGCAGGAATTTGGCGCACGGGTTTGTGCGCCGACGGAAGCGGCGGAAGCGGCGCCGTTCCGGCGGGTTTTGTTCAATCGTGTTGCCCGGATAGGCCTCACTGGCGTCGTCATCGTCCCCGCCCGGAGCAATGCCGCCTTCGATATTGCAGGCGATCAAATTGTCCTCAAGCTCCGCCGAATTCGTGATCGGCATATAAAGCCCAAAGCGCTTGTTGCCCTGCACTTCGTTGCTGATCAACCGGACCCGTTCGGCATACAGAATAACAACGCCATCCTGCGCGTTCGACTTGATCTCATTGTTGGTCGCAAGGATATCGCCCTTGGACAGGACCACACCAACGCGTTCGTTTTTCTCGATTTTGTTCTCCCGAAGGAACACCCGAGCACCGTAGGAGTCCGCGTTCACGCCGACACCGTTCTCGGAGATGCGGTTGTCTTCGAGTGTGTAGACCCCGGGAGGGCTGTCGGAAAACTCGGTCGAGGCCGAGATGTAAACGCCGATCAAGCCGCCGCGAATGGTGTTGTTCTCAAGGGCGGCCTGTTGACCGGACAACAACACGGCCGGCGCGCCCCGGTGGGTTTCCACCAGGGAGTCCACGAGAACGAGACTGCCCCGTTGATGATCGATACAGGGCTGGGAGGCGCTGCCGGGCACGAGCTGGAACCACACGTCCCGGATGTCCACCGTTTCATTGCGAAAGGGCTTGATCTGTGCGCAGGGCTTTCCGACTGGCGGGCTGATGCGCACCTTACCGAAGGCTTCGCGCTCATCATCGATCCGTCCGGGAATATTGTGCCCGACCCGCACCCGCCCGCTGATCCGCACGGGCCAGTCAATTTCAAGGCTTTCGGTGTAGTAGCCGGGCTCCACCGTCACGAGACCGCCGGGGGCGGTGTGGGCAATGGCCCGGTTGATCGAGCGATACACGCCGGGGCGCTCACGGCTCACATTGGGATCGGCGATGGTGCTCGGGTGATTGGCGCGTTTGCGTGGCCTGCCATCGGCGCGGCGGGTCGTGCTTGGCCGATCGACGGGGCGCGTGGACAGATCCGGCGCCGGACGGGTTTGATTCCCGGGCGACCAGGTGGAGAAGTCGTCCACATTGTTTTGTGCGCGCGCCGTATCGAAGGCCGCCGCGACCGCAAACAGCGTCCCGAACGCCAGGACGCTGAAAACGGCGCCAATGCCAAGCCGGCGCGGGAAGCTCCGCGCCGACGGATCCATTAGAATGGCCGATGGGGCCGGCGATCCGTCCCCAAGGGCTTGGACGGTGTCAGCCGTCCCGCGGTGCCCAACCCAGTCCCCCAAGACCATCACGCGCCATCACCCTCCCCAGTCGTGCATCCCGCAATCGCCCGGCCACGACAGGCCGGCTCGGACCGCAGCTTGTTCAACGCCGCCCGTGCCCTCGGATGCTTCAGCGCCAGCGCCTCCCGAAGATAACCGCAGGCAATGGAACAGCTTTGCGGATGATTCTTGAAGGGCAGACCTTCTTCTTTCGCGTACATCATGCCCATGTTGTAGATCGCGCTGGGCTCATTCTGTCGCGCCGCCTCACCGAAATAGTGGTGAGCCAGATCCGGATTTTTTTCCACGCCGATGCCTTTTGCGTACATGACGCCAAGCATGTTCTGGGACGACGGATCCTTGCGCAGCTGGGCGGCCTGACAGATCAATTCGACGATCTGCGGGGCATTGAGGAAGTCGCGACGGTCAAGATTGAGCGATGCCAGGAACTGGCGATAGCCCTCCCGGGTCATGCGACCGACAGAATTGTCCACGGCGCCCTCGTAGAACCCGAGCGCCCGCAGGGCCCGCTGCTGCGCGGCAATCGAGATCTGCCGCACGCGGGACAGGGGATTATCGGCACCATACTGAACATGCGCCGGGGCAATCTGGCTCTGCAACGCCGCCATCTGCCGTTGACGCTCTTCCGGATCCGCATAGCTCGTGGCCGAACAAGTCGTCGAGAGCTGCTGAAGCTGCTGCTGTGCTTCCAGGGCGGCCCGGCTGTTGGGGTCGATCTGGATCGCCGTCTCGAAAGCGATTTTCGAGTTGCGCACATCACCACGCGCCTGGAACGCCTTAGCCGTCAGCAGCCAGGACCGGGACTGATCATTCTCCACCAGGTCGGCCCGGCTACGCTGGAATTCGCTGCCGCGCGACAGGGCACTCGCCACCCGCGAGGGCGTGAAAGTGAAGGGGTTGGACGGATCCGGATCCATGCCGATGGCCTTGGCCCAGTTTTTCGCCAGTGCCTCACCCAATTCACCCTGTTCCTGGCCAAACGGGGCGTTGAAATCCTGCCGCTCAACCAGATCCCGACGCGCTTCCATGGCCCGGCGGCTCAGATTGCGGTCTTCACCCTGGATGGCCAGGCTGTAGGCAGCATAAGCGTGCACGAAGCGCAGCTGCGGCTCGCGGGAGTTGGTCTCGTGATACTGATCCTGGTCATGGGTGCTGAACAGGAAAAAAGGCGAATCCAGGATCTGCCCCAATCGAAACTGAGCTTCCTGACCGCCATTCAAGTAAACCTCGATAAACTTCAAATAGACGTCGTTGCGGTCTCCCTCGTCGAGCCGCGTCGCCGTCAGGTCAGAGCTGAGGATGCGCTCACGCGCCCGGTCCGCGATCTGCAGACCCTGGGCCGCAGCCAGGCAATACCACAGATAAGACGCCACCTTGTTTTGGCGGACGGGGGCCGATCCTTCCTCGAACAACAACCGGATCGCCCAGTACCTGCTGAGCGACAACGGCGCGACCCCGCCGCCGCTGCCCATCCCGGGTGTGGATCTCCTCTACTTCCAGTCTCCGCCTCCCGACGGGCCC
>CAYYTT010000247.1:0-4127 GCA_964474635.1 uncultured Alphaproteobacteria bacterium | reverse complement strand
ACATGGAGGCGCCGACCGCGTGGATGTAGCGGATCAGCCAGCCATAGTTCACATCGCGCATGATGTGCTCGACACTGTCGATCGCAAGTTCCGTGTCGGGAATGTAGTGCATGGCGAGGGTGATGCCGGTCACGATCTGGGTGACGAGGCAGAATGTCAGAATGGCACCGAAGGTGTAAAAGTAGTTCAAGTTCTTCGGCGTGGGGAAATCGAGCAGCTGATCGTGCACAAGCCGCACGACCGGAAGCCGATCATCCAGCCAGCGCGTAAAGCCCGACTGGGGATTGTAGGTAGATTCATGAGCCATAGGTATCACCCGATCCGGATGGTGGTGTCGTCGACAAACTGATAGGGGGGAATGTCGAGGTTACGCGGCGCCGGGCCCTTACGGATGCGTCCCGACGTGTCGTAGTGCGAGCCATGACAAGGGCAGAACCAGCCCTTGTAGTCACCGGCGTCGCCGAGCGGCACGCAGCCCAAATGTGTGCAGATGCCGACCATGACGAGCCATTCGGCCTTGCCGTCCTTGTGCCGTTCTCCGTCGTCCTGCGGGTCAGGAAGGCTGGAGGTCTCGACTTCGACCGCCTCCTTGATTTCCTTTTCCGTCCGGCGACGGATGAAAATCGGCTTGCCTTGCCACAGCACTTTGAGCTGCTGACCCGGCGTGACCGGCGACAGATCAACCTCAATGGTCGCCAGAGCGCGCACGGCGGCCGACGGGTTCATCTGATCAATAAAAGGCCATGCGACGAGGGCGGCGCCCGTCGCTCCGAAAGCACCCGTCGCGATATAGAGAAAATCCCGGCGGGTTGCCGTGTCGTCATGCGTCTCAGACACCAGTCACCTCACGCTTTTGAAAACCCATGGGCAGTAGTGGGTTCAGATCTTGAGTCTTGCGAACATCCGGTTTCCCAGGTCCGCCGTCTAACCACCAGTCAAACTATGGGTGCGGCACCGCACGTCCAGTTCGTCGCAGCGCGTGTGCCCACTGTTTTTGACCCCGGTCACCGTCCGGTCCCACACGGGGAACACGGAAAGCTTAGACGTTCCGTCTGGGCTTGGTTGTCCATTTCCGCCCGGCCTTCGTCAACATTGATAAAAGATCTCCGAACGAGTGCCAGGGGCAGGTTGCCGCAAAGAGGCCGTTCACAAGCCCGAGAGGTGCCCCAATGGGGCCCGTTGCACGCGCTGCGGCATGTGCCCAACGCGTCCGAAGGTCCCGAAACTGCCGGTCTTTTGGACCATGTGTGGGACGTTCTGTAACGCCAAAGACCAAGCAAAAGGTTGCGACACCATGCGTCTCGCCCTCTTTCAGCCGGACATTCCGCAAAATGTCGGTGCCATGGCGCGGATTTCGGCTTGCCTCGCCGTGCCGCTCGACGTGATTGGCCCGTGCGGGTTTCCCTTTTCCGACCGCGGCGTGCGCCGCGCTGGCATGGATTACGTGCACACTGCGGCGCTGACCTACCACGCCAGCTGGCGTGCCTTTGAGGAAGCGCGCACGCAATGGGACGCTGCGCGCCTTGTTCTTTTGACCACATCCGCGCAGGCGTCTTTCACCGATTTCGCCTTTTGCGACGGCGACATTCTGCTTTTGGGGCGGGAAAGTGCCGGCGTGCCCAATTTTGTCCACCAAAGCGCGGATGCTCGGGTGGTCATTCCCATGGCGGCCGGTCAACGTTCCTTGAACGTGACGGTCGCGGGCGCCATGGTGCTGACGGAAGCATTGCGGCAGACCGGGGCTTGGGAAACGGTAGGCGGTAAACAGGCGCGGTCCCAGATTGCCAGTCGGCCGCCGGGGCGGGGATACGGGGGCGTCGAGGCCGGAACGGCCCGGAGGAAAAGCACAATGAACGAACTTTCAACGACGGTGGCGCGCGGGGTGGACCGCAAAGCCGAAGCCGACGCGATCCGATTGCGTCCCCCCCTTCTCGGGCCCGCGTCGGGCGACGCGGAGCGCCGGGAGATCGACGACCGCAAGGCCCGCGCCAAGGCGTGGTTTGAGGCCTTGCGCAACCGCATCTGCACCCAGTTTCAGCGTCTTGAGGACGATCTGGGCGCCGACACGGCCTTTGGGCGTCATCCCACCGGGCGCTTCGAGCGCAAGGCCTGGCAGCGCCCCAGCGAGGACGGCCACGGCGGCGGCGGGGTGATGTCCGTCATGCGCGGACGCCTGTTCGAAAAAGTCGGGGTCAATGTCTCGACCGTCCATGGCCGCTTTTCGGAAGAATTCGCCCGCCAGGTGCCCGGCGCGGAAGAAGATCCGAATTTCTGGGCCTGCGGCATCTCCCTCGTCGCCCACCCGCGCTCCCCGCGGGTGCCGACCGTGCACATGAACACCCGCCACATCGTGACAACGCGCGGCTGGTTCGGCGGCGGCGCAGATCTGACGCCGATGCTCGATTATCAGCGCTCCACCGCCTATCCGGATGCGCGGGACTTCCATGCCGCCATGCGCGCGGCCTGCGATCCATTCGATAAGGCCTGGTACCGAAAATACTCCCTGTGGTGCGATGACTACTTCTACCTGCCCCATCGCAACGAAACGCGCGGCATCGGCGGGATCTTTTATGACTACCTGGCGAGCGACAACTGGGAACGCGATTTCCGTTTCACCCAGGCTGTCGGAGAGGCGTTCATCCATGTCTATCCGATCATTGTGCGCCGCCGGATGAACGAGGATTGGAGCCCGGCCGAGAAGGAAGAGCAACGCTGGCGCCGGGGCCGGTACGCGGAGTTCAACTTGCTCTACGATCGCGGCACCCAGTTCGGTCTGAAGACCGGTGGAAACGTGGAAGCCATTTTGATGTCCCTGCCGCCGGATGTGTCCTGGCCTTAAGGGACTGAGGCGCCAGGTGCGGGGCTGGCACAAGCCAGCCCGCGCGCCCACATAAGTCTGGCGGATTTCGGTGCGTCTGCTTCGGCTAGTGGTCCTATGGCCACCTACGCCGTGGAGCGTGGACGCGGCTCATGGAGGGAAATATGGGACGTTTGGGAGTGGTTTGTGTCGCCCTGGTCATGGGCCTCATCGCGGGGCCGGCCGGGTCTGCGTCCGCCGCGAACACGCTGGGAATCGCGGCCTTTTACGGCGTTTGGCAGGGCTCGGCGATTTCCGAAAGCGAAGTCTCGGTTCATTTCCATGTGACGGCCCGGGATATCGGCATCGAAGTCGCGCCCGACGGTGAAGGGCGTTTCAAGCTCACGACCGTGACGATCAAACGCAAAAAGGGCGACCCGGAAAATCCGACCGAGGAGCGCGACGCGCGCACCACCACGTTCGAACTTGGGCAAAACGGGACCTTCTGGGCGACCGACTCCGGCGATCCGAAGACTGGCGGCACCCTGCGCTGGGCCCGGATCGAGGAAAACGCCCTGGTCGTGAATTCCTTCGCGATCCGTGACGACGGCCAGTCCGAATTGCAGGCCTATCGCCGAGCCATCACCGATCGCGGCATGGATCTGACCTTTACGCGGACCGTTGACGGCAATCTTGTCCGGACCGTGAAAGGTCAGCTGGTCCGGATCAAGTAAGGCATCGCCGGCGTATCCCGCGCCATGGCACGCGCAGGTTCGGTTCGGTCAGGAGAAGTGCGAGATGCGATCAGTCGTCGGTCTTTTGACAGGCCTGCTCGTCCTCGGGGTCTTCCAGGCGGGAGCGGCCCGGTCCCAGAGCTGGGATCAGCCGCCGACCTACGGCGCCTATGCGCTTTCGTCCGGCTTTTCGCCCAGCCCCAAGGTGATCAAGGTGCGCTCTGGAGGGCGGACCGATATCACCGAGAAGTTCCCGCCCCCCTGTGTGGGCTTTATCGCCCAGGCTCCGGACGTGGACATCAATTACACGGCTGGAGAGGCGGCCCTGGTCTTCACCGTTTTGTCCGGACGCGACACGACGCTGATCATCAATGACCCGGACGGCGTGTGGTATTGCGACGATGACTCCGGCGGCAATGAGGGACCACGGGTCGTATTCACCCGCCCGAAAACGGGCAATTACAATGTGTGGATCGGCAGTTACGCCGCACGCGCCAATTTCGATGCGGAACTCCACATCTCCGAACGGCCGCGCCCCTAAAGCGCTTTCAGGAAAAGTGTATGCGGTTTTCCGCCCGGAAAGCGCTCAAAATCAA
>CAYYTT010000246.1:0-4178 GCA_964474635.1 uncultured Alphaproteobacteria bacterium | reverse complement strand
GCACCGCCGGCTGCTCTATGCCATGCGCCAGTTGCGGCTAGACCCGGACAGCGCGTTCAAGAAGTCGGCCCGCGTCGTCGGCGACGTCATGGGTAAGTTCCATCCCCATGGCGACGCCGCGATCTATGACGCCATGGTCCGGCTCGCCCCGTTGCGCCGCAGGGACACGCTGATCGAGCGATAAAGATCGATCATATCGGCGCCGAACCACCATTCTCCCATGCGCGTCAGCTCGAAATCGCTCTCGATACGCTCCAGGGATTCAGGCGTATAAAGATGGGTGTGCGCGCCGCTCAAATGGCGCGGAAAAATCTGGGGAAAGCAGTGCTCCAGAAAAACCGACAGGCTGAACAGCGGCACGCTGATAAAAAGCACTGAGGCCTCGGAGTCCCGGAAGGCCTGCAGCGCCTCGCGCGGCGTGCGCAAGTGCTCCAGAACACCGATCATCGATATTATCGTGGCATCGCTCGTACGGATGACCTCGCCGAAGCTGTCCAGGCTCACCGGGTCGATGCCATTGGTGGTGAGGGCCGCGCGGCCCAGATCGATCAGGGATGCGTTGGGGTCGATGCCGCGCGCGGGAATGTCCCGCAGTTCGCAGGCGCGCACGAAATGCCCGCCGCCGCAGCCCACATCGAGCACCCGGGGCGGCCGGTTCACGCCATGTTCGGCCAGGGTTTGCTGCAGAAAATCCACCTTGGGCAGATAAATGTCGCTGACGCGGGCCTCAAAGCCCTTCAGGTAATTCTCTTTGTAGGCCGCCCCCTCGTCATCTTCATAGAGGGCCTGGGTGAAGCGGTCACTGTCTTCATAAAGACCGTTCAGGGGTCCGCATGTGCCGCAGACCGCATAGGCGACCTGAAATGAGACAAAATCAGGTTGCCCGAGGGGCGCGTCGCAGGTTTTGCAGGCGCGCCGCGGCTCCTGCTCCGTATAGGCCCGATTGATACTGAGGGCCTGATCGCGCAAGGAATCGTTCTGCGCGAAAAACGCGGCCTTCGCCCGGATGATCGGGCCGGCGGGTTTGGAATAGGCCTTCATGGGTCCCTCCTGCACCACTTACGATGGCGCAGAAGGGTTTATTTTCACACAACGCGTGGGCCCGTGTCTTGCGCGCGCTCGGCGCGACCGGGGGAGGGGGGAATTACTGCTCGATGAAGGCCTTGGCCACGATTTTCCACTCGCCGTTCACCTTGGCCAGGGTCAGCGCGTCATAGAACCGGTCCGTGTAGCGAAACAGGACCACGGCCATGCGCGCATCGACCATCTGCATATGGATGATCTCGCCGTCACGGGTGGCGCCCGGCGGGTTGTCACGCGATGCCCAGTCCTGCAGGACCGGCTTCATGTCCTTCCAGGCGCGGATGGCCTGTGTGCCGTCCTCGTTTTTCAAAATACCGACCATGGACACATGATCGGCCGCGAAGGCGCGCATCAGCCGCTCTTCGCTCGCCTCGCCCTGACCATGGAAATAATCAAAAACCCGCGCCTCGATGGCCGCCGCGTCTGCGGCCTCATCACCAACGGCCCGCTGCACCCCAAGACCGCCACCAATCAAAAGCGCCGCCGCAAGCCCAGCCACCAAAGTGTTCCGATACATGATGGTCCTCCCAAAGAATCCGATTTGAAAAACAGCAAAGGGAGCGTTTTGGCCGAGCATGGCGGAATTCGGGCGGAATGGACCGCGGGCCCTTGTAAATAAGGGGGAGATTTTGCAAAGCACAGGGCCGTGGTGCGCTGACGGTTGGTCGCAGTTGCACAGCCCGATCAGCATCCGGGCGCGATCCAGTCTCAAAGATCGAAGCGTTTGAGACCGTGGCTCCGCTTTTGGCCTGGTGCAGCGTCTGTGTTTTGTGCGCCCCTTTAAGGGAGGGGCATCGGATACGTCGGAAGGGTGCGTTTCACCACAAAAAAGCCGCCCCGGATTTTTCCGGAGCGGCCGTGGGCGTCTCGGTCACGGCGAGCTGATCAGCTTGCGCGCGCGATGTCGATGCGGTGGGTGCTTTCGCGGACTGTGTCGGGTTTGGTGATTTCGACTGTGAGGACGCCGGCGTTGAAGGTGGCGCGGATCAGGTTGGGGTCGACTTCGAAGGGCAGGGTGAGCGAGCGGGAGAAGGTGCCGTAGCCGCGCTCCAGAATATGGAACTCGCGGGCGTTCTCATTGGCCGCGCGGCGGCGCCAGCCCTTGATGGTGATCACGTTTCCGTTCACGGACAGGTCGATATCCGAGTCGGCAAAGCCCGGCAGTTCCGCTTCGATTTCAATGGCGTCGGTGGTCTCCACCAGGTTCACGCGCGGCGTGAAGCCGAAAGTGGTGTCGCCCGAGGCCGTGTTGCCGGCCGTGCCCGTCTGGCCCTGCAGCACCGTGTTGAAGGCCCGGTTGATTTCACTTTGCAGGAAGCCGACGGCGTTCTGGGGCAGGCTTAGGGGGCCGGACGCGCTGCCCTGGGCGGTCAGGTTCGGGTCCTGGAGCGCGAGGGTGAACACCCGGTTGATTTCCGCAAGGAGCGTCACGGCAAAGGTCGCCGGCGTGGCACCCGGCGCGGACACGGCCAGGGTTTGGGCCGGCTGGCTGAAGCCGAGCGGGGCGGGACCAAAGCTCTGTACAGGACCATAGCCTTGCACGGGACCATAGCCTTGCACGGGGCCGAAGCTTTGCACGGGGAAGCCGCCTTGAACCGGGGCATAGGCCGGCGCGGGCCCGTACGCGGCCGGGATCGCCGGGCCGAAGGCGGGGGCGCCGAAGGGCGTCTGGGCGCTCGGCACCGTGAAGACCTGCGGCTGGGGCGCGGTGGGCAGGGTCTGGATCAGCAGGCCGACGATCCGGTTGATTTCCGCCTGGAGGCTCAGCAGCACGGACCGGAAGGCCTGGGCCTGCGGCTGCACCGGGGCGGGCAGGCCGATGGAATTTTCAAAGGCGTTGTTCACGAGCCGATTGATCTCGGTGCGCAGCACGGAAACATTGTCATTGCTGAGCGGTTGATCGGAGGCACGGTTCGGGAATGGGGTCAGAACGGTCATGACGTTCTCCTTATGGGGATCGTTTGGGGATCGTTGGTTTTATGGAACGGCCGGCGGAACCGGCCACGGGGGTGGCAGGGATGCCGGACGGGAAGTCGAAGGCGCAACCGCCCTGCGTCAGGCCCCTGCAGGCTAGGCCCCGACCCCTTAAGGCTTCGTCATCATGCCCGTCTTTGGGGTGGTGGGGGGCACGCCGCCGCGCCGCCCCGTGCTGTGATCCCGTAGGATGAGGCGTGTGCATGTTGCGGCAAACGGAAGGTTTGGCCTACGGTTCTGCATCTTAGTTTTGAACCCACTTTCGCGCAGGGGACGTCCATGAAAATGAATGGTGTACTGTCAGCCGTGCTCGGCCTCACATTTGCAGGGCTCAGTTTCGCGGCCGCGCAAGAGGGTCCAATTGTCATGGGCGACGGGGAAAAAAACCGCATTACCGTCGACGGGGTCGTCCGTAAGGAAACCGCAGGCGTTTTCTCGGAAGTTCTGACGGCCGGGCCCCAAACGGCGACGCGTCGGGGCGATGCCACAACGCTCGTATTCCCGAACGTCCAAATCGAGGGCGACGGCTGGCTGGTGATGCATCCCTTCGTGGACGGAAGACCGAGCGCGACCATGGTGGCGGGCTACACCTTCGTGCCGGGCGGCACCACCGAAAATGTGGCGATCACCCTGGATCACAAGGCCGCGCTCGGCGACCGGTATGTGGTGATGCTGCACGGCGATGTGGATGGGGACAAAGTGTTCGATTTCGTCTTCGTTGACGATGTCAATGTGGAAGACAAGGCCGTCTTTGAAGGGAACACAATCATCGCCCACGCCATCGCCATTCCCTGAGACCGAAAGCCGGCGCGGGCCTGCGCCCAGCACAAAAGCCCACGCCCGCGCAGGCCTGCGGCGTTCAGCGAAAAAAACTTCCCCCTACGCCTTGTGGGCTTCGACTTCGATGGGGCCTTCGGCGCGGCCGTGGATGAATTGATCCACGAAGTCATCGCCGGAGGAGTCGATCTCGGCGGCGGGCCCACGCCAGATGATCCGTCCCTGGAAGATCATGGCGATCTCGTCGGCGATCTTGCGGGCGCTCGCCATATCGTGGGTGATGGACAGTGCGGTCGCGCCAAGTTGCTTCACCCGCTCCACGATGAGGTGGTTGATCACGTCGG
>CAYYTT010000245.1:0-4191 GCA_964474635.1 uncultured Alphaproteobacteria bacterium | reverse complement strand
GCCCAAGGGCCCTGGGCAACAAAGCCCAAGGGCCCTGGGCAACAAAGAAGGGCGCCCGAAAACGAGCGCCCTCCCTCAACCGAAAATCAGAAATGACGGCCTATTAGAGTTCCTTGAGCTTCGGCGGCTGACTGCCGGCCCAATTGGCCTCGAATTGCTGGCGTGTGCGTGCGGCGGCCGTGTCCTGGCCGAGCGCGTCATAGGTCCGCGACAGGCCAAACAGGGCCCAGGCATTGTTGGGCACCTGGAGCAGCGCCTCCCGGAAGACGCGCTCGGCACGGGTATGCTCACCCGCCTCCAGCAAGACGGCGCCAAGGGTCTGACGCACCGGGATGTACCAGTACGGCGGCTCCAGATAGGGCAGGGCGTCCTGGGCCGCAACGGCCTTGGTCAGGTGCTCCTGGGCGCTGGCGTAATCCCGCTCGGCCCAGGCAACCCGTCCGCGCACTTCTGCCTCGGCAACGGTGATGATGCCGGTCGCGGGGAACGCGTAGCCGTCGAGGGTCTTCACGATCGGATCGATGAGGAGGGCCGACATGCTGTCTGCCTCGGCCTTCGCGGCGGTGGGATTGTTTTTCTGCAGGAAGGCACGGGCGCGCGCATACCGCCAATAGGCCGTAATCACGGGAAATTCGGCGGGCGGGGCCGGCACGCCCAGCACCTCGTCCGCCTTGCCGAACTGGGCCATGGCCAGCAGCGGCGCCGACGCGAGCGGCTGGGTCCACAGGGCTTCGCCCAGCAGATCCTTGTTGATCAGACCAGAGAGCTTTTTCGCCGTGCGGATCGAGGTGGTCTCATCGCCCAGCATCTGGGCGGAGACCAGCAGGAAATGCACATTGTGCGGATAATAACCGTAGCGATAAACGCCCTGATCGTCCGACTGCTCCAGGAAGCGCTCGTCGGCGAGGACGGCGGCAATGTTCGAGGCCAGCGATTCCTTGTACAGGCCGACCCGGAACGTGATGTGGCTCGGCATGTGGACAAGGTGGCCCGAATTGGGCGCCTCGGCTTCCAGGCGCCGCGCGAAGGGCAGGGCGCTTTCCGGTTCCGGGCCCGCTTCGGCCATGTGAATGTAGAAATGGATGGCCCCGATATGGGTCGGCGTGCGTGCCAGCACCCCCTTAAGCAGCGCCAAAGCCTCGCCGGCCCGGCCTTTGGAGGTTTTCTCGGCCGTCCAATAGTCCCAGGGCTGGGTCGTCATGACGGCTTCGGCGGCAAGGGCGGCGATGTCGTCATCGGCTGGATAGCGCTTTGCAAGCGCGGTCATGGCCTCGGCATAGGCCTGGTCGAGGGCCACACGGTCCGCCTTTGGATCGTTGCTGTACCGGGTCGCCAGGGCTTCGATCAGGGCCTGTTCCTTGGCGGTCGCGCCTCCGGCCAAGGCAAGGGCCCGCTGTATGGCCGCATAGGCCGGGGCGACGGCATCTTCCGCCATGGCTGCGTTGATGTTGGGGCCAAGGACGAGTGCAGTGCCCCAGGCGCACAGGGCGCAGGTCGGGTCGAGCGCTTCGGCGGCCCGGAAGGCGCGTTCGGCCTCGCGGTGATTGAAACCGTAGGCAAGGTTGAGACCCTGATTGAAATAGCTCTGCGCACGGCCGTTCGTCGTCGTGATGGTGTAGCTGACCGAGCCGGCCCCATCGATCAGGCGCGGCAGGGGCGGGTCCTGGAGCAGCGTTTCGGCCGACGTGCTGAGGCTTGCCGGAATGAGGCTTGCGGGTCCGGTCCCCTCATTTGAGGGCTCGGGCGCAAGGGACCGCGGCCCCGCCGTATCGGGCTGAAGGACGGCGGCGTAGCGCAGGGCGGCTTCGCGCCGCGCGCCTGTCTTGCCGCCGGCCGACCCCCGGCAGATCGCGTTCGCGGCAAGGAATGGCAGGGCCTGCGCGGCCGCAAGATCGGCGCCGTCATCGGCGATGGCGGCCCGATCCCAGGAGCCGCCGACGCCGACAAGGGCAAGCAGAGCCGTTCCGCAAAAGAGGGCGCCAAAACGGGTCAAGCCAAAACGGGTCGAGATGGGGGGCGTCACTACGCGTGCCATGGCTGCAGATCCAGCTTTCAATGATCAAAAATGACAGTCTGGCAGGGACAGTGGGCCAAATCATGTCAGGCGGCAATGGCACGCCCATGACGGGTTCGTAAGCCTGAAAAAGTGTCCGTCAGGGCGTTATGCGTTGGCCGTCCCAGGCAAAAACGCCGCCCGAATCGGCTGCGGTCAGGCCGTCGATCACGCCCAGAAGATGGGACGCCGAGGTCTCCGGCGTGAACAGTTTCTCGGACGCCACATTGCCCTGGAAGGGCGCGGACAGATCCGTGGCCACCGTACCCGGATGCAGGCCGACACACAGGGCCTCCTTGCGCCGGCGCGCGACCTCGATGGCCAGGTTCCGGATAATCATGTTGAGGGCGGCTTTCGATGCCCGGTAAGCGTACCAGCCGCCCAAGCGATTATCGCCAATGCTGCCCACCCGCGCCGACAGGGCCGCGACCATGGATTTGCCCTGGCGCGGCAGCAGGGGAACCACATGCTTGGCCACGAGGGCTGGCCCCACCGTGTTGGTACGGAACACCCTTTCAAGGCTCTCGGCGTTCAGGGCGGCCAGGTTTTTCTCCGGCGCCAGCCCATCCTCGGCATGAAGCAGACCCGCCGCCACGATGGTGAGATGGAGCGGCCCATCGATCCGGGCGGCGGCCTGCTCCACCGCAGCCTCATCGGTGATGTCGACACAGGCGACCGAGATCGGCACCGGGCCGGAGGCGGGTTTGGCGGGCCGCCGCGACCAGGCATGGATGGCGGCGACGGCGGGATCCTGGCTCAGGGCGTCGAGCAGGGCGCCGCCAATGCCGCCTGACCCTCCCACGATAAGAACCTGAAGATCGCGGCCGAAACTGGTGAGCTGTGTCATGGGGCCTCCGGGCGTTGTTGTCGGTTCTTGAAGTGGAGTATCGGCCCCCCGGTGTCCACGCGGCCAAGCGCGTCTCGCCCTCTTTGGCGATCCCAATCGCCGATCCAACCCGTCCCGAAAGTCCGGGCGAGTGGCGCGCGCCCTTCTGGCGGGAGGCCTTCGCGGGCCAACACCCGTCACACGAGGGCTCGTCGGGACAAAATGCTGCATGCTTGGCGAAAAACAACGCCTTAAGCCGGCTTTACCCCCGCGTGGGCCTCGAATCTTGACGCAGATCAACTTCGCGATCGCGGCCTCGGCGTAAGCCCAAAGGAGGGGAGTGCTTGGTGTCATTTGGCCGGGCACGTCGCCCGTACCCGCGACACACGGCGTCGGCATGGGCCGGCGCGCGGTGCCGTCAGCGCAGAATCGTCCGGCGATTTGGGCCGGAGGTGAGGGTTAAGGATAGGTGGCATGACACAGGGACAGGGCATTACCACCACGGTGGGCAAGGGCGCCGAGGGCGTTCTGTCGGCCTTGGCATTGGTGATCATCCTGGTCGGGGGGCTGGCGTCCGTATACGTCGCATCCCGGTCCCAGGACTTTTTGATGCAAGTGCACGCAACGATTTTCTTCATTGCGGCCATCGCGGCCATTTTCACGATCATGCTGCGCTTCGGGCGGCAGGTGGGCGGCCAGGAAACGGCCTCCGCCTCCCCGGAAGGCTACAACATGGCCATCGTCAAGATGGGCCTTGGCTTTGCCATGTTCTGGGCCGTGGTCGGATTGTTGGCCGGCGTCGTGGTGGCGCTTCAGCTTGCCTATCCGGCGCTCAATCTCGGCTTTGAATGGACGACCTTCGGACGGCTGCGCCCGCTGCACCCCTCGGCGGTGATTTTCGCCTTCGGCGGCACGGTCCTTTTGACCACGTCCTTTTATGTGGTGCAGCGGACCTGCCAGGCGCGCCTCTTCAGTGACCTGGGGGCGTGGTTCGTCTTCTGGGGCTATCAGCTTTTCATCGTCATCGCTGCCACCGGTTACGTGCTGGGTGTGACGCAGGGCCGGGAATATGCCGAGCCCGAGTGGTACGCCGATCTGTGGCTGACGATCGTCTGGGTGTTCTATCTGATCGTCTTCCTGGGCACGATCTGGAAGCGCAAAGAGCCCCACATCTATGTGGCGAACTGGTTTTATCTGTCCTTCATCGTCACGATCGCCATGCTGCACATCGTCAACAATCTGGCGATGCCGGTCTCGATCATGGGCATCAAGAGCTATTCGCTTTTTGCCGGTGTTCAGGACGCCCTGACCC
>CAYYTT010000244.1:0-4207 GCA_964474635.1 uncultured Alphaproteobacteria bacterium | reverse complement strand
GCCATCCCTACACCAACGCGCTTTTGGCGGCGGTACCGGACATCGATTGTCCTTTGGATTTGAGTGCGCCCGATCTTGGTCAGACCATCGGGCCCGAAGACTGGCCCACGCCCTTTGGGCTCAAGCCGCATGATGAACCCTCTTGGTGCGAAGTGGGCCCCGATCACTGGGTCCTCCAGAACGCTCCGTCCACCACCGAACCGTCGTGATAGAGTTTCCCATGGTGTTTTTTGCTGCCTTGATTGCCCTTGTTTTGGGGCTTGCGTCCGCCAAAGCCGAACTACCGGCCGACCCTCTCGTCGTCGACCTCAGCGGCGAGGACTTGAGTGTGGGCCGTCGGGGCGGCACCATCACGACCCTGATCAGCCAGGACCGGGATATCCGCCTCATGACGGTGTATGGCTATGCCCGGCTTGTCGGATACACGCCGGACTTGACCATCGAGCCTGACATTCTCGCCGATCTTGAGATGAGTGAGGATCGGCGTGTTTACACCATGCGACTGCGCCGTGGTCACCGGTGGTCGGACGGTCATCCGTTCACGTCGGAGGATTTCCGCTATTGGTGGGAGGACGTGGCCCAGAACGAGGACCTGCGGCCGGCGGGACCCCCCGTGGACGTCATGGCCCAGGGTCGCCTGCCCAAGGTGGAAATTCTGGACGCGCACACCGTGCGCTACAGCTGGGATGTTCCGAACCCCAAGTTCCTAACCATCCTTGCTCGCACCCGCCCGCCCTTCATTTATCGGCCCGCGCACTATCTGCGTCAGTTCCATGCCCGCTACGCGAAGCCCGAGGCCCTCGCCAAGAAGGTCGAGACAGAGCGCACCCGCAATTGGGCGCAGCTGCACAATCGGCATGACAAGCTCTACCGCTTTGACGATCCCGACTTGCCCACTTTGCAGCCATGGCGTCCCACGACGGTGCCGCCGGCGCGGCGGTTCATCTTTGAGCGCAATCCCCACTATCACCGGGTGGATGCGACCGGTCAGCAGCTGCCCTATATCGACCGTGTGGTGATGGACGTGGTCGACGCCCGCCTTATCGCGGCGCGCACGCAAAGCGGCGGCGTTGATCTTCAGGCGCGCGGGCTCGGCTTTTCCGATATAGCGGTTCTGAAAAAGGGTGAGTCCGTGGGCGGCTACGACACCCGCCTGTGGCAGATCGGCAAGGGATCGGTCTTCGCGCTCTATCCCAATCTCACCACGTCCGATCCGGCCTGGCGCGCGTTGATGCGCGATCGCCGGTTTCGTCTTGCCCTCTCGCTGGGTATTGACCGGCGCATGATCAATGAGAGCCTTTATCTGGGTCTTGCAAGCGCCGGAAACAACACGGTCTTGCCCCAAAGTCCTCTGTTCAAGAACCATTTTCTGGAATCGGGCGCTGAGTATGTGCCCGGCGAGGCCAATCGTCTTCTCGATGCCATCGGCCTGACACGACGGCGCGGCGACGGCACGCGCCTCATGGAGGACGGCCGGCCCCTGGAAATCATCGTCGACATCTCGGGGGAACAGCGCGAGGAAGTCGACATTCTGTCTCTCATTAATGAGACGTGGGCTGAGATTGGCGTACGTCTTTTCATCAAGACGAATGACCGGGCCAGCATGCGTCAGCGGGCCTATTCGGGTGCCGCCGTCATGACCGGCTGGTCCGGGTGGGACCTGGCGCTCGCCACGTCGGACATGGCGCCGGTGGAGCTTGCGCCCATGCGTCAGGTGACGCTGAACTGGCCCAAATGGGGTGAGCATTTCGAAACCGGCGGTCTTTCGGGTGAAGCTGTCGATCTGGCCAAGCCGAGCGAGCTGCTCGCCCTCGCGCGCAAATGGGAGCGCTCCATTTCGGATGATGAGCGCCGCGGCATCTGGGATCGTATGCTGAGCATTCACACGAGCGAGCTTTATGTCCTCGGCACGGTCCAGGGCGTGGCCCAGCCCGTGGTGGTGAACACGCGCCTGCGCAATGTGCCCGTCAATGGGGTCTATGCCTGGGAGCCGGGCGCGCTGATCGGCATCTATCGTCCCGACCAGTTCTGGTTCGCCGACAGTCCGGCGGATGACGGGTAGGGGCGCGGGCGATGGCACGGATGATCCTGATACGCCTTGCGATGATGGTTCCGACCCTGTTCGTGATCAGCCTGCTGCTGTTCCTGGTCGTCATGTTGCCGCCGGGGGACTACCTGTCCAACCGGATCGAGGATCTCAAGGCGTCCGGCGAGGCGGGCAGCATTGCCGAGCTCGAATTCTATCGCCACGAGTTCGGGCTCGACCGGCCGGTCCTGACGCAGTTTGCCATGTGGCTGGGCATCTGGCCGGGTGCGGACGGCTTCAACGGCCTCCTGCAGGGCGATTGGGGCTGGTCCTTCGTGTACGAAAAGCCCGTGGGCGATGTGGTCGGTGAGACCGTCATGCTGACGATGGTTCTGAACCTGGCTGTGGTGGTGTTCATCTACGCCGTATCCTTCCCCCTTGGTCTTTATTGCGCGACCCGGCCTTATTCCTGGGGCGATTACGGGTTGTCGCTGATCGGCTATTTGGGTCTTGCCCTTCCGAACTTCCTTTTGGGGCTCGTCCTTCTTTATTACTTCAACAAGTGGTTTGGCCTGTCCGTGGGCGGCATGATGGCGCCGGACTATCTCGATGAGCCCTGGTCGATTGAAAAAATCCAATCGGTCTTGTCCCATCTTGCCGTGCCCGTGATCGTGATTGGGACCGCGGGGACGGCGGAGATGATCCGGCGGCTGCGTGCGAACATGCTCGATGAGTTGGACAAGCCCTATGTGCGCACGGCCCGGGCCTAGGGCCTGGGCGAAGCCCATTTGACGGTGCGCTATCCCTTGCGTCTGGCGCTGGGTCCCTTCATTGCCGATATCGGTAATCTGTTGCCTCGGCTTGTCTCCGGTTCGGTGATCGTGTCCGTGGTGCTCAGCCTGCCGACCATCGGGCCTGTTCTGCTCAATGCGTTGATGCAGCAGGACCAGTATCTGGCTGCCTTCATTTTGCTGTTCGTGGCCGCGCTGACCACGGTTGGCATGACCGTGTCGGACGTGTTGCTGGGCCTTGTGGACCCGCGTATCCGCATGGGTGAGAGGGCACGGCGATGACGGACACAGCCGTCCTGACCACGGGCCCGGACCATGTCGTCAGCGGCCGGCCCTACCGGCCCGAGCGACCGGACGAGGCGTGCCCCGCGCCCATGGCCCCGGGTCGGATCATGGTGGCCAAATTTTGTCGCCATCGTCTGGCGCTTGTCTCCGGATTGATCCTGCTCACGCTCTACGCAAGCCTGCCTTTTGCGGGGATGATCGCGCCCTATGGCGCTTCGGAACGCTCCGTGTCCCACATCCACGCCCCGCCCCAGCCCATCCGGATCCTGCATGAGGGGCGCCTCCAGTGGCCCTTTGTCTATGGGCTGTCGAGCACAATCGATATGGAAGCCTTCCAAAGGGTCTACACGGAGAACCGGGACCAGCGTCAGACGGTCCGGTTTTTCTGCGCGGGCACGCCCCACAGGCTCTTC
Source organism: uncultured Alphaproteobacteria bacterium (assembly GCA_964474635.1). GTDB lineage: Bacteria > Pseudomonadota > Alphaproteobacteria > JAJFIK01 > JAJFIK01 > CAYUYV01. The sequence continues at coordinate 692 of CAYYTT010000244.1, read as the reverse complement.
GGCTTGATCGAAAGCCGGACCCATCTGGTCTGCCCCGCCAAGGAGGGCACCCTGTTTGTCATGGGAACCGACCGGCTGGGCCGGGATGTCTTTTCCCGAATGATCCATGGGTCGGTGATTTCCCTAACGGTCGGATTGATCGGCATCACGATCAGCCTGACGCTCGGGGTCGTGATCGGCGGCCTTGCGGGATATTTCGGCGGCCTGATCGACCATGCCATTCAGCGGATCATCGAAATTCTGCGCGCGCTTCCCGAATTACCGCTGTGGATGGCGCTTGCGGCCGCCCTGCCGGCCACCTGGTCGCCGATCCTCACTTATTTCGGCATCACGCTGATCCTGGGCCTGCTCGACTGGCCGAGCCTTGCCCGGGCCGTGCGGGGCAAATTCCTGGCACTGCGCGAAGAAGACTATGTGACGGCGGCGCGCCTTATGGGTGCCTCGCGACGGCGCATCATCCTGCGCCACATGGTGCCGAACTTCGCGTCCCACCTCATCGCCAGCGCCAGCCTGTCGATCCCCGCCATGATCCTGGGCGAGTCGGCCCTGTTCTTTTTGGGCCTCGGCTTGCGCGCGCCGGCGGTCTCTTGGGGGGTGATGCTGTCGGATGCGCAAAATCTGGGGGCCGTCGAACTGTATCCCTGGTTGCTGGCGCCCGTTATCCCGGTCATGGTCGCCGTATTAGCGTTCAA
>CAYYTT010000243.1:0-4241 GCA_964474635.1 uncultured Alphaproteobacteria bacterium | reverse complement strand
CCCATCGGGCAGCAATCCCATGACGGCAAGGGCGGTCGTGGACTTGCCCGAGCCGGACTCGCCCACCAGCCCCAGCACCCGTCCTGCATCCAGTCGCAGGGACACGCCCTCCAAAATGGGCCGCGTGCCGATGGAGACCGTCAGATCCTCGACCGCCAGAAGGCTCATGGGGCCTCCTCCGCCCGCGCGGCGAGCTTGGGGTCAAGCCGATCCCGCAGGCCATCGCCCAGCAGGTTGAAGCCGAGCACCGCCGCCAGGATGGCAAGACCAGGGAACAGCGCCAGCCAGGGCGCCTGATCGACGAGCGTCTGACTGTCGGCCAGCATCCGCCCAAGGCTCGGCTGGGGCGGCTGAGTGCCAAGCCCAACATAGGACAGGCCCGCCTCGGCCAGGATGCCCAGGGAAAACTGGATCGTGGCCTGAACAATAATCAGATGGGCAATATTCGGCAGGATGTGTTCTAGGGAAATCCGCGCGCGCCCTTTTCCGGCCACGAGAGCAAAGCGCACGAAGTCGCGCGTCCAGACACTCAAGGCCCCGGCCCGGGCAAGGCGGGCGAAGACGGGCACATTGAAAATACCGATGGCAACGACGGCATTGACCGCGCCTGGCCCGAAGACCGCCGTGATGAGGATCGCAAGAACGAGTGCGGGAAACGCAAAGACCAGATCGTTTGCGCGCATGATGACCTCATCAAGGAGGCCGCCCCTCGCCGCGGCGGCAAGGCCGAGCGGCACCCCGAGGCCGACCCCGAAGCCCACGGCAATGAGCGCCACCAGCAGCGATTGGCGCGTGCCCGACAGGACCATGGACAGGACATCTCGCCCCAGGGGATCGGTGCCCATGGGATGGGGCCATCCGGGCGCCGTAAACCGCTCTCCCACGGCCAGAGCCCCAGGATCATAAGGGGTCCATAGGGCCGAGAGCGCCGCCATGACGAGCACGATCGCGGACAGGGCAAGGCCGCCCGTGAAACTGACGCTGCGGATGTTCCGCCGACCCATCATGACGGCTGCCCCCTCATGTCCGCCGTCCGGTTCGAATGCGCGGATCGGCGGCCGCGTAGGCAAGATCGACCAGCACCATGATCACCACCACGGCGAACACCATGCACATGACGACGCCCTTCACCACCATCAGGTCACGCTGGGTGATGGCCTGGAACACAAGGCGTCCCAGGCCCGGCAGGTAGAAGACCGTTTCTATAATGACCGTCCCGGCGAGCAAAAAGGCCGACTGTAACCCAAGCACCGTCAGAACCGGGATCAAGGCATTGCGTACCGCATGGCGGCGCAGGGCCGCGCCCGGGCTGAGCCCCTTGGCCCGGGCGGTGCGCATGTAATCCTCGCCGAGGGTCTCCAGCAGGGCCGAGCGCATCACCCGGGCCAGGATCGCGGCCTGGGGCACCGCGAGCGCAAGGGCCGGCAACAGCAACGCCTTAAGGCCGGCCGGAACGCCGACCTCCCACCCGGGAAAACCACCCGCCGAAAACCAGCGCAAGCCGATGGAAAAAACGAGCACCAGCAAAAGGCCGAACCAGAAATTGGGAATGGCGAGGCCCACTTGGGACAGGCCCATAATCGCCGTGTCGGCGGGCCGCCCGCGCCGGGATGCGGCGAGGATGCCGGCCGGCAAGGCAATCGCGGTGGAGATCATCAGGGCCATGAGCGCAAGCGGCACCGACACGGCGAGGCGTTCGCCGATCAGGTCAGAAACAGGCACACGGTAGGTGAAGCTGGTGCCGAAATCGCCTTGAACCATGCCGGCCAGCCAGGCGAAAAACCGCTCCGCAATCGGGCGGTCAAGGCCAAGGTCCCGGCGCACCGCCTCCACCGCCTCGCCATCGGCCTGCAGGCCAAGCATGAAGCGAGCCGGATCGCCGGGCACGATTTCAACCAGGGCAAAGACGATCACGCTGGCCGCGATCAATGTGCCGGCAAGCCCCAAAAGGCGCGCCGCCAGATAGGCCGGCCCGGCCCGCGCCAGCACAAGGGCCAGCGCGCCGCCGGCCAAGCCTCCCACCAGACCAAGGAGCACCCCGAAGATCGGCGGCCCCGTGGCCAGGCCGCGCCCGGCGGCCGGCACGGCGTCGAGGCGCGCGGCCGTCAAGTCGTTGGCCTGTAGCGGCGCGTTGCGCCAAACCCCCTCCACGCGTGCATCCCACACCGCCAGTTTGGGCCCCTGGGCGAGGAAAACATTCACCGCATCGTCGCTGAGCGTGCGCTGGGCCGCGCGCAGGAGGCGGTCACGCTGCCCCGGCTCTGCGGTGCGGGACAGGGATGCGATGATCGCGTTAAACCGCTCATTTTGATACTGAAAATAATAATCCGGCCGCGCATAGATATCGATGTCGAGCGGCTCGGTATGGGCCACGATCGTCAGGTCATAGGCCTTGTTGCGAAACACCTGCTCCAGCCACTGGGCCCACTCGATGGTCTCGATACGGACCTTGATGCCCACCGCCTTGAGCTGCGCGGCGACCACTTCGCCGCTGCGCCGCGCATAACTTGGCGGCGGCAGGGACAGCGTGACCGACAGGTCATCCAAGACCCCCGCTTCGGCGAGGAGGGCCCGCGCGCGCGCCGGATCGAACGGATAGGCCCCCGTCAGGTCCACATAGGACGGATGATGGGGCGGCAGGTGGGAGCCGATGGGCCGCGCATAGCCATAAAGGGCGCCGTCAATAACGGCCCGGCGGTCGATGGCATGGGCCAGGGCGCGGCGCACCCGAATGTCATCGAAGGGCGCGCGGCCATTGTTGATGGCCAGAATGACTTCCCCTTCGCTGGTGCCCACATCGACGCGGTAGCGCAGATCCCGTTCGAACCGGGGCAGATTTTCCGGCGCCGGATAACTGGGAAAGCCGTCCACATCGCCTGCCATGAGCGCCGCGAACGCCGCCGCCGGATCGGGAATGAACACGAAACGGATGACCTCAAGGGCGGGCTGATCGCCCCAATACTCTCCATGGCGCGTCAAGGTCAGGTCGGCGCCCGGACGCCAGGCCTCGAAGCGGAAGGGACCGGTACCGATAGGATGCACCGCGTTCCTCGCGGCGCTTTCCGGGGCCACCATCACGGCATCGCCCCAACCCAAATGGGTCAAAAACGCACCCACGGGACGGGACAACCGGATGCGCACCGTGAGCGGATCGATGGCCTCGACGGCCGTGATGGGCTCAAACAAGGGACGCTGTGCATTGGTGGAGCCCGGCGCCTTTGCCCGATTGAGCGAAAAGGCCACATCGGCGGCATCGAAGGCAGTGCCGTCGTGAAAGCAAACCCCGCCGCGCAAGAAAAACGTCCAGGTGAGGCCGTCGTCCGACACGGTCCAATGTGTTGCAAGGCCCGGGAGGACCGAGCCGTCCGGCCCAATGCGCGTTAGCCCCTCAAAGACATTCGCGTAAACGATTTCATCGATCGCCGCGGCGGCCCCCGCCGTGGGGTCAAGATTGGGCGGCTCAAGCTGCACGCCGACGCGCAGCACACCCGCCGCCCATGCGCTGCCGGGTGCCGGGAACACCGCGCAGGCCAGCCACAGCGCCATCAGGCAGCGGAATACGGCAGCCTTCGGCGTGGTTTGGGGGATGTCGCGAGACTTCGCCAGTGGCGCCATCGCCTTAAACCCTCGCTCTTGAGCCCAAGCCGGGCCGCCAACATCCCCTGAGCGCGCAGGCGGGCCCCCTCGGAATGGCAGCGCCGGGCGTCATCCGCCGCAAGCCCTCGATAAGGTCATGCTGACGCGGATTGGTAAAGACCACCCAAGGGGTCTGCCCCCGCCCAGCGACCGGGCCGTTGCCGCACCTGGATGGGCGCCATGGGTTTCTCATGCCGTGAAAGTTCTAAAGACCTTGTCAGGAATGTATTAACTCAAAAATTGATACGCCGAGCTCCGACACATCAAGACTTCGAACGATGGTGGCTATGTTAACGGCTTATCAAAACAGGTAAACGCCTGCTTCATCTCTCACCTGATCGTGAACAGGCAGGCGTAATCCTGAAGCCGCAGGCTTAGGCTACAAGTCATTCTGCCCCGGAGGCATTCTGTTCTCTTTCGGGACGGCATGCCCGACTTCCCCACCCGCGACCCGCAATCCCGACCAATCGGATGGATGACACGATGGCGACAATCTTTGTGGATGCTTCTGCAACCCCTGGCGGCACCGGCACACCAGGTAGTCCTTTCACGACAATCCAGGCCGACGTCGACGCGGCCGCGAACGGCGATACGATCCTTATCGC
>CAYYTT010000242.1:0-4318 GCA_964474635.1 uncultured Alphaproteobacteria bacterium | reverse complement strand
GCAGCAGGACATAGTCGGGCTTGTCTTCCATCAGCCGTTCCGGCTTGGTGATGGGCAGGTGTTTGCCCGGCATGAACCGGCCCTGCTTATGATGGTTCCGGTCACAGACATATTCGACCGTGTCCGTCCCGATATTGGCGTAGTTGATCAAGGTCGCGCCCTTGGCGGCGGCCCCATATCCGGCGATGCGGTGCCCCTTGCCCTTTAGCTCGGTGAGCAGGGCGCTGAGCTTCTCGCGGGTCAGCACGACCCGGTCGCCGAAATCCCGGTAATAGTCGAACCGATCGACACCGTCTTCCTGCTCCGCATCGAGAAGGTTGAGAAAACGGTCTGTACGCTCCTCGAACTTCTGCGCGTGGATGCGCAGGGAGCCGCCGTGAATGTCGAGTTCCACGACATCGTTGATGAACAGACCGTGGCGGCGGAACAGATTGTCGAGGGCCGTGAGGGAGAAGTAGCACAGGTGCTCATGGTAGATCGTATCGAACTCGTTCTCCTCGATCAGGGGGCGGACATAGGGCACTTCGATGGAGGTGATGCCGTCATCCTTGAGCAGCGCCGCGATCCCAGCCACGATCCCGTTCGTGTCCGCCACATGGGCGAGCACATTGTTACCGTGGATCACATCGGCCTTCTTGCCCTGGGAGGCCAGCTCCTGGGCCAGTTCCCGCCCGAAAAAGGCCAGCATGGAATTCACGCCCTGTTCCCGCGCGGTCACGACCGGCCCTTCGGCCGGGTCGATGCCGAGGACGGGAACACCCTTTTCCACGTAGTTTTTCAGCAGATAGCCGTCATTGCTGGCAATTTCGATCACCAGCGAGTTTTGATCGAGCCGGCGTGTCTCGATGAGGTTCTCCACATTCTCGCGCGAATGGCGCAGCAAGTGATCCGAGAACGACGAGAAGTAAGGATAGTCCGTCGCGAACAGAAGTTCCGGATCCACCGTTTCGGTGATCTGAACCAGCCCGCAATTTTCGCAGAACGCCACTTCAAGGGGAAACGTCGGCTCCGGCTCGGCAAGCTGGGCCGGCGTGAGCAGACGGTCGGCAAGCGGCATATCGCCCAGGTCCAGGAACACCTTCAGGTCACTGCTGCCGCAGGAACGACACTCGGAAATGTTGCCTCGCATGGTCTTTCTCTCACCCTGCCCCGTCGCCGACCGGTCCGCCCGATAGGGCAGATCTGTCGAGAAAAGCCATCCTGGCCTCCCGGTCCGGTTCGCACGGGTCGTTTCACGTGGTTACGCCCTCGCGGGCGCCGGCAAATTTGCCGACCCCGCGGGAATGACAAGAAGTCCCTCTTAGGGAGGGCCGGTCTTGGGCAAGGCCGGTCGGGCGCGCCGCCGACCGGACCCGCGACGTCAGGCGCCGCGTCCCGCCGCCGGGGTGTGACGCAGATCCTCGGCAAGGATCCCCTCGCCCATCAGATGTTTCAGGTGAGCCAGGCGCTGGAACCGGTCCCCTTCGAACTCGTCGAGTTTCAGACCGATTTCCTTATACATCTCATAGAGTTGCTTGATGCCCTCACGGACCGTCCATTTGGGCTCAAAGGCCGGCAGCACGGTGCGGATCTTGTCGCAATTGACCCGGTAGTTGCGCTTGTCCGGACCCGCCCCGTCCGCGAAGCTGATCTGACAATCGGGCACGACCTCGCCCACCATCTCGGCAATTTCGCGGATCCGGTAATTCTCGTCCGTACGCCCCACATTGAAGGCTTCGTTGTGCACGGCCTCGCGCGGCGCCTCAAGGGCCGCGATGAAGGCGCGCGAGATGTCTTCGATGTGCACGATGGGCCGCCAGGGCGTGCCATCCGACTTCATCATGATCTTGCCGGTCGTAAAGGCCCAGGCCGTCAGATTGTTCGCCACAAGATCAAAGCGAATGCGCGGGGAGTAGCCATAGGCCGTGGCCGAGCGCATGAAAACGGGCGTGAATTCATCGTCCGCCATTTTGGAGACGTTGATTTCCGTATCCACCTTGGACTGACCATAGGGCGTGACCGGATTGAACTCCGAGGTCTCGTCCAGGAAGTCCTGGCCGCCGGCGCCGTAGTTGGAGCACGAGGAGGAGAAGATAAAGCGCTTCACGCCGGCCGCCTTGGCCAACTCGGCAATGCGGACGCTGGCCTTGTGGTTGATGTCGTCCGTGAGCTGCGGGTTGAGATCGCCCATGGGATCGTTGGACAGGCCGGCCAGGTGCAAAACGGCGTCGAAGCCTTCGAACATGTCCTGACGCACGTCGCGTACGTCCGAAATGATGGTTTCGATGTCCTTGAAGCCCGGACCGAAGGTGCAACGCTCGAAAAGATGGCTGTCGAGACCGACCACGTCGTGGCCGCGCTCCAAGAGCAGCGGCGCCATAACCGTACCGATATAGCCAAGATGTCCTGTCAGAAGAACGCGCATTCCGTTCACTCCCCTTTTATCCAAGGGGGGTTCCCCTTTTCCCACAGATCCTCCAGGCGCTTCTTGTCCCGGATGGTGTCCATGCATTGCCAGAAGCTTTCGAGGCGGTAGGCCATCAGTTCGCCGTCGGCGGCCATCCTCTCCAGCGGTTCTTTTTCGAATTGGGTCGCATCGCCGTCGATGTATTTAAAGACGCCCGGTTCGAAGACGAAAAAAGCCCCGTTGATCCAGCCTTCGGCGGTTTGGGGCTTTTCTGAAAACTCGGTAATGCCGTCACCGTCAAATTTGATGTGGCCGAAGCGGGCCGGCGGGCGTACCGCCGTCAGGGTGGCGAGCTTGCCGTGGGCCCGGTGAAACTTCAGCAGATCGCCGATATCGATGTCGGCCACACCATCGCCCCAGGTCACCATGCTGGTCTTGTCGCCAATGTAATCGCCGAGCCGCTTGATGCGCCCGCCCGTATTGGTGTCCTGACCGGTGTCGATCAGATGAACCCGCCAGTCGATGTCCGCCTCGCGGTTGTTGTGCCGGGTCACTTCCGAGGTGCCGAAGTCGACCGTGAGGTCGGTGGTGAGATTGCAGTAATCCACCATCCACTTCTTGATGTACTCCCCCTTGTAGCCAAGGGCGATGTAGAATTCGGCATCAACAAACCGGCGATAGATTTTCATGATGTGCCAAAGCATCGGCTTGCCGCCGATTTCCACCATCGGCGTTGGCTTTGATTCTGTCTCTTCAGCCAAGCGGCTGCCGAGCCCTCCCGCCAGGATCCCGACCTTGATATGTTCCATGATTTCGCACCCGAAAGTCGTTGAGGTCCAAAGTCCCCCCGGGGACCGGGCCAAGTGGTGATCCACTCGGAGGCCCGATTGGAGGCCCAATAATGGGCACAGTCCGTTAAATCGGCCCTCTCAAACGGTGCAATGACGCGGCGATCCCCACTAAACCGACCGCAATCCGATTGCGCGCGCACTATAGGCACAGGACAGCCTCCGGGAAAAGGCGAGCCCTCCCGATCTGAACCGTTTTCGTGCACCCCTGCCCCTCTTGAGCCGAACTGGCCGTCGCGGTGTTTCAAAGTCGGACAGGTGCCACGCCCGGCCCGCCGCCGATTCCCGCAAGGGATGATCGCGCCGAATTTCAATCCCCGAAAACTCGAATGCTCCCGCGTTTCGGGCCGATGCGCCCTGGAATTTCCCCTTTGCGCCCCGGTGCCGCGGAAGGAGGACCCCAACTGGACCGCTTTTTGCAGCACCTGCGCCGACGGGTTCGACAAACAAGGTTAGGGCAGTCCGATGACAGACACTCGAGTTATCCTTTTGGGCCGAAACCGCCTGTTTTTGCAGGGGTTGGCCAATCTTCTTCCCACGTCCCGCTTCACCGTCCTCGGTGAGGCGGCCGACAGCGACGCGCTGGCCGCGCGGCCGGATCTGGCGGCGCTGGGTGCCGGCGAGGTGGTCCTCGTCGATCCGCCCCAGGATGTTCAGCACCTGGCAGACGAGCTGCGCCACTTGCGGGCCCTGCTGCCCAAGGCGGTGATGGTGGTCTTGAGCGACACGCTGTGTCCTCGGCTTCTGTCGGCCTCGCTGAGCGCCGGTGCGAAGGGCTTCTTGCTGAAGAACATTTCCGTGGACGCCCTGCTTCACTCCATCGAGCTGGCGCGTCTGGGTGAAACGGTCCTGCCGACCAAGCTTGCCGGCATGCTGGTGGGCAACGGCATCACGGACATGACCTCCTCGGGCACCCCGGCGCTGGGGGGCGCGGGCCTGTCCGATCGCGAAACGCAGATCCTGTCCTGCCTCGTGGCCGGCAACTCCAACAAGATGATCGCCAATCGGCTCGCCATCACGGAAGCGACCGTGAAGGTCCACATGAAAAGCCTGCTGCGGAAGATCAAGGTCAACAATCGCACCC
>CAYYTT010000241.1:0-4405 GCA_964474635.1 uncultured Alphaproteobacteria bacterium | reverse complement strand
GACCGGCTTTTGGGCGGGCTCGATCTCGCCGCCACCTTGAAGGCGGGCCGGCCCGTCGCCGAGACCGGCGTGCTCGCCCGCGCCGATGGCGGGATCCTGATTATGCCCATGGCCGAGCGCGCGCCCGGATTGACCGTGGCGCATCTTGGCGCCGCCCTTGACCACGGCGAAATCCGCCTTGAACGGGACGGGCTGGCCCAAAGCATTTCGGCCCGGGTGGGCGTCGTTGCCCTCGATGAAGGGGCGGATGCGGATGAACGCCCGCCGGCGGCGTTGGCCGAACGCCTGGCCCTCCATATCGACCTGACCGGGCTCACCTTGGCCGATACGCAGGACACCTTGTTTGCCGCGTCCGAAATCGCCGCCGCCCGGGCACGCCTGTCCGCCGTGACAATGGGCGAGGATGTTCTCACGGCCCTGTGCGATACGGCCCAGGCCCTCGGTATAGAGTCCCTGCGCGTACCCTCCCTGGCGCTCGGCGTTGCGCGCGCGGCGGCGGCGCTTGATGGGCGCGGCGGCGTTAATCAGGACGATGCGGTGCTGGCCACACGCCTTGTGCTGGCGCCCCGGGCCAGGCGGCTGCCGGCCCCTCCGGAGGAAGAGGAGCGGGAGGACGAGGACGTCGAGGCGGAAGAGGCCGCGCCCAACGAGCCGCCTCCGGATGATAGTCCCCCCGAAGAGCCGCGCGATGAAAATTCCGAGGACACGGATGACAAGGACGATGAGGAAGACGCCCCGCTCCAATCGCTGGAAAACCTCCTGGTGGATGCGGCGAAGGCCGCTCTTCCGGCGGATCTGCTGGCACGGTTGATGCTGGCGGCCCAGGCACCGTCCGCACGCGGCGGTGTTGGCCGGGCGGGCGCGACGACGAAAAGCCTGCGCCGCGGCCGTCCCGCGGGCACCCGTCGCGCCGACCCCGGTGGCGGCCTCCGGCTCAATGTCGTGGAAACCCTGCGCGCCTCCGCCCCCTGGCAACCTTTGCGCCGCCGCGCCGCCGGTGACGGGGCGGGCGCAGGCGCGCGCCCCCGGGTCCGTGTCCAGGCGGAGGATTTCCGCGTCACCCGCTTTAAGCACCGCATGGAGACCATCACGATCTTTGCCGTCGATGCTTCCGGGTCTTCCGCGCTGAACCGGCTTGCGGAGGCGAAAGGGGCGGTGGAGCTGCTGCTGGCCGATTGCTATGTGCGGCGCGACGAGGTGGCGGTCGTGGCCTTCCGGGGAACGGGCGCGGAGATCCTACTGCCGCCGACGCGCTCGCTCGTGCGGGCCAAGCGGTCGCTTGCCGGTCTCCCGGGGGGCGGCGGCACCCCCCTGGCCGCCGGGCTCGACCGGGTCTTTGCCCTTGCCCAGGCGGCCCAGCGCAAGGGCCAGTCGCCGGTGGTCATTGTTCTGACGGACGGGCGCGCCAACATCGCGCGGGACGGCAGCCATGACCGCAAACAGGCCGCCGCCGATGCCATCGCCTCGGCCCGGCTCCTGCGCGCCTCCGGCATCGCCTGCATTTTCGTCGATACCGCGCCGCGCCGTCATCCCGATACAGAACGACTTGCCGCCGAAATGGGTGCCCGCTATTTGCCCCTGCCGCGTGCCGATGCGGCGGCCCTGTCGGCGGTTGCCAAAGGGGTGACGGCGGGCGCAGTGTAGCGCGAGTGAAAGCGGGCAGCCGAAGCAACCGGGGCGAGGGTGCATGCGGCGCCCGCCGCAAAGCAAGGACCTGACGCCCATGTTCTTTCCGCCCGAAATGCCCGATTGGGAAACGGACGGACGAGATTGGCCGCACCGTTCGGCAAGCCGTTTCGTGACGGCCGGAGACCTTACCTGGCATGTCCAGGAGATGGGGGAAGGGCCGAACCTTCTTCTGATCCATGGCACGGCGGGCGCGACCCATTCCTGGCGCGCCCTGATGCCCCTGCTCGCGCCGCATTTCCGGATCACGGCGCCGGATCTGCCTGGGCACGGCTTTACGGATATGCCCGAGACCCATCGCCTTGCCCTGCCCAGCATGGCCCGGGCCGTTCGCGATCTGACGCAACACCTTGATTTGCGACCGGATCTCGTGGTCGGCCATTCGGCCGGCGCCGCCATCCTGGTGCGCATGATCCTTGATGGATCCATCAGTCCCAAGGGGGTGATTGCGCTCAACGGAGCGCTGCTGCCCTTTCCAGGGCTTGCCGGCCACATCTTTCCGCAAATGGCCAAGATGGTTCTGCTCAACCCCCTTGCGCCGCGCCTGTTTGCCTGGAGCACCGGCCAGGGGGCCCATGTGGAACGGCTTATCCAGGATATGGGCTCGCGGATCGATCGGGAAGGCCTTGAGCTTTACACGCGCTTGTTCCGGCGCTCGGGGCATGTGGCCGGGGCCATCGGCATGATGGCCAACTGGGATCTGCACCGGCTGGAGCGGGATCTGCCCAGATTGAAGGTACCGCTGCTGCTTGTGACGGGTGCGGAGGACCGGGCGATCCCGCCGCGCGTCTCCAACGACGTGATGGGTCTTGTGAGTGAGGGGGGCGGAATGGCCGAGACCCTGACCATGGACGGTCTGGGCCACCTCGCGCATGAAGAAGACGGCGCGCGCGTCGCCGCCGCCATTCTCGACTGGACGGCGGGACTTAGCCTGGAGACGGCCACGTCTTGAGGGCCGGCAGCTCGTTGTGTCCCCCCGCCCGTCGTCTCACGCGTGGGCAAGGCTACTGCCCCGGCGCGCTGGCCGCCTGGGCGGCTTCCTCGCGGGTGTCGATCCAGACCATCAACGCGTAGATGGCACCCAGCGCGAAAACGCTCGCGCCCAGCCCGAGCAGGAACACCCCGTCAGTCTTTTCGATGTCGATCACGATGAACTTGCGCACCGCCGCCAGGATTGCGATCAGCACGATGGTCCGCACCTGAATGATGCCATGCAGGCCCGCGGCCGCCTGGGACAGGGAGTGATTGAACTCAAGGGCAATCAGAACCGTGAGGATTTGTTCGAAAAGCCCCTGGAACAGGGTGTAATCAAAGGCTTCAAAGCCTTGGGCGTAGACATCCACAAGGGAGATGGCGAGATGGCCGCTCGCGATCAGGATGACCGCGACCACGCCGAGGCTGAGGATAAAGGCGACGAAGCGCTCGAAGTAGCTGTAATAGGTGCCGTCGACAAAGGAATTGAACATCGTATGGCGTCCTCCCCAGTGACTTAATCCGTCCCAGTGACTTGATCCGTGTCGTTCCTAACCGCCACCGTTTGGCTTGTTCTCCGGTCCGGCCCTGGGACATACTACAACACCGGACGGTGCGGCGCGCTGCACGACTTGTGCCGCCAGTCACGCGCCCCCGTCCCAAACCCCGGAACGGGCGCGGGTCGCGCGGCTTTGGCGCGGTCCGGTGACGCGTCCGCCAGATCCGGAACCAATGGAATGGTGCGGGAGGCGGGGCACATGGTTCTGCTGTTCAAAATCTTCCTTGTCGGGCACATCATCACCGGTGCGTTCGGCCTGCTTGTGTTCTGGGTCCCGGTGTCGAGCCGCAAGGGCAGCCGATTTCACCGCCTGTGGGGGCGTTGGTTCACTTACAGCATGCTGGCCACGGGGCTTTTGGCGACCGGGATGGGGCTTGTCACCCTGGTCGCGCCGGTGGCCACCCACACCCATGTCACCGACCCGGCATTGATCGATCCGACGATCTTGCGCGGTCTTTTCGGCTGGATGATGGTATATCTCGCCGTGCTGACGGTCAGCCTCGCCTGGCACGCCATTGAGGTGGTGCGCCATAAGGCGGACCGGGCCCGCACCGCGACGGGATTTGCGGTCGGTCTCCAGATCGCGGTCATGGCGCTTGCCGCGAACTGCGCCATTCAGGGCCTTATCCTCGATCAGCCCATCATGATCGGGATTTCGGCCGTTGGTCTCGCCTCCGGCCCGCTCAATCTTTATTACATGTGGCGCGCGGCGCCCCCGGCCCATTCCTACATGATGGAACATGTGCGCACCGGCATCGGCGCCGGTGTGTCCGTGTACACGGCGTTTTTCGCCTTCGGAGCGGTCAATTATTTTCCAGCCGAGGCGTTTAACCCCATCCTCTGGGCCGTCCCGACCATTCTCGGGATCAGCCTCATTCTCTATCATTTCCGAAAAATCATCCTGGCCGCGCGCCGCCGTTCAACCGCGGCGCCGCGTAGCGCGTCCGCCTGAGTCGGTGGGACACGCGGCCGTTGAGCGACGGCGCGCGGCCAGGGGTGCAGCAGCGGTCCGGAGACTCCGATGAGCGAACGCCTTTTCTTCTTTCTGGAAATCATCGCCGTGTTCGGTCTTGTCATCGGCTTTGCCTGTTGGGAGCTTTACCGGCTCCGCAAGGGCATGGCCAAGACCAAGGCCGCCAAGGAGGCGGCAAACGAGACGGGCGCAAAAACACCGCCCCCCGACCCGGA
>CAYYTT010000240.1:0-4500 GCA_964474635.1 uncultured Alphaproteobacteria bacterium | reverse complement strand
TCGATCACCCCCATGGCGGCGGTGAGGGTCGGACCTCGGGCGGTCGTCACCCGGTGACGCCCTGGGGTAAGCCGACCAAGGGCAAGCGGACCCGGTCCAACAAGTCCACGGATAAATACATTCTGCGCAGCCGCCATGAGCGGAAGTCCAAGCGCTAACCTGGTGTGTGAGGAGGCAAGCTGTGCCCCGTTCGATTTGGAAAGGCCCCTTTGTCGATGGCTATCTGCTTAAAAAGGCAGAAGCCGCGCAGGAGTCTGGTCGTAAGGACGTCATCAAGACGTGGAGCCGGCGTTCGACGATCCTGCCGCAATTCATTGGTCTGACTTTTGGGGTCTATAACGGCCAGAAATTCGTGCCCGTGGCGATCAACGAAGACATGATCGGTCACAAGCTCGGCGAGTTTTCGCCGACCCGGACCTATTACGGCCACGCGGCGGACAAGAAGGCGAAGAGGAAGTAAACGATGGGCAAGCCCAAGGCAGAGCGCAGATTGCCCGACAATGAAGCCCGCGCCGTCGGCCGGATGATCCGGATCAGCCCGCAAAAGCTGAACCTGGTCGCGCAGATGATCCGAGGCAAGAAAGTAGACCGCGCCCTCGCGGATCTGACGTTCTCGCGCAAGCGGATCGCGCTTGATGTGCGCAAGGTGCTGCAGTCGGCCATCGCGAACGCCGAGAACAACCACAACCTGGATGTGGATGAGCTGATTGTATCGGAAGCCTATGTGGGCAAGAACCTCGTGATGAAGCGGTTTCGTCCGCGGGCCCGGGGCCGGGTGGGCAAGATCCAAAAGCCGTTCAGCCAGCTGACCATCATCGTGCGCGAACCGGCGGAGAGTGTGTAATGGGACAGAAAGTCAATCCGGTCGGTTTGCGCCTTGGCATCAACCGCACGTGGGAATCGCGCTGGTACGCGCCGAAGGCGGAATACGGCAAGTTGGTGCATGAGGATCTCCGGATCCGCGCCTATCTGCACAAGCGCCTGAGGCAGGCCGGCATTTCGCGCATCGTGATCGAACGGCCGCACAAGAAATGCCGCGTGTCGATTTACACGGCCCGTCCTGGCGTCGTGATCGGCAAGAAGGGCGCGGACATCGACAAGCTGCGCAAGGAACTTGGGCAGTACACGGATAGCGAGGTGTTTCTGAACATCGTCGAGATTCGCAAGCCCGAGATCGATGCCACTCTGGTGGCCGAGAATATTGCCCAGCAGCTGGAGCGCCGGGTGGCGTTCCGCCGGGCCATGAAGCGGGCCATGCAGTCGGCCATGCGTCTGGGAGCGCAAGGCATCCGCATCAACTGCGCCGGTCGTCTCGGCGGCGCGGAGATCGCCCGCACCGAGTGGTATCTGGAGGGCCGTGTGCCCTTGCACACGCTGCGCGCCGATATCGACTACGGCACGGCGACAGCGTTCACGACTTACGGCGCCAGCGGGATCAAGGTTTGGATCTTCAAAGGCGAGATCATGGAGCACGACCCGACCGCGCGCGATCGGCGGATGCAGGAGCTTCAGGAATCCGGCGGCGGCGGGCGCGGACGGGACCGCGACCGCGACAATCGCTGATTTTGGACGTATTCGGAGTAGGGAAGACCGGCCATGTTGCAGCCAAAACGGACAAAATTCCGGAAAGCCCATAAGGGCCGGATCCATGGCAATGCCAAGGGCGGCACGGCGCTGAATTTCGGGTCCTTCGGCCTGAAGGCGGTGGAACCCCAGCGCATCACGGCGCGCCAGATCGAGGCGGCCCGGCGGGCCATCACCCGCCACACCAAGCGTGCGGGCCGGGTGTGGATCCGGATTTTCCCGGACCTGCCGGTCTCTTCCAAGCCGACCGAAGTGCGCATGGGTAAGGGTAAGGGCTCGCCTGAATTTTGGGCGGCCAAGGTGAAGCCGGGCCGGATCATGTTCGAGATCGACGGTGTGCCCGAGGACATCGCCCGCGAGGCCTTGATGTTGGGCGCGATGAAATTGCCGGTGCGCTGCCGGTTCGTGCAGCGCCTGACCGACTGATGGTCGGTCGTGGCCGCCTTGGCGGCACGTCTTTGAGGAAACGGAGCAGGTCATGAAGACCGGAGACATTCGGGAATTGAGCGACGACCAGCTCGTCGATGAACTCGTCAAGCTGAAGCGGGAGCAGTTCAATCTGCGCTTTCAAAAGGCGACGGGTCAGCTTGAGAACACGACGCGCTTTCGGCAAATCCGCCGGGATGTGGCGCGGATCAGAACCATCATGCGCCAGCGCCAGGATGTGGGCGACGGCGCCCAAGCGGCGGCTCCGGCCGGTGAGGCGGGTGCGGACGCTTAAGAAGCGTTCCGCCGCCGCGCGATAAGGATAAAGGAGAACGAGAGTGCCGAAGCGGATCGTGCAGGGCCGGGTGGTCAGCAACAAGAACAATCAGACGGTCGTGGTGCTGGTCGAACGCCGCTACACACATCCGGTCTTGAAAAAGACCGTGCGGACCTCCAAGCGCTACCACGCCCATGATGAGGCAAACGCCTATCAGGTGGGCGATGAGGTGCGGCTTGAGGAAACGCGGCCCATCTCGAAGCTGAAGCGCTGGCGCGTGCTCGGCCGGGTCGGCGCCGATGGGTCCGAGGCGGCGAGCGACGCCCCGGCCGGTGATGCTCCGGCGGCGGACGAGGCTCCGGCGGACGCCTGACGCGGCGCCTGGTGGCCAGGCCGGCAGCGGGCCGGTGTGTTGAGTTCATGTGGAGTTCCGCAACAGCCAGGGCAGATGGTGCCGGCGCGGACCTGGAGGATTGAGCGATGATCCAGATGCAGACCAATTTGGACGTGGCGGACAATTCCGGCGCCCGCCGTGTCCAGTGCATCAAGGTGCTCGGCGGCGCCAAGCGCAAATACGCCCATGTGGGCGACATCATCGTGGTCAGCGTGAAAGAAGCCATTCCGCGCGGCCGTGTGAAGAAAGGCGATGTGATGCGCGCCGTTGTGGTGCGCACCGCCAAGGAAATTCGGCGCCCGGACGGTTCGGCCATGCGGTTCGACCGCAACGCGGCCGTGCTCGTGAACAAGCAGGGCGAGCCGATCGGAACGCGCATCTTCGGCCCGGTGCCCCGGGAGCTGCGCGGTCGCAACCAGATGAAGATCATTTCCCTCGCGCCCGAAGTGCTCTGAGGCGGGAGACGCTCCGGCTCCGGATGGGGCGGGAGGCAGGTAGATAGGTGAACCATGGCAGTCAAAGTGCGGTTTAAGAAAGGGGACCAGGTTTTGGTCCGTACTGGCCGCGACAAGGGCAAGAAGGGCGAGATTTTGAAGGTCATGCCTTCCGAAAATCGGGCCGTTGTCCAAGGCGTGAATATTGTGGTGCGTCACCAGCGCCAGACCCAGAGTGCCGCCGGCGGTCTGATCCGCAAGGAAGCCCCGATCCATCTGTCGAACCTTGCCCATGTGGATCCGTCCAATGGCGAGGCCACGCGGGTCGGCTACCGGGTCCTGGAAGATGGCCGCAAGGTGCGCTTTGCGAAAAAATCCGGGGAGGTCATCGATGTCTGACACGGACGCGCAACCCGAAAACGGTGCTGGCGAGAAATACATTCCCAGGCTGAAGACCGCCTATCTCAACGAGATGCGGCCCCAGCTTCAGGAGAAGTTCTCCTATTCCAATGCCATGAAGGTGCCGCGGCTTGAGAAGGTCGTGCTGAATATGGGTGTTGGCGAAGCGGTCAACGACACCAAGAAGGTCCAGGCGGCCTTCGCCGATCTTCAGGCGATTGCCGGGCAAAAACCCGTCGTGTGCCGGGCGAAGAAGTCTATTGCCGGCTTCAAGGTGCGTGAGAACATGCCGCTTGGCGTGAAGGTGACCCTGCGCCGGGACCGGATGTATGAGTTCGTTGACCGCCTGGTGACGATCGCGCTGCCGCGGGTCCGGGATTTCCGGGGTCTCAACGGCAAAAGCTTCGATGGCCGGGGCAACTACGCCATGGGCATCAAGGAACATATCGTCTTTCCCGAGATCAATTACGACAAGGTCGATCAGATCTGGGGCATGGACATCATCGTGTGCACATCCGCGGAAACGAATGACGAAGCCCGCGAATTGCTGCGCCTGTTTAAATTTCCGTTCTCGAAGTAACGGCGAGGCGCGATCTCCCCGGTGACAAGCCGGGGGCGGGCTCGAGACTCCACGGTGGAGGTGACAATGGCCAAGAAGGCAATGGTCGAAAAGAACAAGCGGCGCGAGCGGTTGGTTAAGAAGACCGCCGGCCGGCGCGAGCGGCTCAAGGCGATCGCCAATGACAACGATCTGCCGCCCGAAGAGCGTTACCGCGCGCGGATCAAGCTTGCGGAGATGCCGCGCAATGGCAATCCGACCCGCATCAAGAACCGGTGTGATGTGTCCGGACGGCCCCACGCGTTTTACCGCAAGCTGAAGATGTCTCGTATTGCGCTGCGCGAACTGGGCTCCCAGGGCCTCGTTCCCGGGCTCGTGAAGTCAAGCTGGTAAGGAGCCGAGGATCACCCCATGACTATGTCCGATC
>CAYYTT010000239.1:0-4516 GCA_964474635.1 uncultured Alphaproteobacteria bacterium | reverse complement strand
CATCTCAGGGACGAGCCATGACTTTCCGTTTATTGAATGGGGTGCCAAGGCGTCTGGTGCCCGGCGCCCCCTAAAGGGTGATGATAACGCGCTGTTTTTGATGTGAAGGCCTGCACTTCGTTGGTGCGCTTTCCAAGTCTTGATTTGACTTTGGGTGCCCCTCACGGAACGTTGAAAGTCCCGTCCTTCCAGCAAGGAGAGCGTTATGGAACGCCCCGTTCACCTGACCCCGGTCGATCTGGACAGCCCGTTTGAGCGCATTGGCGCCGAATGGGCCACGCCCCTGGGCGATATGCCGGAGGCCTGGCAGCGTGCCGCCGAAATGCAGGAAGCGCTTGGCAGCCCGAACGCCGCAGACCTCATCACGCTGGGCCGACTATTCCACTACAAGATGACGCAAGGCGAGCTTGATCTGTTTGCTGAGCGTAAGGATCTGGCCTCCCTTCGCCCCGCCTTCCAGACAGTCTTCACGCGCCTGGCCGAGGAAACGCTGGCCTTCTATGCGCGGGATTTCCATGCGGACGCCTATCCAGATCTTGAGGCGGTGGAACGGGCCGTTCGCGAGCAGGGGGCCGACGAGACGCGCCTGAAGGTCGTCGCCATCGTGAAGGACCTGTTCGCCACCTTCGGAAATACGATGCCCGCGTCCTTTTACGATGTGCATCTGGCGCCGCTGGCCCGGGACGATGTGATGGAAGTGCGGGCACTGCGCCTCAGCCCGGCGGACAAGACAAATGCGCGCGCCTGGGATGCGATCCTGCATGCGCAGAAGGTCTTCCCTGTCCAGATGATGATCCAGAGCCAGTCGTCCAAGCACGGACTGACCTGGCTCCACGGCTGTCAGTGTGACTCGGGCCTGTCGCAGGTGACCGGCGCCGCCGCCGCCTTCGATTATGACTTCCCGGTTTGGGGGCCTGAGCGTTGGACGTGGACGTTCATCTGGAACTGTTTCCAGGAATACGCCCTGTTCGATCTTGCTCCGGTCACGAATTTTTTCCGCCGGGATGCTTAACCACTATGTTTAACGCCGCAAGGCCCCCGGGAGGCGGGCCTTGCGGCGCATCGAACCTGTGAGATTTACTCAGCGTCCGGAGGTGTCTGCGGGGTCAGCACCTCGCCGGAACTCAGTTTGCGGATCATTTCTACCAGGACATGGGTGTCCTGGGCGCCGACAAGGCCGTACCGGTCGTTCAAAATGAACGTGGGCACGCCGCTCACGCCAATGCGATAGGCGTGCTTCACATCCCGCTTGACCCGGTCCACATCTTCCTCGCTGTCCAGCAATTGGGAGACGAGGGGCACGTTCATGCCCACTGAACCGGCGACCTCGCGCAGCACATCGCGCTCGCCAATATTGATGCCTTCCAGGAAATACAGCCGGAACAGGCTCTCCGCGATCTGGGCCTGAAGGCCTTCACGCCGGGCCCAGAGGATCAGGCGATGGGCATCGAGGGTGTTGGGTGTCCAGGTGATTTTGTCGAAGGCAAAGTTGATGCCCTCCGCCGCCCCATCCTCGCGCAGGGCCTTGCCGCCGCGACGCACGGACTCAGGATCGGAGAATTTCGACGCCAGATAATCTTCCCGCGACATGCCGCCGTCCGGCATGTCCCATTCCAGAAAAAACGGGCGATAGGTGACGCGCACGACGATACCCTCGGACTCCACGGCCTCAAGGGCCCGGTCCAAACGCCGTTTTCCCAGATAACACCAAGGGCAGATGATGTCCGCGACGACATCCACGCTCACCATCTGCAGGTCCTGATCCATGCTCATGATCAGGAGCCTAGCCCGAACCGGTTACCGAAGAAACCGGCGATCCCCCTTTTCTGTGGCAGGAATTGCGACACTTCACGCGGTGAGGCCTGCGACACGGCGCGCCAGCGCATGCCCGCTGTGCAGCCTCTGGCGGGCTTCGCGCAGGATTTCCGACACGGGCAGGCCGAGGCGCGGTGTCACGACGGTTTGTCGGGCCTCGACGGTCAGGCTGTCCTTGCGTGCCCCTGTCTCAAATCGGGCCGATGCTAGGGCACCGCTCATGCGCCGGGCGACTTCATGGGCGTCGTCCCGGCAGGTCTCGGGCATAAGGATCGCGAGTTCGCGCCGTGCAAGGCGCGCGCGAAAGTCCTGGGCGCGCGCCATCGCACCGACCAGGGACGCCGCCTCCGCAAAGACCGCGTCCGGCGTGGCCAGCAGCGCACCATCCTCGCCGCGCGCATCCGACAAATCGAGCAGCGCAAGGCTCCAGGCGCGCCGCGTGGCGTGGGCCTCCGCTGCCATGCGTTCCAGATGGGCTTCGCACAGGGTCGACGCGGCAAAGCCGGTTTCCACATCGCGCAGGTCCGGCGGTGGGGGAGAGTCGAGCACACCCTTCAGCACCCGGCGCATCGTGCTTTCGGTGACGTAGACGCTCACCCGCAGGGCAAAATCGGCATCCTCCATGGCCCGGTCGAGCACATCCGTTGCCCCCGCCCGAAAGGCGCCGGCCGCGTCCTGCCCGCCGCTGGCATCCGTCACCATCAAGATGGGCGTGGCGGCAAGGCGCGGATTGCGGCGCACGGCCGAGACCACGGGCAAGTAGGCCTCAAGACGCGCCGGGGTCGTCAGAATGAGCACATCGAAGCGATGCCGGGAGAGATAGTCCACGGTCATGGTCGGCGTGAACGCCCCCACGACGGTGGTGAGGCCTCCGGCGCACAGGGCTTCGATGCGGGCATAATCCGGGCCCGGTTCGCCGGCGACCAGAATGGTGCTGTCCTGCCCCTCGATCAGGTCCCGCGCCCGTGCAGGATCGCCCGGGGCCGTGCCGAGGGCGGCGAGAACCGCATGGCGGCGCGTCCACTCATCCACCATGGCCCGCAAGCGCAGCATGGCCTTCAGCCGCCGGCTCACATGGCGCTCAAGCGCGTCCTGGGGCGCCTTGGAGGAGGGATCGGCCTCGAAGGGATTGGGCAGGCTTTGGACCGGATCGGTGATGTCGGGCGCCGGCGCGTCGCGCGCCGGATCGAGGAGTGCCGCACTCATCAAGGTGACGGGGACGGGGCCGAACGCATCGCTGCCGCCCATCAGGGCCGTCACGAGATCCTTGGGTGCTGGAGGTTCCACCAGGGCCGCGTCGGGGCAATCGATCCGCGCCCGGTCCAAGGCGCTGGCAAGGTCGCTGATCAGCGTGTCGCAGCCGCTGGCATGGGCAAGGTCGGCCCAACGGCGGGCACGCTCCTCACGGCTCGCGGCCACGAGGACCCGGGGCCGTGAAAGGGGGACATCCGGCGCGGCGCGTGTCATGGGACCTCCTGTTTCACCTCTTAAGAGAATTCCTCGCCCGAGTCGCGGGGTATCGCCAAGGTCAACCGTCAGTGGTCCCAGTGAATTAGTGGCTCAGTGATTGAAGTGGTCCCAGGGTTTTTGGTCGTCCCAGGGATTTTCCCGCGCCAAGCAATGGTCCGCGTCGGGAGGAGCGGGGCGGGCAGGCGCGCCGCCTGTGCCCGTGCGCCGACCTTGATTTGCCCCCGGGCTTTGCCGAACATTGCGGGGCCGTGCCGCGCCCGCCGGGCATCACCAGCACAAAAAGGGCCGCGCCCCCGCTTGGAGGCGCCATCGCTCAGATGAGGAGACCGTCCCGTGACTGATCATGCCGCCCCCACGCCATCTCCCCAAACCGTGCCGGATTTGCGCGGCCTGACCGCTCTTGTCACCGGGACCACGAGCGGGCTTGGTGCGCGCTTTGCCGAGGTCCTGGCGGGCGCGGGAGCCCAGGTCGCGCTGACCGGCCGGCGGGTGGACCGGCTTGGCCCCCTTGAGGACCGGATCACCGCCACAGGGGGCCGGGCCGCTTCCATCGGCCTTGATGTCACGGACCCCGCCAGCGTGGACGCAGCCGTCACGGCGGCCGAGGAGCGCCTGGGGCCCGTGGACATTCTGATCAACAATGCGGGCATGAACATCCAAAGCCCGGCAGTTGATCTGACGCCCCAGGCCTATGACCAGATCATGGACACGAATGTGCGCGGCGCGTTCCTGATGGCCCAGGCCGTGGGCAAACGGATGATCGCACGGGGGGCAGGCGGGCGCATCGTGAACATCGCCTCCATTGGCGCCTTTACCGTGTTGCCGGGCCTTGCGGCCTATTGCATGTCAAAGGCCGCTCTGGTGATGATGACCAAATCGCTCGCGCGGGAATGGGCGCGTCAGGGCATCAATGTGAATGCGATCTGTCCGGGCTATATCCGCACCGAAATCAACAGCGCATGGTTCGACAGCGACGGCGGACAAAAGCAGCTGCGCAAGTTCCCCCGGCGTCGCCTGGGCACGGAGGATGATCTTGACGGCGCCCTGTTGCTGCTCGTCTCTCCGGCCTCGGACTTCCTGACCGGCACCATTCTGACCGTGGACGACGGCCAGTCGTTGGGGCATTGAGTCATTGAGATGGTGCAGCTTGTCATCGCGAGCCGCTCTTGGGCGGCACGGCGATCCAGGGCCACTGGCTCTGGATTTCGTTGCCCTGGATGGCTTCGCTTTG
>CAYYTT010000238.1:0-4563 GCA_964474635.1 uncultured Alphaproteobacteria bacterium | reverse complement strand
GACCACCGGCTGCAACGGATCCTCCGGCAGGTCCGCGCCAAGCTCTCGGGCCATGGCGATCACATTGCGGATGGCCTGGTCGTCAAAGGGGCCGGATATGGTCTGGGCCGGGTAAAGGTCCGTATAGGCCCGCTCAATCGCCCGCAAATCGTCAGGTCCCAACAGATCCAGGCGGATCGACTCGCCCACAAAGTGACGGAGAATCAAAAGCTCCGCCATCTGATCCCGGACCAGCGACAGGAAGGGGCCCGGTTGTCCGTGGGCCGGAAAAACCGTGGGTTCCTGGCGGGAAAAGCTGGCCATCAGTGTCTGGAGCTGGGCGATCCAGAACTGGGTGCGCCCGGCACCCATGTAAGGCGTGATGCCGGGAGAGATGAGATCACCGACGAAGAGCCGGTTTCCGTCGCGGATGAACACGACGATCATGTCGTCCGCCTCGCCGGCACCCAGCCCCATGACATCCAAGCGCACGCCGTCAAAGGAGAGACGGTCGGACCGGGTCAGGAGGCGGTTGGGCTGCGGAATGAATTCGGGCAGGTCGTTGGGGAAGAGGTCGCGGTGCGCTTCCATCAGGCCGTTCGGATCGAACGCCATCTCCCGCCGGGTTTCCTCGGTCGCGTAAATGAGCGCGTCCGGAAAGGCCTCGATGATGCGGGGCAGGCCAGCATATTGGCTCGGATGCGCGTGGGTGATGATGACCGCACGCAACGGTTTACCAAGGGTGCGGATCGTTTGGACGATCTTGTCGGCCTCCGAAAGCCGGCCCTGGGCATCGATCAGGACGACCGTGTTGCCGGTCTCGATCAAATAAGAGTTCACCTGGGTGCCGTCGGTCGCCACATGACGGAACACGGCCTCCGGCTCCACGGCGCCGGCCGGCGAACGCGCCGCCTCAACGAGCAGTAAAGCCGCGGCGGCAAACACCGTCGACAGGACCGTGAGCGCGGCGTGCCGGGGCCGGCGGCCTTGTGCCACAAGCCGATAGGCCGTGAACCGATGAGCCATGGGCCAGTGTGCCATGGGAGGTCTCCTTCACTCGCAACGGGGCGTCCACGGGCGAGCCCGAACGCCGGAAGTACTCTGCAGTCTGCTAACGCAACTCACACGATCTGCCAATGGCGGTGTGGGATGAGGCGCGGGGCATGGCGGGGGAATGGCCCGGGACAAGGGCCGGGACGGGCTGGAATAGGGGTCAACGCCACGCCCATTCGGGCTGGTCGTAGTGGGCGACACGGGTGTGGCGGCCATGGATGCCGACTTCCCAGAACTGGAACATGATCGCCGCCGTCGGCGCGTTGATCTGGTGCTCCAGCAGGTTGACCCGAAAGATGGGCCGGTCCGGATCGATCCCCGGAATGGGGTCGGCCAGGTCCGGACGGTCGAAGGCCGTCAGGGGAATATGCACAAGCTCGGCGACTTCGTCCGGGTTCGGCACCGCGCGCGACACATCGGGGGTCCAGAAGACGAACGGGCTGATCACATAGCCCGATCGGGTTTCGTAATCATCGAGCCGGCCCATCATGTCGGCGGGCGTGAGCGGCAGGGCGAGCTCCTCCATGACTTCCCGCCGGGCGGCCATGGCCGGCGTTTCCCCAGGATCGAGGCGCCCACCCGGCAAGGCCCACTGGCCCGGATGGGCGCTCAGACGGCTTGATCGGCGGGTGATCAACAGGGAGGCCGAGTGTTCGGCCCCGGGCCCCCCCGCCACGCCGGCGGGCGCCAGGCAGATCGCCACGGCCGCGTGTTTCAGATCGGCCTCGTTGTCATGGTGATCGACGCTAAAGCCGGCCAGGTTGGCCTCGACCTGGGCACGCAAGTCGTTGGTCATAAGCCACATGGCAAGCCGTCCTCCATAAAAAATCGCAGTGCAGGCCCCTGTGCCGGCGCCGCTGCGGCGGGCGTTGGAAAAACCTGTGCTAGGTGTTCGCTCAGGGCCTGGCGATGCTTCGCCGCCCCCCTCGGGCCCGCCCCCTTTTTCGGAGGAAGATCCATGGGCGACAAGCCGATCCGCGTCTGCGTGGTGTCCGACACCCATCTCAGCCCCGTTTACGGGTTCTTCTACACGAATTTTCGGCGAACGGTGGACGTGGTCGACGGTCTGAAACCAGATCTGATCGTCAATGTCGGAGATTTGGCCGTGGATGGGGCAGGGCAGGACGGCGACCTTGCCTTCGCGGCCCTGTGCCATCGCCGGTTCACGCGGCCCCTGCTCGTGGTGCCCGGCAATCACGATATCGGGGATCACCCGGCCAATCCGGACGCGCCCCAGCCCATTGATGCGGAGCGGATTGAACGGTTCGGCCGCCATTTCGGCCCGGGTTACTGGGCGCGCAGTATGGGCGCGTGGGTCCTGGTCGGCCTCGATTGTTTTTCCCTGAGCAGTGGCACCGTGAAGGACGAGGAGCAGTGGGGCTGGCTGGAGCGCATCTTGAAAGATGTCGGCGACCGGCCCGTGGGCCTCATCATCCACAAACCGCTCACCCTTGATGGGACGCAGGCGGAGGAGACCCCCGGTCTAGTTTTGCCGCCCATGCTCCGCCGGCAGATCGAGGCCGCCTTCGCCCAGGTCGATCTGCGCTTCGTCATCTCAGGCCACCTGCACCAGTCCTTGCGCCGAAAGCTCGGGGATATTGAGCATATCTGGGCGCCCTCGACGGCCTTCATGGCGGAAAATCCGCTAACGGAGGGAAGCGATCCCCGTCTTGGACTGATGATGCTAACGCTCAGTGGCCGCGAGTACGAATTGGAAATCCTCCACCCGTCCGGCTACGACGCAAGGGATATCGCGACCATCAAGGGCCACGGGAAATATCAATGGCTGCGGGACATGCCGCCCGCCCCGCCCGAGGCGCCGGAACTCGCCGACATGCCCCCCGATCGGGGGTGAGGGATGCGGCCTTGAGCGCGGTGCGGATGAGCCGCGTTGTACGCATCACAAAAAAAGGGCATCCGCGCGGGATGCCCTGGTCGAGCGCCGCACCGGACCTTGTCCGATGCGGCGTGGTCTTAAGGGAGCCGATCCTTAGAAGGACAGGTTGTCCTCATCGATGCTGGTCAGATTTTCGAAGACGAGCGTGCCGCTATCAAAGGTCAGGCGCAGATCGCCGTTCAGGATCGCGACCGTGGAGCCGCTGTCGTTCTCGTCGATGACACCGTTGTTGTTGATGTCGAAGTCCGAGAAGCTGTTGGTCGTACCGCTCGCATCGACCGTGTTCATGGCGGTGTTGAAGTTCACGAGCGTATCCACTCCGAAGGATCCGGTGACCTGGATCACGTCCGTGCCGCTTCCGGTGTCGATGGTGTCGTTGCCAGTTCCGCCGTTGATCGTGTCATTGCCGCTGCCACCCTGGATCAGGTTGTTGTTGGCATAACCGTTGATCACGTCGTTACCGGAGCCACCGTCCAGGGTGTCGTTGCCGGCACCGCCGTTGATGGTGTCGTTCCCGGCGCTGCCGAAGATGTCGTCGTCACCGCCGGCCCCATCGATGGAGTCGTTTCCGGCGCTGCCGTCGACTTCGTCCTTGCCTTCGCCAGCATCGATCGTGTCGTTGCCGGAGCCGGCGAAGACCCGGTCATTGCCGTTGCCGCCATTGATCTCGTCGTTGCCGGCATTGCCATCCAGGCGATCGTTGCCGTCACCACCATCCATCACGTCGTCGCCGGAGCCGGCATTGAGGCGGTCATTGCCGTAACCGCCATCCATGGTGTCGTTGCCCGAACCGCCGTCCAGCAGGTCCTGCTCGTTGCCGCCCCGCAGCACATCGTTCTGCGAACCGCCGATCAGGGTGTCATTGCCGGCGCCGCCGTCCAGGGTGTCGTTGCCCGAGCCGCCGGACATGTTGTCCGAACCCGTGACACCGTCCATGGAGTCATTGCCGGAGCCACCCTCCATGATGTCGTTGCCCGAACCGCCTTCCAGCGTGTCGTTCCCCGAGCTACCCGACAGATTGTCGACACCGGAGCCGCCCACCAGGCTGTCATCGCCCGACCCGCCGAGCAGATTGTCCGAACCCGACACACCCATCAGGGTGTCATTGCTCGAGCCGCCATAGAGCGTGTCGTTGCCCGATCCACCGTCCAGCATGTCGGCTTCCGAACTGCCGTCGAGGGTATCATTGCCCGAACCGCCCATCAGGCTGTCTTCACCCGAACCGCCGCTGACGTAGTCGTTGTCCATGCTGCCGTCGAGGGAATCGTTGCCCGAACCGCCGATCAGATTGTCATCGCCCGATGCGGCGTTGACGCTGTCGTTGCCTGCGCTGGCTTCGATGGTCTCCGACTGGGTCGTGCCCATGAGCGTGTCGTTCTCGCCGGTGCCATAGATGTTGTTGCTGGCGGGCGGCGTGCTCGGAGCCGGAGCCGGTGCCGGAGCGGGAGCCGGTGCCGGAGCGGGCGCCGGGGCTGGTGCCGGTTCGGGAGCGGGTTCCGGAGCCGGCGGGGCAGGCGGCGTCGGATCATTGATCGGCGTCACCGTACCACCGCCAGAGGGAGCCGGCGTGCCGCTCAACTCCGTCGGGATCGTCTCGCCCGGGAGGATCAGCGGGGTGATGGCTTCCTTGTACT
>CAYYTT010000237.1:0-4583 GCA_964474635.1 uncultured Alphaproteobacteria bacterium | reverse complement strand
TTGGCCGGCGTGATCGAGCGAACTCGCTTCGGGCCATTGAAGATGTCGATGCCGTCAAGGGCTGTATCGCCCATCTCACCCAGTTCCAGCTTGACGATCCAGCTGTCGGTCATCTCCGTGCCGTTGTTCGTGACACGGACATTCTGGACAAAGCCGGCGCCCCAATCGTTCAGGCCGGCATCGGAAACCTCCAGACCCTGGTCGTCGCCCGGGGTCGGCACCACCGGCTCCGGCGTCAGGTCATTGAAGGCGAAGTCGAAGTCTTCAAAGTCAAAGCCCGTGCCCTGGACCTGCACGGAGAACTGGATCGTGTCGCCCACGGTCAGCGTCGGCTGGAAGCCCGCATTCTCGTTCGTGAAAGTGCCTGTGGAGGACTCAAAGTCAACGGGGCCGTTAAAGCCGTTCAGCCAGCCCGCCGAGAACGTGCCGCCCTCCACATCCACGTCGAGGCTGAAAGCCTTCAGTGTGGAGCCGTTCACAAGATTGTCCGTCAGCGTGATGCTGAAGGTGGCGTTGAAGCCGCCACCGAAGGACGGATTGAACCAGTCATTGACGCTGACCACGTCGATCTGCGCATCAAAGGCTTCCTGAACGGCGGCGGTGGCCTGGATCAGGCCGGCGCCGGTCCGGGCGTCATCGCCGACCTCGACACCCACCGACCGCAAGTCTTGAAACAGGTCGCTGAATTGGAAATCGGGATCGGTGGAGGAGAACGGCGCCACGATGTCCTCGGCCGTATCCTCAAGGATCTCCTCGATCTGCGCCGGTGTGAGATCCGGGTTGGCATCCAGCATCAGGGCAACGATGGCCGCTGCATTCGGCGCCGCGGCCGAGGTGCCAAAGAAGTTCGGGAAGATATCCGCATCCGGATCGCCGCCCGGGAACAGCTCGATCAATTCCGGCGGCAGAGTGATGTCACTGGTAAAGAAGGTCGTGTTACCGCCATCCGAGGCCGTGAAGTCCACCGCGTCGCGGACAATGGGCTCGGGCAGCAGATTGCCGAACTCATCGAAGAAAATCATGCTTTCGCCGAGCGACGTGAAGGCTTCCGGAATCGCGCCCGTCACGGCACCGAAGGGCTCGGTGTAGAAGAACGGCGCCGCGCCAACGCCAAGGGCCCCTTCGGCGACGGAGTGGCCATAGGTGGTTCCCGCACGGAACTCGCTCAGATCGTCAAAGGACGCGCTGTTTTCCAAATCATAGCCCGTGACAAAATCGTCATTGGGCACACCAAAGCCGACAAGGCGAATGAGCTGCGGATCCGGACCGGAGAAGCGATTGATGGCCACTTGGGCCTGGATGGGCTCGGTGCCGAAATTGTCGACAAACAGGCGCTCGGTCGGGTCGCCGAAAAAGCCGTTACCGTCAATGCTGCTGAAGATGACATTGTTGTCCATGTCCAACAGGTGGATGTCGAGGTCGGTGCCGGGGAAGGCGCCGAAGTCTTCCGGGCCTGTCTGATCACCAAACGGATCCAGGGCGCTCAGGAAGGGATCGGTCCACTGCATGAACCAGTCGGTGATCAGCCCGCCCGGTACCGCCGGGATGACAATGTCGAGGGTCGTATCAACCCCTTCGCCCGGATCCCAGTCGTGGAAATCGGTGCCGAAGCCAAAGGGCACAATGTCGGCCAGAACCGCATCTTCGGCCGGACGGAACGGCGCCTGGTAACCGGCGACACCGTTGTTGCCAGCCGAGGACAAATACACCGCGCCGGCCTCGACCGCGTTGGCGGCGGCCTGGGCGATGATGCCGTCCTGGAACATGGGTTCGTTGAAATAGATGATGTCGTCGACGATGACATCGGCGCCCGCGGCGGCAAGCGCTTCGATGTTGTTGGCAAAGCCGGCCGCACCGGTGAAGGCGGTGGCGAACAGCAGGTCCGCGCCCGGCGCCAGGTCATGGATCAGCTGGGCCATGGCACGACCTTCGTCGATGGAAAAGCCCAGCGGCAGATCCTCAATGATGGTCACATCGTCAGGCAGGTCGCCGGACGCGATATCGTCCGCATAGGTCGTTGACGCAGTCAGACTGGCGTCGAAACTGTCGGACAGGATGCCGATGGACACGCCCGTGCCGTCAAAGCCCAGATCCTCGCGGGCCTGGTCGGCGAGCAGGGCCACGTCGTCCTGTGTCGTCACGGACCCCACTTGGGTGGCCGCGGCAACCGGTGACAGGAAGGCAAGATTGGTCAGCGACCCGACAGCGTCGATCGCCTCAACGGGAAGCCAGCCCGAGACCACCGAGCCGTAGGAAGAGCCGCGCACGAGCCCAATGCCTTCAAGTTCGGCAAGCAGGCCGGCCGGATCGGACCCCGGTTCGGCAACCGAGTCGATGATCGTGTAAACCGTACCCTCAAAGGTAATCAGCGGCAGACGACGCAACGTGGAATCCACCACATCCACGCTCACGACCTCATCCACGGGGCCTTTGCTCTGACTGCTGATGAACGCGTTGAGTTCGCCCATCACGACGGCCATCTGCTCGTCCGTCAGACCCATCTGCGCAATGCCGACCTGGGCCGCCTCAGTCAAATCGTCAACCACTCGCGAAACGGCCGCCGCTGCGCCAAGGGCAAGATCTACACCCGCCATGAACTTCTCCAATCTTTCCGGTTTCAAACCGCACGCTGGAGGCGAGCATAAATATGCATTGTGGAGGCGAGACACGCCCTGTCCCGCCCCAAAACCCCTGAACCCGCCCCCGGGCGCCATGACCCTCACGGTCATGTGACTTAGCGGGACGTATCAAAAAAGACCTGTCAACCGGCGAGTGGCAAATTCGCCTTTAGGCGTAGGGGCTGGAAAAAAGTGGAACGATCGCAGCGTCTTAGGGGCGGGCGAACACTCCTGCCGCAGGATCGGGAGGCTCTGTTGCCTTGCGTTTGGCGAGGCTTTCCGGCAAAGACGGGCGCGAGCGGACAGGACGTCGCGCCCCGCCGGCGCGGCCCGATTTGCATATGGGGACACCATGCCAAAGGTTTCGTTTGGAATGCCGGTCTATAACGGGTCGGATTATGTGGGTTCGGCCCTGGAGGCCGTGCTGGCACAGACCTACACCGACTTCGAAGTCGTGATCTGCGATAATGCGTCGACGGACAATACCCAGGAAATCTGCGAGGCTTTTGCCGCCCGCGACAGCCGGATCAAATATATTCGCAATCCGGAAAATCTTGGTGCGTCGCCAAACTTCAACAAAACCTTCCATGAAAGCTCCGGCGACTATTTTGCCTGGCACGCCCATGACGATTTCCTGGAGCCCACCTGGCTTGAGCGCTGTGTCGAGGCCCTGGACCGGGACCCGGATGTGGTCCTGTCCTACACGCGGCTCAACATGCTCGACATGGATGGCAACCGCCTGACCTATGATGTGTTGAAGAACGAGTACGAAGACCGCTTCGGCAATCGCTTCATGGGCGAGGACGGGGCCCACATCGCCGAGCAGAAGCGCGCCGACAAGCGATTCCGTGACGTGCTCTTCAATGTGTGCTGGTGCCTGCAGGTCTTTGGCCTTTACCGGCGCAGCTTCCTGGAGCCCTCCGCCCTGCAGCGCAGCTACTATGGGGGCGACAAGGTGCTGCTCGCCGAGGCAGCCATTGAGGGCAAATGGTTTGAAGTGCAGGAGCGCTTGTTCAACAAACGCGTGCACCCGAAAATGAGCTTCTTCCAGGACCGCAAGGCCAAGGACAAGTGGATCGACACCAAGTCGCCCATGAAGAAGATCACCCAGGTGCAGATGGTGGAGGATTACATCGCCGCCATCCGCCGCTCGAAAATGAGCCTGCCCCAGAAGATCAATTCGGTGCTCACCGTCGGGATGATGCCCTTCGTGCGCAAGAACTTCTGGCACAAGGTGTTCGTGCCGGGCCCGCAGAACTATCTCGGCATCGATTTCGGCCGGGCCAAGTGATTGGCCGGCCCTCGGGCCGCCTTTGAGGATCCGGGGGAGGGGCGTGCGTCCACATGGGACAGCGCGCCCCTTTTCTATTGAGGGGCGGGGCGTCCTACAGTACGGGCATCAAGGGGCGCGGCGGCATGCTCGCCCGTGCCAGATCCCACACATGCAGGAGAGAGCCCATGTTCCACGCCAATATCTTCGATCTCGCAAAGAGCGGCACGGACTTCCGCCGCGAAATCACCACCCATAAGCACAGCCAGCTCGTGATCATGAGCGTGGAGCCGGGCGATGACATCGGCATGGAGTCCCACGACGTGGACCAGATCCTCGTATTCCTCGAGGGCCAGGCCGACGCTATCATCGGCGCCGACAAGGCGGTCGTGGGCGCAGGCAGCCTCGTCATCGTGCCGGCCGGTGTGGAGCACAACTTCATCAACACGGGCTCGGTGCCGCTCAAACTCTTCACCATCTACGCCCCAGCCGAAGAACCCGTCGGCACCGTCCACAAAACGAAAGCCGAAGCAGAAGCCGACCATCACCATTGAGGCAAGGGAGAGCCCCCTCGCGGCGGGTCGTCCCCGGCGGGCGGGCCGGTATTTGTCCGCTGATGGGCTTGTGCGTGGAGCAACTGCGCAGATTTTTCAGGCGGGTCAGCGATGGGTGGCCCGCCTGAGCGATGGTCGCGT
>CAYYTT010000236.1:0-4596 GCA_964474635.1 uncultured Alphaproteobacteria bacterium | reverse complement strand
CCTGACCGGGTTGGCGAGTGACACGTCCGAGCCAACCTCCCGAGGCCACTATATGAGACGAGGGTGGGGGGCGCGCAACCCGGCAATCCACGTTGCGCGCTCCGTCGGCCCTTGCCCTCCACCCTGCCGACAAGGCAGCTTGGCGCCAGAGGCCGCCTTTGCCGGCCGCCGCAATAAAGATCACCCAACAAAAAGGGACCGGCCCGATGCCCGCGCTCGCCGCACCGCTCGACGACAATCCCAACACCTTCGCCAAAAACCCCCTGGACCGGGCCGCCCATCACCGCAAGGACGAGGCGTGGCTGAAGGAGCGGCTGAACGACCCGTCCACCCTGGTGGTCCCCTTGTGGCGCTTGAAACCCATGGTCATCCGCCCCCATGGGCAGGGACGCACCACTGAAGTCGCCTGGCTGCGCCCGGGCGCGCTCGATGGCCTGGTGGCGCCGGATCCTGTGACCGTGTTCCTCGGCATTCAGAACGACACGGCCCATTTCGCCATCGAGTTACTGCCGAATGCGCAGCCGGAGGAAGAAGGCCCCCTCGCGGGCCTGGGGACCTTCGAGGAGCTGCGCGATATCGCCATGCGCCTGCGCGGCGACGACGCGGCCATTCTGGCCCAGGCCAAAAGCCTGATCGACTGGCATGCCCGCCACCGCTTTTGTTCCAATTGCGGCGCCCCCACGCGCCTTGTCGAAGCCGGTTATCGGCGTGATTGCGGGCGCTGCGGCGCCAATCATTTTCCCCGGACCGATCCGGTGGTGATTATGGCCCCGATCCATGGGGACAGTGTCCTGCTGGGCCGGGGGCCGCGCTTCCCGCGGGGCATGTTCTCGGCCCTCGCGGGCTTTGTGGAGCCGGGCGAGACCATTGAGGACGCGGTCAAGCGTGAGGTGATGGAAGAGACCGGCGTGCCGACCCGCAATGTGCGCCTGCTCTCCAGCCAACCCTGGCCCTACCCCTCCTCGCTCATGATCGGCTGCCTGTGCGAGGCCGACAGCACCGACATCACCATCGATGGCGACGAGATCGCCGAGGCCCAGTGGTTCACCCGCGATGCGCTGCGCCGGGCCCTGCGCGGGGAAGGCGACGGGTCCTTCTGGGTGCCGCCGCCGATGGCCATTGCCCACCAGATCCTCAAGGTCTGGGCCGACCAGTAAGCCCGTGCCGTCCCCGCGCGGCCCAATCTGGGTACTCCGGAGGCCGCGCCCCCTCGCAATAGGCGGTGACGCCGCCGCCGCGCGTTGCTATGAGCACCTCCGGCACGACCACTTGGGGCATGGTCCCCTGTGCGGCGAGGGAGGCCATGGGCATCATCTTGGAGCGGCAGCGCACGCTGTGGCGGGCGGCGGCCGAACGTTACGAACAACGCGAACTGGTGCGGAATGAAAAGGACGCGCTGATCCGCAAGGGGGATTGGACGGACGCGGAGGAAACCTCGCGCATCCGCACGCGCCTCATACGCAAGGGTATCCCGACGGCGGCGGTGGACGCGGTCGTGGGCGGGGATTCCAAGACCGACTCCGTGCGCGGGCATATGCTGGAGCGCATCCTCAAAAGCAGCCAGATCCAGGCCGTGGAGTTTCTCACTGGCGGGGCCCACGCGGCCCGCATGGTGGGGCGCATCGTCATTCGCGACAATGGCCGGGCCATGGGCTTTGGTACGGGCTTTCTCGTTTCTCCGCGTCTTGTCCTGACCAACAACCATGTGCTGGGCGACCGGCGCGCGGCGGAAAATTCCGTCATCGAGTTCGATTTCGTGGAGCGCAAGGACGGCAGTCTCTCCACGCCTGTCACGTTCACCTTCGATCCGTCCACGTTCTTTGCCACCGATGAGGCCCTCGATTTCGCCCTTGTGGCCCTGGCACCGCGCGGCCTCGGCGGGGAGGACCTGCAGGGGCGCGGCTGGCTGCCCCTGATCCGGGCCTCGGGCAAAATCCTCGTCGGGGAGGCCGTCAACCTCATTCAGCACCCGGAAGGTGGACCCATGCAGGTGTGCATGCGGGAAAACCCCGTGGTCGATGTGGTCGACGATTTCCTGCAATACGAGGCTGACACACTCCAGGGCTCGTCCGGCGCACCGGTGTGCAACGATGACTGGGACCTGGCGGCCCTGCACCATTCGGCCGTGCCCAAACGCAATGAAAAAGGCGAGTTCATAACCCGCAGCGGCGCCGTCTGGGACGGCAGCGAGGATACGCTTGATGCGGTCGAATGGGTCGCCAATGAAGGTGTACGGATCAGCCGGATCGTCGCCCATCTGGACAATCAGGCCTTCGCGCCCGCCGAGCGCGCCCTTTACGCCGAAGCCTTTGAACAACCCGGCATGATGCCCCTGCCCGCGCCCACGGCCACCAGGCCCCCTTTTACCCCCGCGACGCCCCTGGCCCCCATCGCCATGACGACAGACGGCGGAGATTTTGCCATGCCCCAATCCGGAAACCCGACCTCCGGCAGCACTGAAATGTCGTTCTTCTTTAAGGTCACCATCAGCGCCGTGGGCGGACCGCAAGCCGCGCCCCAGCCGGCCGTGCAGCCCCAGGCCGCGCCCCACCCTGCCCCGGCCCTGCCCGGGCAGGGCGTATCCGGCGCGCCGGCCACACCGGCGCTCGCGCCAAGCGATGAGGAAACCCGCGCCGCCCCTGCAGCGGCCCTGGCGCGCACGCTGATCGAGGAACGGGGCCCCGGCCGCAAACCCTATTACGACAAGGATGAGGACAAGCGCCTGCGCGAGGACTACTACGCCTCGGTCGATTTTCACTCCGAACCGCGTGAATTGTTCAGCGAGCTGAACCAACTCCTGTCCCGGACCCACGCCAAGACGTTGTCCTACAAGAGCGCCCGCCTGAAACACCTTTATCCCTGGATCGATCTGCGTCCGGACAGCCTGGAACTGTTCAGCATCTATTCGGACGACGAGATGGGATCGGAAGATGTCGTGCGGCGTGAACTGGAAGCCCTGGCCCGGCGCCGGTCGGGCGTGCAGGAGAGCTACTCCGTCCAGGATCTGGAACGCTGGATCGACGATGACGATGAACAGGACGTGGACGACGAAAGCACCCTTGAGGCCATTCCCGGCAGTCACAACTGCGAGCATGTCGTGCCCCAGTCCTGGTTTTCCAAGAAACAGCCCATGAAGGCGGATCTGCATCACCTGTTCGCCTGCGAAAGCCGGTGCAACAGCTTCCGAAGCAACATCCCCTATTTCGACTTCGATCCCTTCATGGAATCCGAGCGCGGCGACTGCGGCCGGCGGGTCGGCGACAAGTTCGAACCCCACTACAATCACGGTGTTGTCGCGCGCGCCACGTTGTACTTTCTGCTGCGCTATCCCGGAATGATAGGTGACGCATCGCGAGAGTTTCAGCCCGATCGCCTCGAGACCCTGAAACGCTGGCACCGGTCGCAGAAAGTCGATCTTTATGAGCTGCACCGGAATGCGGAAATCGCCAAGGTTCAGGGCAACCGCAATCCGCTGATCGACTATCCGGACCTTGTCGACAACATCGATTTCCAGCGCGGCTTCGGTTGAAGCCTCGCGCGTCTTTGGTAAGGACTACCCATGCTGATCGGCCCAGACCCGTTTGTGAGCGCCAACGCCGCCTATCTGAAGGAGCGTCAGGGACGCCGCCTAAGCGGTCCGCCGGGCGTGCGCGAGGTGGCCGACGGTCTCATTCTGACGCCAAGCCCCGCCGAAGAGGGCCTGAGCCTGGGCGGGGTGATCGACCCGGCCGGCACGCTGATCGCCGAGTCCAAGCTGGATCGCTACGGAAAGACCGTCATTGGCGGTGCCTATGATGTTCTCAAGCCGGAGGAAAGCACCGAAGAGGTCGTGTTCCTGGGCTACTTCGTGAGCCATCTGGGGCAGTTCCTGCTGGAAAGCCTGTCGCGGGTCTGGTTCGTGCTGAAGGACAAGCCGAACGCCAAACTGGCCTTTTGCCGCCATCCAAGACGCGCCTGGGCGGAGTTTCCGCCCGCCTTCCACGCCATGACCCAAATGATCCCTGGGCTGAGCGACAAGCTCCTGGAGGTGACCAAGCCCACGGTCTTTTCCAAGGTCATCGTGCCCGCGCCCGCGTTCGTCGCGGACGGTTCGTGGACCGAGGACTTTCTGGAGCCCTTCAAGGCAATGCGGACGAGCCTGGCCGGGGAGGCGCCGCTCGATCCGCCGCGCGATGTTTATATCGAGCGGCCACGCAAGGAAGGCGACATCACC
This sequence comes from uncultured Alphaproteobacteria bacterium, assembly GCA_964474635.1. GTDB lineage: Bacteria > Pseudomonadota > Alphaproteobacteria > JAJFIK01 > JAJFIK01 > CAYUYV01. The sequence continues at coordinate 383 of CAYYTT010000236.1, read as the reverse complement.
ATTCTAGGTGAGGACGCCATGCCGAGCGCCTTTGAGGCCCAGGGGTTTCAACGCCTGGACCTGCCCCTGGATGGCACGGCGGTGGGGTTCACCCAAGCCCTTGCCTCCCTTCTTAAGGCGCGCCGGGTCGCGGGCCTTGACGGATCCCATCTGCACACGGTGCTGTTTTCGCAGGCCGCCGAAGCACAGGTCGTGCTGTGCCTCTCCCCCCGGATCAACCCAAGCTATTGGCAGATCGACGATGCCTTGGACCTGAAGAGCGCCTATCTGCATGCCGATGCGGGCTTCCTGCCCGCGCCGGCATCCGGAAAGGGCCCTTACCTCGCCGGCGCGAGCGAAGCGCGGATCAAGGCGGCACTTGAGGCCGAGGCCAAGACAGCCGG
>CAYYTT010000235.1:0-4636 GCA_964474635.1 uncultured Alphaproteobacteria bacterium | reverse complement strand
CGTCCGTCCTACTGCGATTGGGAGAGGATCGCCCCTGGAGGGGACTCACCGGTTGGGAAGTAGCTTACCGGGTGAAGAGATCGGCTGAGGGTTTAAAATCTCTCAATCCCGACCGCCCGCGCCCGGTGTCGATGCCACTATGTAACCTGCGTCGGACCGGACACAAGGGCCCGCCCGGGGACGGGCACGCCCGCGAGGACGGGGTGCCCGGACAGCATTTGGCCCGCGCCAGCGAATGCCGGCACGGGCCAAGGGAGTGTTCAGCGGACTTTTGGGCGCGTCAAAAGCGCGGCGCCCAAACGGGGCTTATGCCGCGTCTTTTTCCTCATCACCCTCCGGATCCTTGAACAGATCCTCCTTTGAGACGGTCTTTTCCGACACGGTGGCCAACTCCAGAATGAAGTCCACCACCTTGTCCTCGAACAGCGGCGCACGCACCTCGGCGAGGGCCGCTGGTGTTTTGCGATAGAACTCGAAGACCTGCTTTTCCTGGCCCGGGAAATTGCGCGCCCGCTCCGCGATGGCCCGGCTGATCTCGTCCTGCCCCACTGTGATGTTGTGCTTGCGGCCGACTTCAGAAAGCACGAGCCCAAGGCGAACACGCCGCTCCGCGATGGTGCGATATTCCGCGCGCAGCTCGTCTTCGGGCTTTTCATCGTCCGCGATGGTCTTGCCCTGGCGCTCGTAGTCCGCCTCGACCTGCTTCCAGATCTGCTCGAACTCCGCCTCGACCATGCCGGACGGCAGTTCGAAGCTGTGCCGTTCATCGAGGGCATCGAGTAAATGGCGCTTCAGGTGCAGGCGCGACATGCTGCCATGATTGTCCTTCAGGCGCGCCTCCATCAGCTCCTTGAGCTTCTCAAGGCTCTCAAGACCCATTTGCGTTGCGAACTCGTCGTCGACGACCGCTTCCTTGGGCGCCTCCACGTCTTGCACGTCAACGGCGAAATGGGCCGCCTTGCCGGCGAGGTTCTCCGCGCCGTAATCCTCCGGGAACGTCACATTGACATCGACCTTGTCGCCCTTCTTGGCGCCCGTCAGTTGCTCCTCGAAGCCGGGAATGAAATTGCCCGAACCGATGACGAGCTTGACCGCATCGCCCGAGCCGCCCTCGAAGGGCTCCCCGTCAAGATCGCCCTTGAAATCGATCGTGAGGCGGTCGCCGTCTTCGGCCGCCGCCCCGTCCTCGCGCGGCTCGTAGGCCTTCATGCCGTCGGCCAGTTCCTTGAGGGCTTCGTCGACCTCCTCGCTGGACACTTCGGCGACGGGCTTTTCAAGGGACAAGTCGGACAGTTCGGTGAGTTCGATTTCAGGCAGGACCTCAACATCCATCGTAAAGATGAGGTCGGCCTTGCCATCGACCACGTCCTTGACCTCGCCCTCCAGATCGATCTTGGGATCGAGGGCGGGGCGCAGGTCGCGCTCGGTCAGGGCCTTTTCGCTCGACTCGCCGACGATCTGCTCCAAAAGCTCGCCCATGATCGCCTTGCCATAGGTTTTCTTCAGGAAGCTGATGGGCACCTTTCCCGGACGGAAACCCTTGAGCTGCACCTGCCCTTTCATTTCCTCAAGCCGGGTGTTCAGCCGGGCATCGAGTTCGCCGGCGCTGACGGTCACCTTGAAGCCGCGCTTCAAACCATCCGAAGTCGTCTCTGTCACATCCATCGGTTCTGCCTGTTCCACTCTCGCCATCATCCGCAGTCGGACCGGCGGCACTCAATCAAAAATCATCCAGGGCCCCAGACCGTGCCCGGCCAAACCAGCTTGGCCAAAAAACCACGCTTCAATGGAGGGCCGGCACGCCTCCCGGCGGTGGGGAGGGCCGGCACGCCTCTCGGCGGTGGCGCGTTCGAACGCGCAGCGCGCGCCGCACCGCCCAGTGCCGGAGCACGATCACGATGCGCGCAGACCAAGATGCGCGCAGGTCACGGTGCGCGCAGACTATGGTGCGGGCGAAAGGACTTGAACCTTCACGGGTCACCCCACTGGAACCTAAATCCAGCGCGTCTACCAATTCCGCCACGCCCGCAGGAGGGGTTACGCCCACCAGACGCGCTGGTTAACCCACTCTTGAGCCATCTGCAAGCAAGCCCGCCCCACCGGTCTGGCGCTCAAGGCACCGACCGCGCGGGGCGCGCGGGCGCGCTCCCCCCGCTGCGGTCCGAAACGGCGCGGTCGGGAACGGCGCGGTCCTCCAGCGCCGCAAGGGCCTTGGGCAACTGGCCCGGCAGATCCTCCGCAATCAAGCCCCGCCCGGCGTGGCGTCCCGTTTCCCCATGCAGCCAGGCGCCCGCGGAGGCGGCCTCGAAGGCGCCCATACCCTGTGCCATCAGGCCGCTGATGATACCGGCGAGCACATCGCCGGAGCCCGCCGTCGCCAGATCCGGGGTGGCATTTGTCGTAATGGAGACCGGCAGGGTCTGCGGATCGTTCGCCCCCGTGGCAAGGCTAACGACCGTGTCCGGCCCCTTCAGCAGCACGCAGGCCCCGGCGCGCGCCGCGGCCAGGCGGACCTGGTCGAGCCGGGTGTAGGACCCGGCCTCGGCGGCAAGGGCCGTGCCTTCGGCCCCCCCGCGCGCGCTCGGCGGCGCAAGATCCGGGAACAGCCGGCGAAATTCCCCCAGATGGGGCGTCAGCACTGCCCGATCGTGAAGAGCGCGGAACAGCTCAGCCGGATGATCGGCAAAAACGGTCAGGGCATCGGCATCGAGAACAATGGGCTTTTTGAGGGCAAGCAGCCCCAGCACATGGGCCTTCGTTGCGTCCGAGATGCCGGCCGCCGGGCCGATGACGAGCGCCTGGGCCCGCTCGCCGGCCTGTCGCACCAATGCGTCAAGGCCGTCAAAGGCACTCACCATAACGGCCGTCAGATGGGTCGCGTTCACCACGGCCGCTTCCGGCGGCGACAGCACCGTCACGAGGCCGGCGCCGGCACGCAGGGCCGCCATGGCCGCCAGCCGCGCGGCGCCGGTCTGAAGCGGGCCGCCGCTCACCACCATGGCATGGCCGCGCTGGTGCTTATGGCTCATCAGGTGAAGGCGCGGCAGGCCCTCACCCCACAGGCGCGGCCCATTCTCGAAGACCGTCGGTCCGATCCGGTCGAGGACCGCATCGGGAATGCCGATATCGGTCACATGGATGCGCCCGCACAGGGACCGGCCAGGCACGAGGCAATGGCCCGGCTTTAGACGAAAAAACGTGACCGTCTCCTGGGCCTGGATCGCGATGCCCCGGATATCGCCCGTATCGCCGTCGACGCCGGAGGGAATGTCGGCCGAGACCACCGGCACACCGGAGCGGTTGACGGCCGCAATAAGGTCGGCGGCCGCACCCTCGATGGGCCGGCTGAGCCCGGCGCCGAAGATCGCATCGATGATGAGGTCGGAGCCTTCGATCAGGTCCGGGCTCGCCCGGCGGCGGGTGCCATGCCACTGGGACGCCATTTCGGCCGCATCGCCGCGCAACTGGCTGGGCTCGCCGACGAGACCGACCCGGACACGCCAACCTGCCTCCTGGGCATAGCGTGCCGCCACGAAGCCGTCCCCGCCATTGTTGCCGGGCCCCGACAGGATCAAAAGCGTGCCCGGCCTGCGCCCCTGGATCGCGTGGAGCGCCAGCGCCTTGCCCGCCTGCTCCATCAGGGCAAGGCTCGCCGCGCCAGCCTCGATGGTCAGCCGGTCGGCGAGGGCCATTTGATCAGTAGTCAGAAGAGCCGCGCGCCGGGCGGCGGCGGAGGACACGAAACGCATGGCCATAGGCCTTTTTTGCTCGATCGCCCGCCGGGCAATCCCTCAACTCTCACACATGGTGGTCCGCGACGAGACCGTCAGCGCACCTCCGTTTGCGCCTCCTGCCCCAGTTCGACCACGTGCAACTCGTCCATCACCGTGCGCAGGATCGTGACGGAACAATTGTCGGGCCGGAAGCAGACCACCCGATCATCGCCCGTCGCCTCGCTCACGGCCGCATTGATGGCCACGAAATGGGTGAACACCACCGTGTCCTGGGGCAAATCAAGGAGCGCGCGCACCACATTCATGCGCCAGGCCTGACGCGTCGCATCCGCCTCGCCCCAAGTGCCGGCCATGAAGCCGCGCAGCCAGGCGGTCCGTTCGGTCAGATCCTCGCTCGGCGAGGCCACTTCCGAGACGCCCTTTTCCACCGTGGGCTCGCGGCCCCAGGTCTGCGCCAGAAAGCCCGCGGTCTCGCGGCAGCGGCGCATGGGGCTTGTGACGAGTTGCAAAGGCCCCAGCGGCGCGAGGCGCTGCGCGACCGCCTCGGCCTGGGCCTTGCCGGTCGCATCGAGCCCCGGGTCGAGATCCGCGTCCCACCCGGCGGCGGCCTTGCCGTGACGCACGAGATAAAGCGTTGCCATGGTCTGGAAATCCTTCGCTTAGGCCGGCGTGAAGATGTTCTTGGTGCCGTTCTCGGTGCTGACGACCCGGCCCGGCCGCCCGATGCTGTCCCGGTCCATCAGATCCTGAAGCGTTGCCGGGTCATCGGGTGTGATGGCGACAAAACGCCGGCCATCCGCGTCAAAAAACTGAACGCCCAATGCCATCAAGCATCCCATGTAGGCGGCCACCGTCGCGAGGTCGCCAGCCATGACAACAAATTGGGTAGCGCCCGCATCAAG
>CAYYTT010000234.1:0-4785 GCA_964474635.1 uncultured Alphaproteobacteria bacterium | reverse complement strand
GCCAGGGTGTGAAAGCGGGTGTGGTTGCGCCGGATGCCGGTCATGGAGGCGGCGAGGAATGTGCTGCCGTGGTAACCGTTTTCCCGCGCCAGAACTTTCAGTTTTTCGGGGCGTCCTTGAGCCTGGAAGTAATAATGGGCGATGCGGACGGCCGTATCGACCGCGGTGGAGCCGCCCGTGGTGAAGAAGACATGGTCCAAATCGCCGGGCGCCAGTTCGGCGACCGCTGCCGCCAGGTCCGCCGCCGGGCCCGAGGACATGTCATTGAAGGTGTTGTAGTAGGGCAGTTTGAGGACTTGGGCCGCGATGGCATCGGCCATTTCCCGGTGGCCATAGCCGATATTCACGCACCACAGGCCACCGACCCCATCAAGATAGGAGCGCCCGTCCGCGCCGAGCACATGGCAGCCGTCGCCGCCTTCGAAAAAGCGTGAGCCCGTTTCGAGAAAGTCCGGAAAGGCCGTGAAGGGATGCAGCAAATGGCGCCGATCCTTCTCAAACTGGGAATTGGATCCGCTCTGTCTCATCGCCGCTCTCCTGCCTGTGCCCTTTCGGCCAAATTCGCGCAATCAGACGCCTTTGCCGCGCCGTCCGCAAGGGGGACACCGAGGGTCAGCGCCAAATGTGGCGGTAGGCGGACAAAGGAAACTGGCCGACGACCCGCCAAAGGTGGCGGCCCGGCACAAGGGCAGGTCGGTCCATTCGGGCCGACCTCGGGTTCAAGCTGGCAGTTCGGGAGGGTGTGTCGCGCTTTTCACCGGGCATTGGTGAGGGCCGGTGACCTGACGCGGGGACGTGTCCTGGAACCGGGCACTGTATGCGGATGGTCCAGCATGACCCTGGGGTCGGCGTGGATACGCCGACCCGCTGCAAAGCCGGCCCGCGCCGTCGCTCACTGAATGCTGAGCGAGGTGCCGCGGCAGTTCTGGCCGCTGCGGTAGAGGACATTGACGCGGCGATTGTTGCGCATGGCGAAACGGGCCATGTGCAGCACGCTTTCATGGGCGTCGCGGCCGTAGAACCAGACCTGTCGTCCGCACTCGTGGGTCAGGTCCCGGCTGAACGTGATTTCGATGCGTGTCCGGTCGGGCGCGGCGCTGATGCTGGAGATATGCAGGCCCCCATCCCAGGAGGGCTCTTCGAAGGCGAACACATCGCTGCGCTGCAACATAAAGAGCCCGCAGATCACGCCGACGGTCGCCAGGGCGATGAGGCGGAACGAAGACATGGTGGAAGTGTCATTTTTGCGCATGGATCGGTCTCCCCGCGATATACCGGATCAGGATTACACCGAATGAGGATGCAGTCTTCGGGCCAAAATTCGCGCATGGGTTCGCGTTCCAGGGGAACGCGAGCCTGTCGCAGACCGGTACTGCCGTAAAGTCGCCTGAACTCTTACTGACTCGTGACATTACCGAAAGATGGCGGATGAGCCAGTGTATTTGCGCTGCATCAAACGCGCGCTTCGGGAGTGTGGATTTTGGGAAACACCCGCGCCGAGGGGCGCGCCGGGATAGAGCACGCCCGGCACAGGGGACGCTCCTACAGGCGAATCTGCAGACCCTCGAGCTTGCGGATGCCCGTGGCGAGGGCCACGAAATGGGGCAGGGTGCCGGCGAAATCCATGTCCGGATGGCGGTCTGCCAGGGCATCGAGGGTTTCTTCGATTTCAATGCGCGCCAGCATTTCGCCAAGGCACCGGTGGGGACCGCCGCCAAACCCGATGGCCATGCGCGGCAGGTCCGTCCGTGTAATGTCAAAACGGTTTGGATCAATGTAGCGCGCCGGGTCCCGCTGGGCCGCGGCGATGCCGAGCACGGTGATGCCCCCGCCCACAAAGGTATGGCCCTCGAACTCGAAATCTTCCTCGGCAACCCGGGGCAGGCTGCCGACGGTCGGCTCAAAGCGCAGGGTCTCGTCCACGGCCTGGCGCATGAGGCCGCGGTTCGCGCGCAGCACATCCCACTGGTCCCGGTGCTGAAGGAGCAGGGTCGTGGCGACCGCAATGGCTGTGCGGGTCGTGTCGCTGCCGGCAAAGATGAGCCCCAGGATCTGGGCCAGAAGTTCGTCCTCAGAATAAACGCCGCTGTCGCCGACGGTGCCGATGAACGCAGTGAGGAAATCCTCACGCGGTCTTGCGCGGCGGTCGTCGACAAGGCCGCGCACATACTCCGTAAGGCCCGTAATCGCCTCATCGACGGGTGCGGCCTCTTCGGCGCTCAACATGCCGAAGGCCTGGCCCAGGGTGTCGGCGCGCGATTTGAACAGGGGGATGTCCTTCTGCGGCACGCCGAGCAGGTCGCAAATGGCGCGGGTCGGGATCTCTCCGGCCACGTCCTTGATGAAGTCGATCTCGCCAGCACCGGCCAGTTCATCGAGCCGCGTCTCGATCAGGCCGCGCACCCGTTCCCGGCGCTTGGCGATCACGGGAAAGGCGAAGGTGCGCTGCAGGGGTGCACGCAGCCGGGTGTGCCGGTCGCCATGGGCGGTCAGCACAATGCGTTGCCACCAGTCATAGAGCGGACCGCTCTCGATGCCGCGCAGCGCCATGATCTCCAGGAACACAGGCCGCATTTTGGGGTGGGTCATCAGGCGCTCAACGAGGTCGTATTGCAACGCCCAGGTCAGATAGGGCCGCTCCACAACGGCCATGCGGGTCATCAGCAGGCGACCCCAGCCATGCATGTCGGCGAAATAGGCCTCATCGTCCGGGATGGATCCGTCCCAGTCTTCAAGGCGCGGCGCCCGGTGGTCGGCCGGGCCGAGGGGGGCCATCCGTGCGCTTGGCGTCAGGTGCGGCTGTGTCATGATCCGTGCTCCCGTGTGCGGTGCGGTTTGGCGCCCGGACCCGTGTCCGCGGCCTCAGCGGCTCTCAAGATCTTCGCGGCGCAGCTCCAGGGCCAGCCAGTCTTCTTCGGCCTTGGCAAGATCTCCCTCGAGCTTTTCCAGGGCCTTGACGGTTTTATTGAACGTGTCGGGGTCCTTGGTGAACAAGGTCGCGTCCTCAAGCCGTTTTTTCAGCTTACCGATGGTCTCCTGCATCTCTTCCATCCGGCCGGGCAGGGTCTCAAGGGCGTATTGTTCCTTGTAGGTCAGTTTCGCTGGCGCAGCCTTCGCGGGCTGGGGCTCGTTCGATTTGCTGTCCTTTTTAGCGCCCCTGTCGGCGGCTTTCGCGCCTGGCTTGCCGCCCGTGCCCGGCATGGCGCCCCGCTGGGACAGCATGTCTGAAAAGCCGCCGGCATATTCGGTCCACACGCCCTTGTCCGTGTCCGGATCGGTTGTAAGGACCGACGTCACGATGCGGTCCAGGAAGTCCCGGTCGTGGCTGACCAGCAGAACCGTGCCCTCATAGGCGCTGAGCATTTCCTCAAGCAGGTCGAGGGTCTCCAGATCAAGATCGTTCGTCGGCTCGTCGAGCACCAGCATGTTGGACGGGCGCGCCAGGGCAATGGCAAGGGCAAGGCGGCCCCGTTCGCCCCCCGACAGGGCACTGACGGGCGAGCGCACCTGTTCGCCCGTGAACAGGAAGTCCTTCATGTAGCTCATGACATGGCGCTGTTCTCCGCCCACGGAGACCATATCGCCGCGCCCTTCCGTCAGGGCGTCTTTCAAGGTCATGTCGGGCGTGAGGGAGGCGCGCCGCTGATCGAGGGAGATCATCTCCAGATTGGTGCCGAGACGCACCGTGCCCGTGTCCGGCGCCAGCGTGCCGGTAAGCAGGTTTATGAGCGTCGTCTTGCCCGCGCCATTGGGCCCTGCGATGCCGATCCGGTCGCCCCGCTGCACGGACAGGGTCAGGTCCTTCACGATGGTCCGGTCCCCGAAGGCCTTGGCGATGCCCTTAGCCTCGATGACCAGCTTGCCGGAGGTCTGGCCCTCGGCCGCGGCCATTTTCACGGTGCCGGGCGCCTTGCGAGCTTCGCGGCGCTGCTGGCGCAGGGCGTGGAGTTCGGACATGCGACGCACATTGCGCTTGCGCCGGGCCGTCACGCCATAGCGCACCCAGTCCTCTTCCGCGGCGATCTTGCGGTCGAGCTTGTGGCGCTCCTGTTCTTCCTGCTCGAAAACGGTGTCGCGCCAGCTTTCGAACTTGGCAAAGCCCTGGTCGAGGGACCGGGCCCGGCCCCGGTCGATCCACACGGTGCGCCGGGTCAGGTTTTGCAGGAACCGCCGGTCGTGGCTGATGACCACCAGGGCCGAACGGGTCTGCCCAAGGGTGGTCTCCAGCCATGTGATGGTCGGCAGGTCCAGGTGGTTTGTCGGCTCGTCGAGCAAAAGAACATCCGGGTCCGGCGCCAGGGCGCGGGCAATGGCGGCGCGGCGCGCCTCCCCGCCCGACAGGGTGGCCGGGTCTTCCGTGCCCTGAAGGCCAAAACCCTCCAGCAGCAGACGTGCCCGGTGCGCGTCATCGCCCGGCGCCAGGCCCGCCTCCACATAGTCGAGGACGCTGGCAAAGCCTTCAAAGGCCGGTTCCTGCTCCAGATAGCGTACCGTGATACCCGGTTTGACGAATCGGGTGCCCGTGTCGGCCTCGATCTGGCCGGCGGCGATCTTTAAAAGGGTTGACTTGCCCGAGCCGTTGCGCCCCACGAGGCATAAACGGTCCCGATCAAAGACGAACAGGTCCGCCCCTTCGAGAAGCGCGGTGCCGCCGAAGGTGAGGCCAATATCCTGGAGGCTGAGAAGCGGTGCTGACATGGCCGTGAGTTAGCCTTCGTGAGCGCGCAAGGGCAAGGGCGGCATGCGCAGGATCGATCCCCGTTCCTTGCTCTTAAGGACGCGGGG
>CAYYTT010000233.1:0-4792 GCA_964474635.1 uncultured Alphaproteobacteria bacterium | reverse complement strand
TGTCGGGCCTCCTCGACCCGACCTTGCGCGAACTTTTCCTCGGCAATGCCGAAATTCTGGAGGTGTTCAACATCTCCAAGGTGGGCAAGGTCGCCGGGTGCCGCGTCACGGAAGGCTCCGTCAAGCGCGGGGCGAAGGTGCGCCTCATCCGCGACAATGTGGTGATCCACGAGGGCACGCTCTCGACGCTGAAACGCTTCAAGGACGAAGTGAAGGAAGTCCACGGCGGCCAGGAATGCGGCATGGCCTTCGAAAAGTACCAGGACCTCCAGGTCGGCGATGTGATCGAGTGCTTCGAAGTCGAGGAAATTCAGCGCACGCTGTAATGAAGCGCGCACGCTTTGAAAGAAAAAAGGGAGCCTCACGAAGGCTCCCTTTTTTCATGACCTCTGGCTCGGTAAGCCCCGCCACAAAGTTGGCACCCACCCTCACCGTCATCGCGAGCGCAGCGAAGGGATCCAGAGCCACAGATACGGTGCCGCTGCCGGCCCCTGGATCCCTTCGCTGCGCTCGCGATGATGGTGTACGAGTATCAGAAATGCTTCCAAGGGTGCCCCCTGCGGCATCACTCCGTGTCTGAACTTTCCTTGCCGAAACGAGAGAAGTAGCGGTCGTTCATTTTTGAGACGGGAAAGATGATCAGGACGTCGGTGGTGCCAAACTGAAAATCCACGACGGCGCCATCGCCGATATAGGCCCCGGCGCGGATATAGCCTTTGATCAAGGGCGGAAGCGCCCGCAGGGCCTGGCGCACATTGATGGCATCGGGGGACAGGCGGTTCATGTCGACGAAGCGGCTGTCCACGGCGCGCACGCGCCAGTCTTCCGGTGCCAGATAATCATGGTACAGAAACGAAAGCGGCACGGCGAGATTGTCCGGATTGGTGCCCTCGATGGAGGCGCACCCAAACATCACGTCGAGATCGTATTCGGCCACATAGGCCATGATCCCACGCCATAACAGTTCGATGGTCGGTTTGGTGCGGTAATTGCGGTGCGTGCAGGACCGTCCCAGCTCCAGGAACCGCGTGCCCCCGGCCATACGGTTTTGGAACGGCGCAATGTCGAACTCGCTGGCGGTGTAAAAACCCCCATGGCGGTCGGCCACATCCTGACGCAGCAGCCGGTAGGTGCCCGCTACCATGGCTCCGCCATCGGGACGGCGGGGCGCGTCGAAGTCGAACACGAGCAAGTGATCGCAGATCTTGTCGAAATCGTCGAAGTCCCGGCGCAGCGCCGCCATTTCGGGCGACGGGATCGCGGACATCTCTTCATAGAAGACGTCGTAGCGCAGGGCCTGGGAGGCGGCGATATCGCTGGGGTTTTTGGTCACCCGCACTTCCAGGGAGCCGGCGCGCACCAGAACCAGATCCGGCTCATGGCTGTGCACGGTCTGCGCATGGTGAGCATCGATATGGTCGAGGCCAGTCTCGTCGGCAGAGAGCCGTTGGCCGGCGCCCTGGCTCCTGTCCTCATGGGACGGTTCGTCCAAACCCGTGGCCCTCTTCCTGTTGCCCCAGGAGCCGCGCCCATCGGCGATCCCCGATGGGGCAACTTAAGTGCCCGGCAAGCTTAAGGCAATTCAGCTGGAGGAGCAGGCCATCGCCCCGGGAGCGACCGCCCCGTTTTGGGGCCCCGGTTTCGGCTTCAGGCACGTGGCATCGGGCGGGCCCCTCGTCGCTCGCGACCTTGCGCGGGGCGCGGGGTCAGCGCTCCGGGCCGGAGCCCTGCGGCAGGGCCGTCGCCGGGCCCTTTGCGGGGGAACCCGGCGGTGACGGCGGCGAGGAGGAGGCGACACCGGTCCATTTGCCGAGCATGGCGTAGAGCGCTTCAGGGGTCATGGGTTTGGTCAGGAAATCGTCCATGCCCGCGGCAAGGCAGCGGTTGCGATCCTCGGGCATGGCATTGGCCGTCAGCGCAACGATCGGCAGGTCCGCGTAGGCGTCTTTCGCCCGCACCGCCCGCGTGGCCTCCAGCCCGTCCGTGCCGGGCATGTGGACGTCCATCAGGATCAGATCGACGGCGTCTTTTTCCAGCGCTGGCAGGACCTCCGCGCCGCTTGAAACCCGCACCACGTCGTGGCCGGCCCGTTTCAAGAGGGAACTGGCGAGCAGCGCATTGATGTCATTGTCTTCGGCCAGCAGGATTTTGAGGCCGCTTGAGCCCCCAGGGGCCGAGACGGGCGGCGCGGCACCCTCGGCCCGGCGTTTCGCCGCGGCGCCCGCCGCACTGGGCAAAATGGGCTCCGGCGCCGTCCCCGTCTCGCCCGAGCCGGTCAGGGCGCGGTGCAGCGCGGCGCGGCGAACGGGCGTGATCACATATCCGTCAGGGCCATCCGCCGTGGGTGCAGGGATATCGCCGCTGTCTTCCATGCCGAGCACTTGGAGGCATTTTGACTCTTGCAAGGCCGCGCGGGCGCGCAAGGCCTTCAGGTCCACCGCTTGCCCATCCGCGATCACCGCCGTGAAGCCCTCGGGCCCGCCGTCGGCCTCGCACTGGGCGATGGCAAGGGGCGAGCCGACCCGCGCCAGCCCCCCATCGAGGCGGATCTGGCGGGCAAGGGCATTGCCGAGGATCTGACAAACCGTGAGGACAAGCACATGCTGCCCCGCAAGTGCTCCGCCCTCCGCGTCTGTCGCGGCCGGGGACGGGGACGCGCTCCGGGCGTTGCCCGGCTCGGCATGTGCGGGATCCAGCTTCACCCTGACCCAGAAAGTGCTGCCCTTGCCCGGCACGCTGCGCACGCCGATGGAGCCGCCCATGGCCTCGACGATCCGTTTGGAAATCGCAAGACCCAGCCCCGTGCCTCCAAATTTGCGCGCATGGCTGGAATCGGCCTGGGCGAACAGGTCAAAGATCCGCTCCCGCGCTTCTTCGGTGATGCCGATGCCCGTGTCGGTGATCTCGATATGCAGGGCCCCCGGGTCCGCCTCATCGGGACCGATCTCCAGAACAATGCCGCCTTTGTCGGTGAATTTGATGGCATTGCCGAGAAGGTTGAGGATCACCTGGCGCAGCCGTGCCTCATCGCCTTCGACGCAGGCGGGCATGCTCGGTATACTGATGCAGGCAAGCGAGATGCCCTTGCCATGGGCCCGGGTCGCCAGCAATTCGCACACGGCCTCACAGGTCGCGACCGGATCGAAGGGCACCGTTTCCAGCTCAAGGGCGCCGGACTCGATTTTCGAGTAATCCAGGATGTCATTGATCAGGGACAGCAGGGCCTCACCGCTTTCGCGCACCATTTCGCCGTAATGCCGCTGCGTGGGGGTCAGCGGCCCACTGAGCAACAGGCCAGTCATCCCCAAAATACCGTTCATCGGTGTCCGGATTTCATGGCTCATGGTGGCCAGGAACAGGGATTTTGACCGGCTTGCGGTCTCGGCCAGATCCCGTGCCCGGGTCAGCGCGTCCTCGGCCTCCTTGCGGTCCGTGATATCCCGGCCCATGCTTTGAATTTCAAGGAGGCGGCTTTCACTGTCGCGGACCGGAAAATCTTCCCAGGCGAACCAGCGCCAGCCATCCACGGTTTTTAGATGCTGGTCATAGCGCACCCGCAAGGGGCCCGCGCCGCCACCGCCAAGGGTGCCGAGCATGGAGCCGCCCTTGTCGGGATGCATGGGCGGGTGAAAGGCCGTGCCCAGAACCTCGTCACGATGCACACCGAAGGTCAGACAGAAGATATCGTTGACGAAGGTCAGCCGTCCGTCGGGCGCCTTGCGCAACAGGACATCGCCATGACCATCCACAAGCCCGCGGTACCGGGCCTCGGACGTGCGCAGGTCCTCATTGGTCTCATTGAGCGAGGAGACCGCCTGGGCCAGGTCGGCCTTGGCCCGCGCAAGCTCCGCCGCCTGGCGTTTCAGTGCCGCGAAACGCATCCGTGTACGTATCACTGCGCCTATCGCAAGAACGGCCAGAAGCCCCGCAACGACCCATCCGGAGACCATCACAAGCTCGACCGCGGGCAGCCATTTCACAAGGTCCATGTCTCGTGTTCCCTTTCGGCGCGGGCGCGACGTGCCGCCCGGAGCAGATGGCCGCCTCGAATCAGATCGTCAGAGCCTAGTCGCTCCGCCCGGGACAGCAAGGGCCGGCACCACTCATCTCATCCGCTTAAGGATTGGATAAGCCCTTCCAGAACCGCGTTGTCCCGATCCGGTACATCCGCTTCGCGCCGCCGGGTGCATGCTTCGCCATCGGGCATGTCTGGCGCCTTGACGTCCTCTGGCAGATGACCCGCGGTGCGCGCCGCCCCGCCCAAACGGGCGATGATCTTTGCCAGGCGAATAAAATCGATGGGCTTTGACACGTAGTCGGACATTCCGGCGGCAAGGCAGGTCTCCCGATCGCCCGCAACGGCATTCGCAGTCAGGGCCACCACGGGGATCGCTCCATCCGGACTGCCTCGCTTGCGAATGGCTTTCACAGCCTCCAGGCCGTCCATAACAGGCATCTGGATGTCCATCAGTACAATGTCGAATGGGGCGCTATCGAGATGGTCCAGGGCCTCGGCGCCGTTTTCCGCCAGGGTCACCTCATGGCCAAGGGACACCAGGAAGGCGCTGATCACCGCCTGGTTAACGGGATGGTCCTCGGCCACGAGAACCTGCAGCGTCGCACCCTCCGCCACCAGCGCCCCGGGCTCGTGAGCCCCCGGCTGCTGGATCTCGGGCTGCGGGATCTCGGGCTGCGGGGTCTCAGGCTGCTGAGCCTGGTGCGGCGGGGCCTCGGTCACCGCCGGCGCGCAGGATTTGGCCGGCAAGGTGAACCAGAAGCGGCTGCCCTCACC
>CAYYTT010000232.1:0-4812 GCA_964474635.1 uncultured Alphaproteobacteria bacterium | reverse complement strand
TCCCCGTACAGGGCATGAGCGGCGGTGAGATCGAAGTGCTCGGCTATCGGGGCATGAAGGAATATGAAATCGGCTTTGACGAGTTCGAAGTGAAGGCCGAAAACCTTCTGGGCGGGGAAGAAGGCAAGGGCTTTAAGCAGCTCATGGAGACCTTCGAGAGCGCCCGCATTCAAACGGCCGCCCGCGCCGTCGGTGTGGCCCAGAATGCGCTCGAGCTGGCCCTGCGTTATGCCATCGACCGCAAACAATTCGGCAAGTCCATCGTCGAATTCCCGCGTGTCTACAACAAGCTCGTGAGCATGGCGGTGGAAATCCAGGTGGCCCGTCAGCTCACTTATTATTCGGCGCGCGAAAAGGACCAGGGCCGTCGTTGCGATCTGGAAGCCGGGCTTGCCAAGCTGCTCGGAGCCCGGGTCGCCTGGACGGCCGCAGACAACGCGGTACAGGTCCATGGCGGCAACGGCTTTGCGCTCGAATATCCGATCAGCCGTGTGCTGTGCGACGCGCGCATCTTGAACATCTTTGAGGGCGCCGCCGAAATTCAGGCCCAGGTGATCGCCCGCCGTCTGCTTGAGCCAGCGGCCTGATCGCAGGCCCAAACGACCATCGGGGTCGGCCGCCCGGCCGGCCCCGCTACGCCCCCGCCTGTGACCACAAAGCGACCGGCGCGGTCGCAATCGACATTGAGCCCACCAGACATATTTATTACTGCTAGGAGCCGACAGCGTTTGGTTGCGGCGCCTCCGGATCCGCGGCACGCGGGGCTTTGCTCAACCGTCATCACCATTAACTGAAATGGACCATTGACCGAAACGGACATTGACCGAAACGGACATTGATCGAAATGGACCGCGGCCGCACGAGGGACGCGGAAGCCGGGGTCACGGGAGAGACTGAAATGTATATCGCGCTTTATGTCGTGATGGGGTTGCTCGTTCTGACCTTGATTGCCGGCCTGGTCACGTTGTGGCGGGGCGATGAGGCGAGCCGGTCCTATTCCAACAAGCTGATGCGGGCGCGGGTGTTGCTCCAATTCATTGCCGTCCTGCTGCTGCTCGCCGGGCTTTACGTTTTCGGCCAATAGGCCGCCTTAACCCATGTCGCCAATGGGCTTTTCTTGGCGTTGTCTTTCCCTTTGGATGCCACCGTGTTCCCTGAGAGCCCTCCCGGCGCGTGTCCTGCGCGTTGGCGGAGCCGTTCCGGCGTTGCGGGGGCGTCCGACTTATCCCCGGTGATCGTGGAGGATCGTCATGGTCGTACTCAACAAAATTTACACCAAAACTGGTGATGGCGGCGATACGGCGCTGGGGACGGGGGAGCGGCGCCCGAAGGACGATACCCGGATCTCCGCCTATGGAACGGTTGATGAAACCAATGCCGTGATCGGCCTGGCGCGCCTGCACACAAGCGGAGAGTTGGACGCCATGCTGGGCCTTGTGCAGAACGATCTATTTGATCTGGGCGCCGACCTTGCAACGCCGGAGACGGGAGAACCGCTGCCCTACACGCCCCTGCGCGTCACGGACGCACAGGTCGCCCGCATCGAAACCGATATCGACACGCTCAATGCCGATCTGGAGCCGCTCAACTCCTTCGTGTTGCCAGGGGGCAGCCCGGCGGCGGCCCATCTTCACCTTGCCAGAACAACGGCCCGGCGGGCCGAGCGGCTGATGGTCACCCTGGCCCGGGCCGGCGAACCGGTCAGCGCGTCGGCCCTGCGGTATGTGAACCGGTTGTCCGATCTGCTGTTTGTCGCCGCGCGCCACGCCAATGATAAGGGCACGCGCGACGTGAAATGGGTGCCCGGCGCGAACACGGGCCTTTCCAAGAGCGGGTGAGGGCCGGACGAGTTCGGGCTGGCGCGTTCGCCGGTGCCTGTTACACTTTCGTACATGAAGCCAAGGCATCGAACCGGACCGCGTGTGGGGGCGCGCAGGCCGGGCGCAGCAGGGAGCGTCCAGCAACCATGATCAGGGGTATTCAACGCACCGCCGAACGGGCGGGCCGGGCAGCGTCTGTCTTGTGCGTTCTCGTTTTTGCCGGGTACTGGCCGCCCTTGCACGCCGAAGAGGTGCTGCGTGACATCACGGGCGAGGAGGTCGCCGAGCTTTTGCGCGGGGCAAACATGTCCGTCCAGGTGTCCCAGGACCAGTATGGCGATCCGGTGATTTACGGCGCGTCGGGCGAGCATCGCTTCCGCGTGTGGCCCTATGACTGCGCCGGCACGCCGCGCCGCTGCCGCCAAATCGAGTTCAGCGCTGGCTTTCGCACCAATGAGCCCGTGCCCTTGGAGGTTCTGGACGCCTTCAACGAGCGCTGGGTGTTCGGCAAGGCCTATCTGGGCAATAACGGCGTTGCGTATCTCGATTTCGCCATCAATCTCAATCGGGGCGTCACGGCCGCCAATGTGGCCAGCAATGTGCGCATTTGGCAGCAGATTCTCTCTGAGTTTCAGGACCATATCGGCCCTTACCAGGGCAGCTGACACGGTGTGAGGCGACCGCGCGACGCCTCGCCCGCGCGCCCAATTGTCGTCTTGAGCCCCTTTTCGCCGCCCCCCACCGTCCCACCATTGTACGCGCGGGGCATTCGCGGCGTTGACCCGGTCTTAAGGGGCTGGGTGACCAAAAAGGCGGCGTCTTTTCTTTCGTGTACGCCCTCGCGTAGAGTTCGTTGATCGTTCACCGGGCCCGGCCGTCAATGGTTGCTGGCGGTATGGGGCTCGCCAGCAACCACTGACGGCCGGGCCCGGGCGGCCTTTTAAGACCAATTGGAGAAGCCATCGATGAAAATCCTTGTGCCCGTAAAACGCGTGGTCGACTACAACGTCAAGATCCGGGTCAAGGCGGATCAAAGCGGTGTCGAGCTGGCCAACGTCAAAATGTCGATGAACCCGTTCTGCGAGATCGCGGTCGAGCAGGCCGTGCGCATGAAGGAAGCCGGCACCGCCAGCGAAGTCGTGCTTGTCTCCATTGGCCCAAAGCAGGCGCAGGAAACAATCCGCACAGGTCTTGCCATGGGCGCCGACCGGGGGATCCTGGTGCAAACCGACGCCAATGTTGAACCGCTGGCGGTGGCGAAGATCCTCAAGGCCGTCGCCGAGGTCGAAGGCCCGCAGCTCATCATTCTCGGCAAGCAGGCCATCGACAACGATTCCAACCAGACCGGTCAGATGCTTGCCGCCCTCCTGGGCTGGCCCCAGGGCACCTTTGCCTCCGAAGTCGAGGTGAGCGGCGAGGAGCTTCGGGTGACCCGGGAAATCGACGGCGGTCTGCAGACCCTGCGCCTGTCCGTGCCGGCCATCGTGACCACCGACCTGCGCCTCAACGAGCCGCGCTATGCGTCTTTGCCGAACATCATGAAGGCCAAGAAGAAGCCCATCGATACGAAGTCGCCGGACGATTTCGGCGTCGATCTGACGCCGCGCCTTGAGGTTTTGAAGGTCACCGAACCGCCTGTGCGCGAAGCCGGCATCAAAGTCGAGACCGTGGCTGAACTGGTCCAGAAACTGAAAGAAGAAGCGGGAGTCCTTTAATGACCATTCTCGTCATTGCCGAACACACCAACGACACCCTCAAGGACACCACCGCGAAGACCGTGACGGCGGCGGGAAAGATGGGCGGCGACGTCCATGTCCTCGTCGCGGGCCACAATGCGTCGGCCGCCGCGGAGCAGGCGTCCAAGATCGCCGGCGTGGCCAAAGTACTGCATGCGGATGACCCGTCCTATGAAAAGGGTCTTGCCGAGCCCATCGCGGCGCTCGTCGTGCCCATGATGGATGCCTATGATGCGGTCCTGACGCCGGCGACCACGGGTGGCAAGAACTTCATGCCCCGTATCGCGGCTCTGCTCGATGTGATGCAGATCTCCGATATCGTGTCGGTGGAGGGGCCGGACACGTTCACGCGGCCGATCTACGCGGGCAATGCCATGATGCAGGTGCGCTCCAAGGACGCCAAAAAGGTCGTCACGGTGCGCCCGACCACGTTCCAGGCGGCGGCCATGGACGGGTCCGCGACCGTTGAAACCGTTTCGGCCGGTGAAAACCCGGGCGTGTCGGAATTTGTCGGCGAGGAGCTGTCGAAGTCCGACCGTCCCGAACTCGGCTCGGCCAAGATCGTGGTCTCTGGCGGTCGCGGCATGCAGTCGGGCGATAACTTCGCCATGCTCGAGAAAGTGGCCGACCAGCTGGGCGCGGCCGTCGGCGCGTCGCGGGCCGCCGTCGATGCGGGCTTTGTGCCCAATGACTACCAGGTCGGCCAGACCGGCAAGGTGGTCGCGCCGGAGCTTTATATCGCCGTGGGCATCTCCGGCGCCATTCAGCACCTGGCCGGCATGAAGGACTCCAAGATCATCGTCGCCATCAATAAGGACGAGGAAGCGCCCATCTTCCAGGTCGCCGATTATGGCCTCGTCGCTGACCTGTTCACGGCCGTGCCTGAGCTGGAGCAGGAATTGACGAAGATTGGCTACTAAATCTTTCGCACTGCACGCTTACACGATCTTGCGTGTTTCTTTGTTGGGCCCGGCACCTGGAAAAGTGCCGGGCTTTTGCGTGAAATAAGGGTCTGTTTTTACCCCGCGGAAGCGCCTATTGTGCTCATCTTTCCCCCGGTGCATGCTGCATTGCGGAAAAGACACCACCGCGCCTTTCGGCAGGGGAGGCGCGGCGCGGCGGACAAAAGGCCAGACCCAAGGATCTGCCGCGGCCATCAAGGGCATGTTTGATCCATGACGATACGCAAAATCGGGGTCATCGGGGCGGGACAGATGGGCAACGGCATCGCGCATGTCTGCGCGACGGCCGGCTAC
>CAYYTT010000231.1:0-4860 GCA_964474635.1 uncultured Alphaproteobacteria bacterium | reverse complement strand
GTTACGGATGATCCATTCGCGGATGGTGTGAATATGCCGGCCCGTGGACAGGTCCATCACCGTGTCCGCGCCCCAGCGGATGGCCCATACGAGCTTGTCCACTTCCTGGGCCACCGACGACGTGACGGCCGAATTGCCGATATTGGCATTCACCTTGGTCAGGAAATTCCGCCCAATGATCATGGGCTCGATTTCCGGGTGGTTGATATTGGCCGGGATGATGGCCCGGCCCCGGGCGATCTCGTCCCGCACGAATTCCGGCGTGATGAAATCGGGCACGGCGGCGCCGAAACTTTCCCCGTCCCGGGGCGCGCCGCCGCGGGCCTCGGCCATCTGACGCAACAGGTCCGCACGGCCCAGATTTTCCCGCACGGCGATGTATTCCATCTCCGGCGTCACGAGGCCGGCACGGGCGTATTCAAGCTGGGTGACGCGCTTACCGGCCTTGGCACGCAGGGGCACGCGCTCGCCCCGGTCGAAGACGGGCACGGTGAGGCTTTCGCCGGCTTTCAGACCGTCATCCTCGGGCTTGCGCGTGCGGCCCGGATAACGCTCCACATCGCCGCGCGCCTCGATCCAGGCCTGGCGCAGGGCGGGCAGTCCCTTGGTGATGTCAATCGTTACGGCCGGGTCGGTGTAGGGGCCGGAGGTGTCGTAGAGCCGAACCTCGGCTTCCCCGCCGCTCAAGGAGACCTCGCGCATGGCCACGGCCACGTCGTTTCGCCCTGCGGCGGCGGCAATGTGCACTTTGCGGGAGGAGGGCAGTGCCCCCGTCGTCACGGTTTCGTTCGTGACGGGGATCTGCTCGGCGGCGGCGCGGGGCTGGGTCATGGCGGCTCCCTTGGCTCTTCCTGACGGGTTGCGGGACCCCGGGGAGCACGCCATGGCGAGGGAGCGGGCGGGGCGCGGGCCGGATGCCCGGCCATGGGCCCTTTACGGAACACGGGCACGAGGGGCCGGTGTTCTGTCCTTTCCTCCGCCGGTGCTAACCGGGTCAGGTTCGAAGGGACTGGGCGCGCACCGGTTTGCCGGCTCTAGCCCGATCTCAGCCCCCTTTTCGCGGGGGCGCCCCTAGGACTGCTCCACCCTCATGGCCGGCCCTGTCCCTGTCAACCGCTTCACCGGTGTGGCCTTTCGGCCGGCCTCGCGGTTTGGGGCGCCGGGGGGCCGGTCCCGCGGGCTAAGGCACACGCGAACACAGGTGGGTGAGCAGGGGATGGTCAAAGCGTTCTCGCCCGCTTTCCCATGGCCCGCGCCGGATGCGGGGCCCGGAAAGCAGGCCGGAGAGCAGAATTGATCGCCCCCCTATCGCTGATGGTTCGGGCCGCCTTTGTATGATCAGTGCAAAGCGGAAAATAGTCATCCCAAAGCCGGGTGGGCCGGCTCGCCAAGATGCGCTGACAATGGCACTCTGGCGTGCGCTGTCGTGAGCGATCAGGGGACCGCCGTTATGCTGGATCGTCGTTCCGTCCGGGCCGTTATGCTGTGCCTTGCCGCATGCCTGTGTGCAGCGGGCGTGCGCGCCATGGGTCCGCCCCATGCCGCCCAGGCCGCCGAGCAATCCTTTCCGGCCTCACGCGCGGTGCGCCCCGGCCCCAGCCAGGCCTTCGGCCCACTGACCTTCGGCCCTGACCTTGACGCCCGCACAATCCGGCCGATCCTGCGCGGCCCCGCCGATCTCGTTCGTTTTGAAGCCTTGCGCAACGATCTTGCCTGCCGGCGCATCACGGTCCTGTTTGCCAATGGGCGGGAGCGGACGGTTTTCTCAGGCCGCCTCTTCGTGGGCCAGCCGGAGACCATGCGGGTGCGCGCGAACCACCCCATCACGCGGATCACCTATACCTGCCGAAGCCTTGGCCCCCGGCGCGCACGCCTTGCCACCCGGATTTTTACGGCTCCCGACCGGCCGGGACAGGGGCCGGGCGCGGCGCGCGGCCTTGTCCGTCTTGGTGCGGAGCGCTTCGGCCGCCGGCTTGAGGCCGAGCGGCGGTTTTCCCGATTCAGCGATCCGCTGAGCCGCATCGCGTTGCAACCCGTTGAAGAGAATGCCCGGTGCAGCCGTGTCGGTGTCACCTTCCGGAACGGCCGTACCCGCGCCTTGCCCTTCACGGGCCGGATCTTGAGCGAAGGGCGGATCTATCCCGTCGATCTGCCCGGGAGCCAGCGGCACATCCGCAGCATCAGCCTCGTCTGCCGCGCCGTCGGCGCCCGCGACGTCACCATCCGCATCCTCGGCGACCGCCGGGTCAGGCTGTAGGTTTGCGCAACCAGCCCCAATGACGTGGCGGCGAGAGGGCGACATGGGCTTGGCGCCAGGACAGGGGCCAAGC
Organism: uncultured Alphaproteobacteria bacterium; assembly: GCA_964474635.1. GTDB lineage: Bacteria > Pseudomonadota > Alphaproteobacteria > JAJFIK01 > JAJFIK01 > CAYUYV01. The sequence goes on along the minus strand of CAYYTT010000231.1, from coordinate 2,530 downwards.
CCTTCCTTTTGCCGGCATCGGTTGGTGCGGACACGCAGGCCTTGTCCAGATACCGGACCATCCCAGCCTTGCCCGCCACGCCAACCCTTGACACCCATGCGACATCTGTCGCACGATCACGTCACTGGTCGCAAAACAACAAGAGCATGGAGGGCTCGCCGTGGACCAACGCCCCTCGCCGACGGAACTCACCGTCCTCAAACGTCTTTGGCGCACTGCACCGCTCAGCGCGCGGGAAATCCATGACGGCGTTCAGGATGCGCTTGGCTGGTCCTACTCCTCGACGCGCAAGACCCTTGAGCGCATGGAGGACAAGGGCCTCGTGGCGGCCTCCGAGGCCCATGGGCTCAAGGTATATCGTCCGGCAGCGGACAAGGTGAGCACCCTTGGCCGGCTCATGCGCGATTTTGCGGCCAATGTGCTGGAACTCGACGCACCGATGCCGGTGACGGCTTTTTCGGGAAGCCCCCTGCTCGATGAGAGCGATATTGAGGACCTGGAGCGGTTTTTGGAAAGCGAAAGCGACCCTGATCGCGCCGGCGGGGAGGAAGCGCAATGAGCGTACCCACTTTTCTGGTCCTCGCCCTGGGCCTTGCCTGCGCCTGGTCCTGGCTTGCGGCGGCCGGCGCCCTGACGGCCCATGCCCGCCTTTCCCTTGCGCCCGACCGGCCGGGCTATTGGATTGGTGCCCTGATCGTCAGCATCGTGCCGGTTCCCCTGGGCGCCGTCGTGGCAATGGTGCTGCCCGGCGGACACTCGCCGGCTGCCTTTCTGGGCGCGCAGCCCCTTGCGGCGCCCGAGCCGGCCTTGTTTCTGGTTCTGCACGGGGGCACCGGCCCGGCGCCGTCCGTGTCACTCGGCGATGATCTGGCCGTGTTGGCCTTGATGCTGGTGGCGGGGGGCGCACTTGTCCGGCTTGCGGCAACCCTCCGGCGCGACCGGCGGATCGGGACCCTCGTCGCCCACGCCGCGCCCGCGTCGCCGGAGCTTTCCGATGGCCTTTTGCCGGAAGCGGCGCGCGCATGCGGTGTCCGGCTGCGCATCAGTGAGGGGGCCCCGAGTGCTTTTGCCCACGGGCGGCGATGCATCGTCTTGCCCCGCCCCCTCCTGACACAGATGACCATGGACCGACTTGCGCTGATCACGGCGCATGAGTGGGCCCATCTGGAACGGGGCGACCCGGTTCTGCAGCGCCGGGTCCGGTTGCTGCGGGCCGGCCTTTGGATCCTGCCCGGTCTCCGGGCCCTGGAACGGGCCCTTGAGGTGTCCGCCGAACTGGCCTGCGACGGGGCGGTTCTGGCGGGCGCGCCGGCGCACACGCGCCGGACCTACGCGGCCACGCTTTTGGAGGCCTTGCGCTTCCAGGTGCGGACCGTGAACGCGGCGGCGGGCCCGGTGCTGCCACACCTGCCCGCCGCCTTTTCCCCTCATCATCTCAGGAGCGAAAAGATGAGATTACACCGGATCCTGAAGGGCCATGGTCCCCAGCGCAAGGCGCGCGGCCGCCTGGCCGGCGGGCTTGGGCTCAGCCTTGTGGCCCTTGCGAGCCTTGCAAGCGCCCAGGTGCTTGCCGAAGCGGAAGGCGGACCCAGCTTCGCGGCGCCGTTTTTCGTGGAAGGGGCGAAGATTTCGAGTGCCTTCGGCATGCGCAGACATCCCATCACCGGGCGCATGGCCAAACACAGGGGCGTGGACCTGGTGGCTCCGCTGGGCACACCCATAGCCGCCCCGGCGGCCGGCACGGTGACCCGGGCGGACCATGCCAAGGGCTACGGCAACCTGGTCGATCTTGACCACGGCAACGGGCTGCAAACCCGCTATGCCCAGCTCGACAGCTTCGCGGTGGCCCCCGGCGACCGGGTGGAGACCGGCCAGATCTTTGCCCGCGTCGGCAGTTCGGGCCGATCCACGGGACCCCACCTTCATCTTGAAGTCCTGCGGGACGGACAAGCGGTGGACCCGGAGGAGGTTTTCGACTTGAGTGCCTTTGCGCGGCGTAAAGGCCAGTGACGCGCCTGCAGTGATCCAGGCGGAAGCGAGCCCTCGATCCCCTGCCCCGCGCGCGGGTGGGGGATCAAGACCGGGCGACTGTTTTACAGGCGAAGACCCTGGCCGCTGGTCCATGATCCCCTGGCTAAGCGCACAAATACTGGCCACGCGCATAAACAAAAGTCCCAAGGGGCGGGCCCGCCGCCCCGCATGGGATGACACACCCAAGGGAGACCCGCGGCCATGGGGCTGATCCAGACCTGCATTCGCAATCCGGCGGGGGTCGCCGTCGCGGTCGTCATTGCCATGCTTATGGGCCTGCTGAGCATCAGCAAACTGCCCGTGCAGCTTTTTCCCAATATTGAGCGCCCGGTCCTCTCGGTGAACACCTTCTGGCGGGCGGCCTCGCCGAGCGAGGTTGAGTCGGAAATCCTGGAGCCCCAGGAAGACGTGCTCCAGGGCATTCCGGGCCTCATCGAGATGAATGCCAACGCCAATGCGGGCGCGAGCTTCATCAATCTGGAATTCGATCTTGAAACGG
>CAYYTT010000230.1:0-4900 GCA_964474635.1 uncultured Alphaproteobacteria bacterium | reverse complement strand
CATCCAGGGCAACGAAATCCCGAGCCAGTGGCCCGGGATCGCCGCGCCGCCCAAGGGCGGCTCACGATGACAAGCTGCGCCATCTGAATGTCTCAATGCACTGGGGGCATGAAAACGCGGCAAGATGGCGTTTGGACGGGCCAGTCAGGCCGTGCGCCAGCCTATATTTGTGTGCTTTGATCGAGCAGACCTTCTTTGAGAGCAAAGGCAAGCAGTTGCGCGACCGAACGGACCCCAAGCTTGGCCATCAGTCTTGTGCGATGATTGTCGACCGTCTTCGCGCTGATGGAGAGTCTGTCCGCGATTTCCGCATTGGCCCGGCCCTGGGCAATCAAATGCAGGATCTGCCGCTCCCTCATGGTCAACTCGACGCGCTCCGGACCGGCCTCAAGGCTCGCCATCACGGCCTTGGAGATATACCGGCCATCCGCCAGGATCAGCGACAGGCCATGGGCCATCTCCTCCGGCGGACAGGTTTTCAAAAACACCCCCTCGACGCCGGCGGCCACCCAGTCGGCAAGGTGACCGGCGCTTGTAAAGCCGGTGACGACGGCGGCGAGCGTGTTGGGCGACCAACGGCGGATCTCCCCAAAAGCCTCCATCCCGCCGGCGAGCGGCATGCCGCTGTCCAGGGTGATCAGACGCGGCTGGAGCGTTTTTGCCAAAGCGATGGCCTCCACCCCGTCACCCGCTTCGCCCACGATTGCGACACCGTCCATGGCCTCGAAAATGGCGCGCAGGGCCGAGCGCATCAGCGGATGGTCATCCGCGATGACGACCGTGGCCGGATCGCAGGATCGGTTCGGTGACGGGGCGGTGTGAGCGGTCATGGGCGCAGTTTAGCCCAATCCTCCTCGGCGTCATCGTATGGACGCTTGTCATCGCGGTGCGGGCCGCGCCGGCCCTTTCGCAGCCAAGCGTCGTTCTGCGCAGCGACGCGCCCCTGGCCAATATTCTGGAGCACATGGCGCCGATCGGTAAGGGTGCGGGCAATACGGATTCGGGCCCCATGGAAGGCCCAACCCAATTTGAGGTGCGGGTTGTGAACGGCGAGGACGAGCCCATCGTCTGGCGCCTGTCCACCGAAATGCTCCGGCCGATGAGTTTTGAAATCCACGCCCGCGTGAACGGACGCCGGCAAATCATCATGGCCTCGCACTATCCCTTCACGCCGCAGCAAACCCGGGCGAGCCAGGGCCGGGTCCTCGCCTCCTGGCCCCTGGTGCTTCAGCCCGGCGCGGCCGCGACAATCACGGCCGCCTTCGACCGGCCGCCCGATGGGGACATCTTCCCCATCCGTTTTGAACCCGAAGCCGCCTATGACGCGCGCCAGACCATCATGTCCTTCGTCCATGGCGGTTATCTCGGCGCGGCCGTCATTTTCTTAAGCTTTTTCCTGGCCTTTTCGCTGCTGCTGTCCTCGGCGCCGGCGCGGGCCTATGCGCTTTATTTCGTTTTTCTGGTGATCTTGAATTTCCATTCCTACGGGCACACGGAGCAACTGTTTTTCCCCGAGGCGCGCTGGCTCTACTTCCCGCTGTTCCGCCTGCTGCAGGTCAGCATCATGCTGGCCTATCTCATCTTCGCGGTCTCATTTTTGCGCGCGCGGGAGCGTTACCCGAAGCTCCTTCAGATCACCCGGATCTATGTGGTGTTCACCGCCAGCCTTGCCCTTCTGGAGGCCCTGATCTGGAGCGAGGTGTTTGTCCTGATCGTGGATGTGATGGCGCTCGCCTTCCTGGCGCTCGGTACCCTGACGGCCTATCTCGCGGTGCGCGAGCGCCATGTGGGCGCCCGGTTTTTCGCCTCCGGCTACGGCCTTTTGCTCGTGACCGGCGTTTTAAACTATGTGGCCAGCGATGTTGCCCATGCCGCGCGTAACGATGCGGTGGATGCCCTCACCCTCGGCCTGCAACTCGCCGATGCCTTCGTCTTCGCCTCCGCCATCATTGCCCAGACCTACGCCCTGCGCCGGGACCGGGACACGGCGCTCCAGGCGGAACTTGCCGCCTCGCGGGAGAAACTGGCCATGAGCGAAAGCCTGCGCGCGGCCGAAAAGGACCGGGAGCACGCCGAACGCCTGGCCGAGCGGCGACGCTCTCAGATGGCGGCGACCAGCCACGATCTGCGCCAGCCCTTGACCTCCTTGAAACTCGTCCTGGAGGACGCCCGGGACGCCTCGCCGGAGATCGCGGAGAAACTGCGATCCGGGCTTGATTACCTCAACGGTGTGCTCGGCCGCTCCCTAGAGGACACGCGGCCCGCCCCAGCGAGGCCGCCAACGCGGGGTGACGAGGAAGAGGCCGTCCCCCTCCAGCTTGTCTTTGACACCGTGCGCCGCATGTTCGGCGCCGAAGCGGCCACCAAGGGCCTTGCATTGCGCATCGTGCCGACAACCCTGGTGGCCAGGGCGCCGACCATCGTCCTGATCCGGATGGTCTCTAATCTGGTCTCGAACGCGATCAAATACACGCCATCGGGCCGGGTTCTGATCGGGGCCCGGCGCAACGGCGGCGAGATCACCATCGAGGTGCGCGACACCGGCCCCGGCCTTGCCCCCAGAACCGTGGAAGGGCTTCTTGGTCCCTATCAACGGGGCGCGACGTCCGCGGGGACAATGGGAGAAGGCCTTGGCCTCGCCATTGTCCGGGAGCTGTGCGACAGCCACGGCTTTGCGCTCTCGATCCGCAGTGCCGAAGGGCGCGGCAGCACCTTTGCCCTGCGCGGGATCCCCGTTGACGGGCGGGCACCGGCGGCCAAAACGGGACATGCCGCCCCCTCAAAATGAGGGATCCACCCCATCGGTCAGCCTCTTTCCAACGGCTAGCATTTTCCCATCGCATGAACACCGCAACCACGCGCGATTGGGAGATTGCCATGACCACACTTTGCGAACCCGGGCCCCTCCGGGCAGCACGCCATGCCGCCCTCACCATGCTTGGCACCGTGACCTTTGCCGTCACCCTGCTCTGTACACCGATTTTGGTCGGCGAGGCCCAAGCGGCGCCCTGCGGCGGCAACGGCCAAAAGCCCTGCCCCGTCTGGCGGCGCATTCCCTCCTGCGACAAGGGGCTGGTCGAGGACTTCACCAACAATGTCTGCAAGACAAAGCCCAAGCCCAAGCCGATCATCCCGCGCCCGGCCAATTGCGGCGCCAGCGGACAAAAGCCGTGTCCCCTGCCCCATATTCCGTCCTGTGATCAGGGCCTCGTTGAGGATTTCGGCAAAAGAATGTGCCGTCCCAGCAATGGCGACATCATCACGATGGTCAAAGAGACCTCCCGCCAGATGGGCGATCTTTTGAGACAAACCGCGCTCGCTTTGGGGCGCTGCACCCGTGCGCAGAGCATTCTGAACGGGACCGCGAGCCGGGCGGCCAAGGCCAACAGCCTGCAGCAACTCGCCTGCATCCAGGATCTCATCAATTCGGCCGGCCGGGCGGGCTATAACGCCTTTTACATCGGGATCGGCGGCGGCACGTCCTTTGGCCTCGGGGCCGACGCGGAAGCGGGCTATGTGTTCGACACGTCCTTTCGCGAGGCACCGAGGTTCTACGTGACCTATGGCTACAGCATCGGCATCCAGGCCGGCGGCAGCGCCGTGCTCGTGGCCGGCTTCGGCAACGCCGATGCAAGCCCAGGCAAAAGCGACGCCCACGGCGCGATTGTGGGTCTGAGTTCCGTTGGCGGATCGGGCATGAGCGCCTGGTACAACTACGACGGCACGCCGGCGGGCGTTTATGTGGTCGGCAGCGTGGGCGCAGAGTTCAGCGCCGCCTACGGACGGATCCAAACACAGATCATCAAACTGCCGGGCGCGGACATTGTCTACAATCCCCAGGTCTCGCCGCGCACCAGCATTTCAGGCGACTATTATTTCGTGGGCAATCCGCGGGCCGTGAACCGCTTCCGTATGTCGAACCAAAACCTGCTGCAGGCGACCAATCTGAAGAATGGCAGCCCGACCAAATGGCACGACTATGTGCGGGTCAACAACACGACATTCCGCGCCCGGAACGGCACGCCGACCTATGAAATCAGCGCCAATGGCGACCTGATCTGGAAAAGCAATCGGAAGGACAAAAAAAGGATCGTCCTGCGCAAACGTTAAGCCGTACGCAGTGAGCGAACCTTCATACCCATCCAGGGGCCATCCCAACCGGCCCCTGGATCCCGTCGCTGACGCTCGGGATGACGGTGTTGGCGGCGATGACGAACTGTCCGCCTAACTTCGTCATGGCGAGGAGCGTAGCGACGAAGCCACCCAGAGCCACGCGCTCTGTGCACTTGGCCCTGGATCCCTTCGCTGACGCTCGGGATGACGGTGTTGGGGGCGGTGACGCTTCCCCCAACTTCGTCATGGCGAGGAGCGTAGCGACGACGCCAACCAGAGCCGCGCGCTCTGTGCCTGTGGCCCTGGATCCCTTCGCTGACGCTCGGGATGACGGTTTTGGGGCCGGTGACGAACTGTCCGCCCAACTTCGTCATGGCGAGGAGCGTGGCGACGACGCCAGCCAGGGCCGCGTGCTCTGGCGCCTGTTGCAACACCTTCAAGGCACCTCGGGTTCACAAAAGGGTCGGATAAAGATCAGCCCATAGGGGATTTTGACCCTCGATCAGGGCCAGCTTGCGTGCTCTTGACCCGCCCTTGATCTGCTTTTCTCGCTCAATGGCTGACCGCATACTGACATGGGCCTCGTACCATACAAGGGTGTGGCAGCCATATCGTGATGTGAATCCATGGCCATGCCCCTCCTTGTGCTGAAAGGCACGGGCGGGAAGGTCACTGGTCACGCCCGTATACAGCGTGCCGTTGCGCCGGCTTGCCATTATGTAAACGGCGGGCTTGCGTTCGCGGACCATGGGGCGGGTTCCTCTTCTCCTTTTACTGATGATCAGTT
>CAYYTT010000229.1:0-4915 GCA_964474635.1 uncultured Alphaproteobacteria bacterium | reverse complement strand
CTCAGCCGCAGGTGACGGTCTTCCCGTCCCGGGCCGAACGCCGGCGCGGGCCCCGTGCAAGGGGCCCCGAGCTACGGGCCCCGAGCTGCGGGTGTTGGCGCGGTGTTCTGGCGATAAGGCGGCCTCAGTCATTGTGCCCTATCCGCCGTGCGCGTCGTGCCTCGTTCCAATGGGCGTGTGGCGCGGCACGCACCGCCGGGTTACCCTTCCAGTGAAAACAAGGAGCCCATGGTGCCTGCGCGAAGCGGGCCGGTCGCCGGGTCGGCGGTGGCGGGCGAAACGGAGGCAGCGTGGGGTCTGTAGTGGGATGGCTGTGCCTGGCGGCGCTGGTGATCGCCTTGGCCAATCGCGAGCGCATCGGATCCTGGCTCGACCGGCTGGAGCGGCGGCAGGCCGCGCGGGAGGCGCGCATTACGGCCCTGCGCCGCAGCCCTCACGGCCATATGGGCCTCACCATCGATCATGTGTCCAGCGAAACGCCCCCCGTGGAAACGGTCTGGCTGCCGGCCGGAGACGGCGAAGGGGCGCGGGCCCATTTCGTCTGGGATGGGCAGTCCTTCGCGGCCCATGAGGACGCCGAAGCGGCCCGCCAGGCCCATATCCTTGCCAAGGCCCGCGCGTACTATGTGGACCTGGACGAGGCCCATGGCCGGCCCGCACGCGTTGGCACGCCGGCGCGCGATCCCCGGGCACGGCCATGACCGCTTCCCCGCCGTCCGAGCCGCAGGGCACGCCCCCCGCTCAGGCGCGGAGCGATCCTCACATCGTGGATATTCTCATTGAGGAACGGGCCCGCCATCTCCTGCACATGCCGGTGGTCTGGCCGCTGATCAAAAGTATTTTCTATCCGCTCCTGCACTATCGCTCGGCCAAGCGCATGGCCGATACGATTGCGCCCCTCGACGGCAATGGGGCGCTTGGCCATATCGCGCAGACGCTTGCACTCGACGTACGGATGGATGGCCTTGAGAATCTTCCGCCTACGGGCAAGGTGATCGTGGTCTCCAATCATCCAACCGGCATCGCCGACGGGATTGCCCTGTTCCAGGGTCTCGCCCAGGTCCGCGGTGACCAAAGTATCTTTGCCAATCGGGACGCCGTTCGCGTTGCCCCGGGCCTTGCCCAAAACATCATTCCCGTTGAATGGGTGGAGGAAAAACGCACCCGGGAAAAAACCCGCGAAACACTCAAACTCGCCACGAAAGCCTTCGAGGCGGGCCGCGTCGTGGTGATTTTCCCCTCAGGACGCCTTGCGCATATCACGCTTGGCGGACTGAAAGAGCGCCCCTGGCTTACAACGACGCTCAGCCTGGCACGCCGGCACAAGGCGCCGATCCTGCCCATTCATATCCGCGCCCGCAATTCCCTGCTGTATTACGCGCTCCATTGCATCAGCAATGAATTGCGGGACATGACCTTGTTCAATGAGCTTTTGAACAAGCGCGGGCGGACCTACCGCATGACCGTTGGCCCACTGATCGACCCGGGTCGTCTCGACGGCGACCCTGAGGTTCAGATCCGCCGTCTTCAGACCTATGTGGAACACACCCTGAAAAAAGACCCCGCAGCCCGGTTCTGAAGCCCACGGATCAAATCGGCCTGCGGCCATGTTAGCCGCAGGGAAGAGACCTCGCGCGGCGCCATAAACTCAGACGACGCAGATCGCCTCAAGCCATCTCGCCGCGGAGCAGTTTGGGCAAGGTGCCCTCACCGCCCAGGGCGACGGCGCCGCCGGCATGGCGCATGAAGAGGCGCCGGGCCGGGCCAATGGCGTTGACGGCCGCAAGGCCCAGGTCTCGGGCCATCCGCAGGGGACCGAAATCATTCGAGAACAGACGGGTCAGGGCGTCCGTGCCGACCGCAAGTGTGGCCGTATCGAAGCGGCGCCAACGCTGGTAACGCTCCAGCGCGGCGGCCGATCCCAGATCAAGACCGACCCGGCGTGCATCCGCCATGACCTCCGTCAGGGCTGCAATATCCCGCAGACCAAGATTGAGGCCCTGACCGGCGATGGGGTGAATGCCATGGGCCGCATCGCCGACAAGGGCGAGCCGCTCATCAACGAACCGTTCCGCAAGGTGAAGCCCCAAAGGATAAGACCAGCGCGGCCCCACCGGTGTCACATCCCCCAAATAAGGACCGAAGCGGGCTGCGATTTCCTCACCAAACGCTGCTTCGTCCATGGCCATATAGGAGGGAGCCAGATCGTGGGTTTCCGTCCACACCAGGGACGACCGGTTGCCGGTCATGGGCAGGATCGCGAAGGGACCATGGGGCAGGAAGTATTCCTGTGCCACGCCGTGGTGCGGCTTTTCATGGGCGACGGTGGTCTCGATCCCCGTTTGACCATAGGCCCAGCCGACCGAGCGGATGCGCGCCGCCTCGCGCAGGCGCGACCCGCGACCGTCCGCCGCCAGACAGACCTGGGCCTTGATGGCGCGTCCGTCGGCGAGGTGGGCCGTGACGCCGGAAGGCCCGCGCTCCACATGGGCGACCTTGGCCGGGGCCAGGACGGTAAGGCCCGGGCAATCGGCCATGATGGTCTGCTGGGCAAGCCGGATATGCCGGTTTTCCACCAGAAAGCCCAAAGGACCCGTGTCCAGTTCCCGGTGATCGAAATGCAGATGGAGGAGGGACGCTCCGCCTTTGCGCCCGGCGCTCCGGTGGCGCCCGTCCGTTACCAGAATATCATTGATCGGCTGGGCGTGCTCCTCCAGATGGGGCCACAACCCGAGGGCCTTGAACATGCGCGCGGACGCAAAAGCAATGGCCGAGACCCGCCCGTCAAAGCCCTCATCGACCACACTGGCCGGATCGAACCCATCGATCACAAGGGTCTCGATCCGGGCCTTGGACAGGGCAATGCCGAGGGTGAGCCCAACAAGGCCGCCGCCCACGATCACGGCATCCCAGTCCTGTCGTTCGAGGCAGTCCTGTCGTTCGAGCCTGTCACCCATTGCACTGATCCTTTCCGAACGCCTTGCCCGGCCCCATGAAGATGGGCCCCGCCGCGTGTCTGGCCACGGGCGGCAAATTCCCCTGTAGTTGAGGCGTGTGTCCAGTCCGCCGGTGGTCGCCCCTGGGCCGGCCCCGATTTTCCAGGCGAAATCTCTCGGGAGGCCCCATGTCCGATCCCCTCACTTTGAGCGCCCTTCAGCTTGGCCGCGCGATCGAGGCGGGCACGGCCGACCCGGTCGACCTCGCCGAAGAGGCGCTCACACGGATCGCGGCGCAGGACCCGGACCGGCGCATTTTCGTGCGTCTGGCGCCCGATCGCACCCGCGCCGAGGCCCTTGCCGCCCGGGACCGGAGCCGCAGCGGCCTGCGGCGCGGGCCCCTCGACGGCGTCCCGGTCGCCTGGAAAGACAATGTGGAGACGGCCGGCGTGATCACGGCGGCGGGCAGCCGGTTGCTGGAGACCCATGTACCAGTCCGGGATGCAGCCATCCTGGAGCGGGCGTCCCGCGCCGGCACAGTGTTTCTCGGTAAGACGAATTTGACCGAGATTGCCTTTTCGGGGCTTGGCATCAACCCGGTGACGGGCACGCCCGCCAACGCGTTCGACCCGGAAACACCGCGCATCCCGGGCGGATCCTCCAGCGGCAGCGCGGTCGCGATGGCCAGGGGCCTTGCGCCCCTGGCCGTCGGCACGGACACGGGCGGCTCGGTGCGCATTCCCGCCGCCTGGGCCAATCTGGTGGGTCTGAAAACCACGGCCGGCCTGATCCCAACGCAAGGGATTGTGCCACTGGCCCGCAGTCTCGACACGGTCGGGCCCCTGGCGCGGGACGTGGCCGACGCCGCAGCCTTTTACGCCCTGCTTAGCGAGCGCCCGGCGCCGGATCTGGCGGGCGCCGACCTCCGGGGTGTGCCCATTCTGGCCCTCGATCACGCGGCGCTCGCATGGTGCGAAGCACCGGTTCTGGACGCCTTCGAGGCCGCCCTTGAGGCCCTGGCACGGGCCGGCGCCGTGATCCGGCGCGGACCCTTCCCAGCCTTCACCGGGCTGATCGAGGCGCGCAAACGCCACCGGGTTGGCGGCGTGCCAGAAGCCACCGCCGAGTGGGAAGGCCCCGTCTCGCGGCACGGGGATCTGATGTATCGCTTTATTCGGGACCGGCTGGCCGAGGCCGACGACACCACCGGCGTAGGGCTTGCGGGGTATCAGAACACGGTGCTTGACCTGTCGCGCCGCGCCGCCGCCGATCTCGCCGGTATCGGCGCCCTGGCGACCCCGACGGCCGGCCTGCGCCCGCCGCCCATCGCGGCGCTGGAGACCGATTTTGAGGCCTATATCGCTGCCAATGGCCGGGCGCTGCGCCTGACCACCCTCGTCAACATGCTCGGCCTGTGCGCCGCCACGGTACCGGCGGGCTTCAGCCCCGCCGACGCGGCGGCTCCCGCGATGCCGTTCGGTCTGCACCTCGTTGGACCCCCGCACCGGGACGCGGCCATTTTGCGTCTTTCCGCCGCAGCGGAGCGGGCCCTTGCGCCCTTGAATGGCGCGTGACGGGAAAGCGCAGCACGGTTCTTGCCCAGCATCCCATTGCGGGCGCGGGTGGCGCCTTTTAGCTTTGTCCACAGGCGAGGACGGATCGACCAACGAGTCCGCCCGCCCGGGGGCGCCATCCCGCTCAATCATGAGTTTGTGCCGCTTGGCATGTACCAGTGCCATCCTCGGAGGTTTGCGGGCCGTCGATGGATTGAGAGGAGAGTCCCATGAAGCTGATCATGGCCGTCATCAAACCCTTTAAGCTCGACGACGTGCACGAGGCCCTGACACGCATCGGCGCCGCCGGATTGACGGTGTCCGAAGTGCGCGGCTATGGGCGCCAGAAGGGACACACGGAAATCTACCGCGGCGCGGAATATGCCATTAGGTTCTTGCCGAAATTAAATCTGGAAGTGGTCGTGC
>CAYYTT010000228.1:0-4917 GCA_964474635.1 uncultured Alphaproteobacteria bacterium | reverse complement strand
CTGCTCCCCCGGGACGGCTCCGCGCCCGGGGTCGCCCCCCCCGCGCCCCTCACCTCCTCCCGCCGCGCCCCCCCACCCCCCCCCCCCTGGGCGCCCGCCCGCGGCCGGCCATCGTGCCGCTCGCGCTCAGCGTTCTGATCGGCGGGTTTATCGCAGGCGTCCTGGCGGGCTTTTTTGGCGTGGGCGGCGGGATCATCATCGTCCCCATGCTGTTTTATGTCTTCGGTTTCATGGGGGTGGACGAGGCCGTGCGCATGCATCAGGCCGTGGCCACGTCGCTCGCCACCATCATCGTCACGTCGATCCGCTCGATTGGCCGGCATGCGCGCCATGACGCCGTGGACGGAGGCATTTTGCGCGCCTGGGCCATGCCGGTGGTCGTCGGTGTCGGCGTCGGGGCCATGGTGGCCGACTTCGTCGCCGGCCTCGTCCTGTCCTCGGTGTTTATCGTGCTGGCCCTTTTGATGGCTGCCAATCTTGCCTTCGCCCGGGATGAATGGCGCCTTGGGGACCAACTGCCCGGCCAGCCCTGGCGCTCGCTCCAGGGCGGGGTGATCGGTTTTTTCTCCAGCCTTGCCGGCATTGGCGGCGGCGTGTTCGGAATTTCGCTGATGACCCTTTATGCCGTGCCCATCCACCGGGCCATCGGCACGGCAAGCGGCCTTGGCCTTATGATCGGCATTCCCGGCGCCATTGGCCTTGCCATTGTGGGCTGGGGCGAGCCCGGCCGCGCGACCTTATCTCTCGGCCACGTCAATCTGCTGGCCTTCGCGCTGATCGTGCCCATGACCATTCTGGCGGTTCCCATCGGTGTACGGATGGCCCATGCCATGTCCAAGGAGGTCCTGCGCCGCTCCTTCGCGGGATTTTTGACATTCATGGCCCTCAGCATGGCCGCCGACCTTATGCTCAATCGCTGAGCGCGTTCCCAAATGATGACGGCGTTCAAGCGATCAGCAGGCGCCCTTTTTCATCAAACCAGTCCGGGTTCCAGGCGATGTCCCAGGCATGGCCATCGGGATCGCAGAAGCATCCGGCGAACCCGCCCCATGGGGTCTCGCTTGTCCCCTTGGTGATGACGCCGCCGGCGGCTTCGGCCCGGGCCAGGACCAAGATCGCGTCCTCGCGCGAGGCCACCGTGTGGGTGAGCGCGATCCCGGAAAACTCGAAGACATCGCCATGGTCATCGAGCCCCAGATCGGCCGCGAGGCTGCCCCGCTCCACGAACCCGACCAGAAGGCACCCGGCCCGAAAAATCACCTGGTCGCTCGAACTCACCGGACTGGCGCGCCAGCCCAGTCCCCGTTCGTAAAAGCGGCGCGCGGCGGCCAGACGCCGCACGCCCAAGGTCACCATGCTGATCCGCTGATCCATCTCGCCTCAACTGCGTTCACTTTTTGTTCTTGTGGCATATCAAGAACACGCCAGGTGAGCAAACCGCCCGATACGCGTTCTGAGCGCAGGCACGGGATTTCACAGGCTCGGGATTGCGCAGGCCCGGGATTGTGGAGGCAGGCCGCCGTCAGGACGGGCCATGGATTTTGCCGCTCTCCAAGCACAGGGCGTATAAGATGCGACATCCGCGGCCCGACGCTCGCCGCACTCCGGCGACACGGGAACCTGCCATGGTATCGGTCAGCGAAAATGCGCGTGAGGAGGTCTGGCACAGTCTCTCCGAAGGCCTTGGCCGGCAGATCTTCGCCACGATCCTGCTCACGGTCTCAACGATCATAAGCCTCTCCATGCCCCAGCTGTCGGGTTATGCGAGCCCCGTGTGGCTCCCGGCAGGCGTGTCGGTGGCCCTGGTGCTGATTTGGGGCGCGGGCATATGGCCCTCGATCCTGGCCTATGCGCTGATCACCGAAGTGATCCTTCTTGGCTTCAAGCCCGACCTCATGCTCGATCACGTGGGCGCGGCGGTGTGTCTTGGGGCCATCAAGTGCCTGGCGCCGATCCTGACCATCGGCTTGTTGCGGCGCCACGCGGATGGGCCGGTCCCGTTGCTGACCTTGCGCGAGTTCTTGCTGTTCGCCCCCATCGGCATCGTCGGCACGGCCTTTCTGGTGGCCACGGGTGGTACACTGAACGCCTGGGTTTGGGATCTTCTGGGCGATCAGACGGTCCTGCGCACCTGGGTCGTTTGGATGATTGGCGATACGGTGGGCATCCTGTTTACCGCGCCCGCCGTTGCCAACTGGCTCGCGCCCGCCAATGCGCGCGCCGAACCAAGGGCCCGGGACGAGCAGCGGGCCGAGTTCATTGTGCTGCTTCTTGCCCTTATCGTCAGTGTCACCATCTTTGTCGGGATGATGCCAGGCCTTGAGATGCTGGCCGGTCGGCCCGTGACGGTCCTTGGCCTCATTCTGTGGTCGGTGCTGCGTCTGGCGCCGCGCTATAACAGTGCCTTTGCCCTGCTCACCGTCCTCGCCCTTTCGGCGGCCCTTGCCTATCGGCCGGACGTTGCCCCGCAATTCGCCTTTGCCGTGCCCCTGTTCGGCGCGCCGCGACTGGAGGAGATTTTCGGCCTGCAGATCAATCTGGGGCTGATGGTCTTCGCCGGCTTCCTGATCAATGCCCTCATGGCCGAGCGCCTGGTGCAGATGAGGGCCCTGGAAGCCGCCAACACGACGCTTGAACATCGGGTCGCCGAACGGACCAGGGATTTAAGCGAAAGCGAGGGGCGCCTGCGCAGCATCACCGACGCCATGCAGGACGCCATTATTCTGATCGACACGGATGGCCGGATTGCCTTCTGGAACCCGGCCGCGACCCGCCTGTTCGGCTACCGCGCCGAAGAAGTGACCCGATTGGGCGGCTATGAAGTGCTCCTGCCACCGGCCTTTCGGCCCAAGGTGGAGGAGGAGCTGGCGCGCTTTCGCATGACCGGCGAGGGGCCGGCGCCCGGTTCGGCCTATGAGTTCCTGGCCCTGCATAAGGATGGAACCGAGCGGCCCGTGGAGATGACCGCGGCGGCCATGCGGCGTCCCGACGGTTTCGCCGCGGCCGTCGTGGTGCGCGATGTGACCGAACGCAAACAGGCCTACGACCTGCTGCAGAAGGAAAAAGAGCGGGCCGATGCCCTGCTCGGCAATATCCTGCCGCGCAGCGTCATTGAGCGGCTCAACGCGGGAGAGACCGCCATCTCGGACCATGCCCAGGATGCCTCGATCCTCTTTTGCGACATTGTCGGCTTTACCCGTCTGTGTACGACCATTTCCGCCGACCGGGCCGTTGAGATCCTCAATACCCTGTTCAGCCGGTTCGACGATCTGGTGCGCGCCACGGGCGCTGAAAAGATCAAGACCATGGGGGATGGCTACATGGTGGCCGCGGGCGTGCCCGATCCCTATCCCGACCACGCCGCAAGCCTGGCTGGCCTGGGTCTCGATCTTGTGTCCGCGACGCGCGACCTTGCCCGCGATCTGGACGTGCCGTTGAAGCTGCGGGTGGGCATCCACACAGGCGATGTGGTCGCAGGCGTGATCGGCAAGGACAAATTCGTTTTCGATGTCTGGGGCGACACGGTGAATGTGGCCAGCCACATCGAGTCCTGTGCCGAGCCCGATGTGGTCTGTGTCTCGACCGTCACGGCGGAGCGACTTCAGGGCCGCTTTAGGCTCGGTGTACCGATCATGGCTGATGCAAAAGGGCGAGGCGCGCTTCGTATGTTTCCCGTGCTGACGAAAGAGTGCTAGCGGTCAGTCGTCCTGGCGGCAGAAATGGGCATAAAGCACGCCCATGATGGCCTGAGCCGGTCCTTCTTCTAGGGAATAATAGACGGTCTGAGCATCGCGCCTTGACTTGACGAGGCGCTCCAGGCGCAAGCGGGATAGATTTTGACTGACCGTGGACTGCTGAACGGCGAGGACGGCGGCGAGATCGCTGACGGACATTTCGCCCTCGGCCAACGTGCACAGGATCATCAGACGGGTCTGGCTGGCCATGGATTTGAGCAGGGATGAGGCCTCCGCGAGCCGGTCCTCCATGCCCGAGAATTTCCCCGTCGCCACGATCGTTTCATCATGTGTCATCTCGTCATGTCGCTCCACTGGCGGCCAGACTGCGCGTGTACGTATCAAAAAAAGATCGCCTCAGAGGCGAAAATCAGGCTTGGAACCGCTCGAGCATGTGCTTTGCGGTGAACAAGCCGCAAAGCCGATGGCGCATTCTGTCCATAACCATAAGCTCTATCGTGAAACAGTTGTTGATCCACGCCAAGCCCATTTCGGCGAGTGTCTGGACCCGACGCGCAGAAGAGAAAAAAAGGGCGCCGCAGATGGACGCCCTTCCATGATCCATCCGCTGGGGGATCAAATTTTCTGGTCGTAGTCGCCGACTTCCGGATAGCTTGCAAGGACGGTGTCGATCACGCCGAACATGTCGCGCATATTTTGTTCCGAGGTCGGGCTTTCCACGACGACCACAAGGCCCGGCTTGTTCGAGGACGCGCGCACAAGGCCCCAGGTGCCGTCATCGAGAGTGACGCGGACCCCGTTCACGGTGACCACGTCGCGAATGCCCTGTCCCAGGATGGCTTCCTTGGATTCGTGCAGCTTGGCGAAGTGGGTCGTGACCTTTTCGACCACGCCGTATTTTTTGTCGTCCGGGCATTTGGGCGACATGGTCGGCGAGCCCCAGGTCTGCGGCAGGGCGCGGCGCAGGTCGGCCATGGACTGGTCCGGGTTCCGGTCGAGCATCTCCAGGATGGTGATGGCCGAGACCATGCCGTCATCATAGCCATAACCGATGGGCTGGTTGAAAAAGTAGTGGCCGCTCTTTTCAAAGCCTACGAGGGCGTTGAGCTCGTTGACCCGGCGCTTGATGTAGGAGTGGCCCGTCTTCCAATAATCCGTCTTCGCCTTGTTCTTTTGCAAAACCGGATCGGTCAGGAACAGGCCGGTCGATTTCACGTCCACG
>CAYYTT010000227.1:0-4918 GCA_964474635.1 uncultured Alphaproteobacteria bacterium | reverse complement strand
CAGGGGCGCCGGGCCGTGGTCACGGCCTGTGTTCGTGACCCAACTTGATCGGAAAGCGCTCTAACCGCCGCGCCCCGCTGGCTCCATATCCTGGCATTCGCTCTCGTGGCGGTCGATTATCCGCCGATCCCGAAGCGTGACAGAATTTTTTGTTCCTCGGCGAGGCATCCAGCGAAGCTCGGGCGGGCGATCATGCGGCCGAAATGGGCAATCAGGTTGGGGTAGCTCCCTGCGTCGGGCATATAGCCCGTGTGCCGCAGATTGACGAGCTGGGATGCTACGGCAATGTCCGCGATGGTCACGCTGTCGCCAACGAAATGCGTCCGGCCGGAGATCTCGCGTTCCAAATAGCTCAGCAGACGGGGCAGTTTCTCACGGCACGTCTTTTCGGCGGTCTCGTGGTCGGGTTCTTTGCCCATCAGGCGCGAGACCACGACAGGCCGAAAGCAGCCCAAGCCGATGGCGCCGGCCATTTCGGAGTCCGTATATTCTTCAAACCAGAGGGCCCGGCCGAAATCGAACGGTTGGGGGGGAAACAATGCAGGGCTCGGCGTGCGCCGCTCCAGATAGCCGCAAATGGCCGAGGAGTCCGGGAGTGTCACATCATCTTCACGCAACACCGGAATACGCTTTAAGGGGCTGATCTCTTCGAACCACTCCGGCGGGTTGAAGATGTTGACCTGTTCAAGCGTGTAGTCGATGCCCTTTTCGGCGAGGACAACGCGGACCTTACGCACGAAGGGAGACAGGGACGCACCGTAAATGGTGATGCTCATGGGGCGTTGCTTTCTTGAAGGCTATGCCGTGGAGGGACCGGACGCGTGGGCGCTGCCTCGTGAAGGCGGGTCCAAGTGTATCGTCTGAGTCGGGAAGGCAAAGGCAATTCCGGCACTTTCGAAGTCCCGGTGGATGGCCATGTTCACCGCCTGCTGAATGTCCATGAACGTCTCATAATCGGACGACAGGACAAAGTAGGCCGTCTCGAAGGTGAGGGCGAAGTCCCCGTAAGCCTTGAAGTGGCAGCGGGCGAAGCGGGTGCGCTCCTGGCGTTCAACGGCGCTGCGGATCATGTCGGGGATGCGTGCCAGGGTTTCGTGCGGAGTGTCGTAAGTGACGCCGAGGTCGAAAAGGACGCGCCGCTCCGTCATGTGTTCGAAATTGCGCAGCCGGCTCGCGGTCAGGTCCGAATTGGGTGCGATGATCTCTTCGCCGGACGTTGCGCGCAGCCGCGTGCTGCGCAGTCCGATCTGTTCCACCGTTCCGGACAGATCGCCGGCGACGATAAAGTGCCCGACGGCGAAGGGCCGCTCCAGGATGATGGACAGGGAGCTGAACAGGTCCCGGAAAACGCCCTGGGCGGCGAGGCCGATCGCGATGCCCCCAATGCCGACACCGGCGATGAGTGTCGTGACATTGACGCCCAGATTGTCCAGCACCAGGACGATGGCAACGACGATCAGGGTCAGGCGAACCATGGACTGGATCAGCCCCATGGCATTGCGCAGGCTTATAGTGCTGTCCGGATTGGCGGCAATGTACCGGGTCAACAGCCCCATGATGAGGTGGAAGGTCAGGGTCGAGCCCTGGATCACGGCGGACACGGTAAAGAGCTTTGTGATCAGGACCGACAGGCCGGCCGGGACCTTAACCGCAAACTGACTGATTTCCAGGGAGACGACGGCGAGAAAAATCCAGCCCATCTTCCCGACCAGTGTTTTGATCAGGAAAAGGAGCGTCTCCTTCCGGCCCCGACTGAGCGCCGCCAGACCGGCAAAGAGGATGCCTTGCAGCAGTGCCAGACCCGCGAAAATGCCCAGGCCGACGGTCGCCATCAGGATACTGTCGTCGGGTGAGGCAAGCCAGGTGGCGATCTGTTCGATCAGGCCCGGTTCGGCAACGGGCTCGGCGGTGTCCTGCAGGGCGGCCATGGCGCGGGTCCTTATGCTGGCGCGGCGAAAGCCCTCGCATCTAACCCGAACGGACCAGCGCTGTCAGCGGGCCGTGGTCGCCGCGGCGCGATTGGGCGCGGCGATCGCCGATCATTGGGGCGGCTCGTCGTCCCTGGCCCATGGCGCCGGTCCGGCCCGGTCCTCAAAGGGGCTGCGCCAGGTGCCAGGCGCAAAACTGGGCAGTCTTGGCGCCAAACCGGCAAGGGCTTGGACCGAGGGCGGCACCAGGGTCGCCGTGGTGCGTGGCGCCGCGCCCCGGCGCACCGCCACATTGACCGCAAGCGCATGGATCGCGCCATCGCGCCAGCCCAGCAGAACCGACCCCGAACTGCCCGGTTCCACAGGGCAATCATGGTGGATCAGGCTCGGCTGACCGGCGCCCGTGTCCGGTGCCAGCAGGGCGCAGGCTGTCACGCGAATGGTGGGCCGAAGGGCCCGGGCCCGCCCGAAAGCCACGACACCGAGCCGCCAGCCAGACGCCTTCCCGTCCCAGGCCGTCACGAGGCGCGCCGGCTTGACCGTGTCCCCGAGGGGCTCGGAGAGGACAAGGACGGCCCAGTCATTGGCGAGCGAGCGGCGATCCGTGGACACCGGCAAGGGGTAGGACGGCGCCACATGGCGCGCCGCACCGGTGGCATAGAGCTGCGCGCCATCGTCCGGATACAGGGCAAAGTGGATCAGGCCGGGGGAGAAAAAGCCGTCGCCGGCACGGGTGACGAGGCAATGGGCGGCCGTGAGGACAGCATAGCGCCCGATCAGCACGCCGGTGCACACGGGCCCCCGGTCGGTGATGATCCGCCCCACGGGCACAGACGAGCCCGTTGCCGATCGATCAGCAGCCTGAGCCTGGACCGGGCTTGTCAGGCATAAATTCAGCGTAAGAATAAAAAACGCGAGCCCGGCGGCGGTGCGGCACGGAGCATGCCGGGCGAAGGAGCGGCGCGGATATGCCATTATGGACAGACCTGTGTCTCGGGCGCCCTCGACCCATGGTGATTGGCGGGGGGAAGGCGAATTTCGGCAATGAGCCCCGTGGCGCCGGGCGCGTCGTTCCGGTTTCGCAAGGTCAGCGTGCCGCCCTGCTTGGTGACCATCACACGGGCTATCGTCAGCCCAAGCCCCATGCCGCCGGTCTCCCGGTTGCGCGAGGTCTCAAGGCGCGTGAAGGGCTCAAACACCCGTTCAAGCGCGCCCGGATCGAGCCCCGGACCCCAGTCTTCCACGGTAATCCATGTGGTGCCGTCCCCTCGGCTCTCAAGGCCGATCCGGGGCGCGTGCCCATACCGCGCGGCGTTTTCCGCCAGATTTCGCACCGCACGGGTCAGGGCCTGGGGCCGGCAGAGCCGCACCAGCCGCGCCGGCGGCTTGAAGGTCACCGCCATTCCCAGGTCGGCGAGATCATCGACAAGGCTCTCGATCAGGGCACCAAGATCGGTGGGGCGCAGCGGCTCGTCCTCGGCTTCGGCGCGCGCCAGCGCCAGAAGGCCCTCGGTCATGGCTTCCATATCCGTGAGGATGCGGTGCATGCGCTCCCGATTTTCCGTGTCTTTCACAAAATCGGTACGCAGGCGCAGGGCCGTGATCGGCGTGCGCAGATCATGGCCCACGGCGGCGACCATGCGGCGTTGATCCTCAAGAAGCTGGTCGATCCGTGTGCCCATCCGATTGAAGGCGGCAATGGCCTGGCGAACCTCTTGCGGGCCCTCTTCCGGCAACGGCTCGTGCCCGCGGGCGTCGCCGAGCCGGTCCGCGGCCGCGCCGAGGGCGTCGAGCGGACGGGTCACCCGGCGCGCCAGACCGATCAGAACCAGGCTTAAAATGATGGCCGTCAGGCTTGTTACAGCAATAATCCGTGTGCCGGCCCAGGGCCGGAACGCCGGGAGCCGGAGAATGGCCGTCGCCACGGTCCCCTCAGCGAGGGCAGCGTTCAAAACAAGGACATCGACGGACGGCCGGTCCTCAAGTGGTGGGCGGCGGGGCGGGGGCGGCGCGTCTTCCGGCACGTCGCCGCGGCGCCTTGGACGGCGGCGGCGGCGCGATGTGGTGCGCCAGGCGTTCACGCTCGTCGCCTCAAGGCCCTGGGCGCGCAGCTGCGCCTCAAGGCGGCGGGCGGCCCGTTTGTCCGCCGTCGCCCCCGCAAGCAGGTGGCGCGGCGGCGCACCGGGCCTGATTTGAAGGCGCGGGCCGCGTAGGGAGCGCATCAGATCAGGCAGGCCCGCGCCGCCCTCGCCCATCAAGAGGAGGGCCTGGCCCAGGCGCTCGCCCCCCGCCTCTTCGGCATTGGCCCGGGCCCGCGCCGCCCGGTCATTGCTGAAAAGCGCAACAAGAATGACCTGGGAGACCAGTGTTCCCACCGCCACCAGCACGATGATCTGGCCCGCGAGGCTCGCGGGCATGAGGCCAATGAGGCGGCGCAGGATCATGGGGCGTCACCATCGGCCAAAACGGCGGCGGAGAAACTGTAGCCCCCGCCCCAGACCGTCTGGATCAGTTCAGGGTTTTTGGGATCGGCTTCGATCTTGCGGCGCAGGCGACTGACCTGATTGTCGATGGAGCGATCAAAGGGTGCTGCGTCCCGCCCCTGGGTCAGATCCAGGAGTTGATCGCGGCTGAGCACGATCCTTGGGTGGCTGAGGAAAGCCATCAGCAGGCGGAATTCACCTGTGCTCAAGGGCACCGTCACCCCGTCCGCCGTCTCCAGGCTGCGCCGGGGCACATCAAGTCGCCAATCGGCAAAGCGCAAAAGCGGTGTATCGGGCGGACGCTGGCCCGGCGGCAAGGCGCGGGAACGGCGCAGGACGGCCTTGATGCGGGCCAGCAGCTCACGCGGACTGAAGGGCTTTGTGACGTAATCGTCCGCGCCCATCTCCAGGCCCACCACGCGGTCCGTCTCCTCGACCCGTGCGGTGAGCAAAATAATCGGTACACCGCTGCTCGATGCTCGCCCTGATTGTCCGAGCCGGATTGCG
>CAYYTT010000226.1:0-5059 GCA_964474635.1 uncultured Alphaproteobacteria bacterium | reverse complement strand
CGTCACCGGCAGGTCGACCAGGCACCCATATCGAAATGGAAGTGGTCCGCATGGGCCTTATTATAGTCCGGACTGAGCACAGCGGCAAAGAGGCGGCAGGAGCGGTCCCGCACGGCTTTGAGAAAGTTGCCCTCCGGCGATGACTGGCCCCAGTGGTTTGCCACGGTCACGAGCCGGCCATCCTCCAGGGTAAAGCCCGCGATATCGATGGCATTGGCATGAGCGTGTTCGCTGTAACGCCCGTCCTTGGCCCGGTTCACGCGGCGGCAGGCAAAGCTGCCGAAGGTTTCAATACGCACAATGGGACTGCCGAGCATCTTGCGCGCAAGGGGCAGTGCCACCTGCCGTTCCCACAAGGCAAGAGCCGCCGTGAGACGGCACGTCATTTGGAGAGGCGCGGAGTAGGGCACCAGGGATTTTTCCAGCGTCACCGCGTTCACAAAGCCGCAAGGCCGCGCCGACCGGGAGTTCGGCACCGGCGTCACCTCCACGCCGCCGCGCTCCAGCACCGCAATGCAGTGCCCGCGCCGATTGCGCAGGGCCTGAAGCTTGGTGCGTGTTGCAAACCCGATGGGTGCATCGAGTTTGAGCGGGGTCCAGACGAGATGCTGGTGCGGCACGAACCAGTCCACGATCCGCACGGCTACGATCAGCCCCAAGATGATGGTCATGAGGACGCCCAGCACCCTCACGCGCAGCCATCGCCGCCTCATGCCCCAGGCCATGCCTGTCTCCCTTCCGGCCCCTCGCCCGTTCGCGTCCCCGGTCCCCCCTGATAGACTATACTTTCATCGGAACAACCGAACGGGCCAAAGGAAAGGCGCCATGGACACCGAACTTGGTTCAGAAAACGCCCTGCGCTCGATTTACAAGCAGCCTGGACGGGGCGCCCTCGACAAGCAAATCGCCGCCATCGACGCGCATTGCCGGCGGTTCATCGCACTCTCGCCCTTTTTGTGCATCGGGAGCGCGCGAGCGAGCGGACTGGCCGATGTCTCGCCGCGCGGCGGGGAACCGGGATTCGTGCACGTTCTCGATGACACCACGCTCGCGATGCCCGATCGGCCGGGCAACAACCGGCTCGACACTCTGACGAACCTTGTCGCCGAGCCGGCCGTCGGCCTTTTGTTCATCGTTCCGGGTATTGACGATTGCCTGCGGGTGAACGGCTTGGCCCGGATCAGCGTGGAGCCGGACCTGATGGCCCGCTTTTCAGTGGAGGGAAAACCGCCACGATCGGTCATGCTGATCGAGGTTCGGGAGGCCTATCTTCACTGCACCAAGGCGCTGCGCCGGGCGGATTTGTGGAACCCGGACGCCCATGTGGCCCGGGACGCCTTGCCCAGCGCGGGGCAGATTTTCAAAGACCACTGCGCGCTCGACGATGTGCCGGCGCAGACCATCGACGAGGCGCTGGAGACGGACGCGCGGGACAATCTGTACTGAGCGCTTCCGAGCCCCATGCGGCCAAGGTTTCAAAGAGGACAAGCCCGAGAGGGATCCGACCGGCGCCCCCTTGGGCGGCGATCCTTGAGATCCCCTGCCGGCCGCGTCATCCTAACCGCCATAAGACGACACAAAAGACCGGGAGGATGCCATGGCGGTTTGGGATCTCGTTTTGCGCGGCGGCACGGTGTGCGACGGGTCAGGCCGTGCGCCCTTTGAGGCCGATGTGGCCGTCGCGGGGGGCAAAATCGGCGCCATTGGAACGGTCGCCGAGAGCGCGCGCGAGGAAATCGACGCGCGCGGGCTGCTCGTGACGCCGGGTTTCGTTGACATCCACACCCATTATGACGGCCAGGCCACCTGGACTGAACGGCTTTCCCCCTCCTCCCAGCACGGCGTCACGACGGCGGTGATGGGCAATTGCGGAGTTGGCTTTGCGCCCTGCCGGCCGCAGGACCGGGAGCGGCTCGTGAAACTCATGGAAGGGGTCGAGGACATTCCCGGCGTGGTGCTGACCGAGGGGTTGCCCTGGACCTGGGAGCATTTCGGCGAGTTCATGGGCGCCCTGGAGCGCCGGCCCCATGACATCGATTTCGCCGCCCAGGCGCCCCATGCGGCCATCCGCGTCTATGTCATGGGCGAGCGCGGCGCCCGGCGCGATCCGGCGAACCCGGACGATATCGCGGCCATGGCGGCCCTCGCCCAAAGTGCCATTGAGGCCGGCGCACTGGGGTTTTCCACCTCGCGCACGCTCAATCACCGCACCAGCGACGGCGATCCCACGCCGACCCTGACGGCCGGCGAAGACGAACTCACGGGCATTGCCATGGGCCTTGCGGCCGCGGGGCGCGGCGTGTTGCAGCTTGTCTCGGACTTTGACGATCCGGAGGCGGAGTTCGCCATGCTGCGCCGTATTGTGGCGGCCTCGCGCCGGCCCCTCTCCTTCACCCTGGTGCAATCACCCCGGGCGCCGGAGGGCTGGCGCGGCCTGCTGCAGGCCGTGGAGGACGCCAACCGGGATGGTCTGCCCATCAAGGGCCAGGTGTGCGGCCGGCCCGTGGGCCTGCTGCTGGGGCTTGAGCTGACGCTCAATCCGTTCTCGGCCAATCCCACCTATCAGGCCATGGAGCATTTACCCCTTGAGGAGCGGGTGCAGCGGCTGCGCGATCCTTCCCTACGCGCCCGGCTGCTGGAGGAACAGCCGCGCAGCGACAATCCCTTCGTGAAGGCGGTTCTGCGCCGCTTTGAGACCATGTTCCCGCTTG
Source organism: uncultured Alphaproteobacteria bacterium (assembly GCA_964474635.1). Taxonomy (GTDB): domain Bacteria; phylum Pseudomonadota; class Alphaproteobacteria; order JAJFIK01; family JAJFIK01; genus CAYUYV01. The sequence goes on along the minus strand of CAYYTT010000226.1, from coordinate 2,348 downwards.
GCGATCCGCCCAATTACGAGCCTTTGCCCGAGACGAGCTTGGGCGCGCAGGCGATGCGGGAGGGGCGCCGGCCCCAGGAGATCGCCCTTGACCAAATGCTCGGCGAGGACGGCAAGGGCCTCCTTTATTTTCCGTTCCTGAACTATGCCGATGGGGATTTGGAGCCAAGCCTCGCCATGATGCGCCACAAGGACACCATCCTGGGTCTTGGCGATGGCGGCGCCCATGTGGGCATGATCTGCGACGGGAGCTTTTCGACCTCCATGCTCACCCACTGGACCCGGGACCGGGTGCGCGGACCAAAGCTCGATTTGCCCTGGGTGATCCGTGCCCTGTCGCGCGAACCAGCCGAGGCCGTGGGTCTGTTCGACCGGGGGCTGATCAAGCCGGGCTATCGCGCCGATCTTAATGTGATCGACCACACCCGCCTCACCTTGCGCCGACCGCGCATCGCCCGTGATCTGCCCGCCGGCGGCAAGCGCCTGTTGCAGGATGCGCAAGGATACCGGGCTCTCATCGTGGACGGACAGATCGTCTACCAGGACGGTGAGGCGACCGGCGCCCTACCAGGCAAATTGATCCGGGGTCCGCAGAAGGCGCCGGCGCCGCTGTGAGCTATGGCGCCGGGCGAAGGCGCCCCACCCTTTTGCCCCGCCGCATCAGCCCGCGTGGGTCTCGCGGGCCGGCGGGTCCTGGAGCAGTGACAAAAACAGCGCGACGAACAGCAATGCCCCCATGATGGCCGCGCACTCAAGACTGAGTGCGGCCGCGAAGTGTTCCATCTCGCCCAACCGGCCGGCGAGGATTGTCCGGATCGAGACCCAAGACAGTGCGGCACAGGCCAATCCGGCGCTCGCATAAAGGCGCAAGGCCCGGACTGACCAAAGGCTCAAAATGCCGCCAATCGCATAGAACGCGCACAGGCCCTGGATGAGGCGGGCGGCAGCGGCGTTTTCAAAACCGATCAGCCAGCCAACGGCCCCGACGGTCAGCAGGCCGACCGCAACCGCGCCGCGCCCGATAAGGGCAAGGCCCGTCCGGGTCCGGGCATAGGCCAGCACGGCCGCATTGAGACAGCCAAGGGCGAAGTCGAGGGCCTTGCCGTCCTTGCGGGCGACCTCGAATTCGTGGTGCATGGCCTGAGCCCAGTCTCCGTCCGTCTCCGGCATAAGGGCCAGGGCGCGGTTCAGAATTTTTTGAGCCAGCATGTTTTGCCCTGACATGTCTTGTCCCCCCGTATTTTGTTCTTGTGTCATCGCGCGGCGGCCTTTCGTGCCAAGTGGTTGTAGGCCAGGGGTTTGTGAGCCAGGGGTTTGCGGGGCTCCCCTCCCCTAAGCCAAAGCGCTGCGTAGCTGTGCCCGTCGGCGGTCAGCCGGTATGCGTGGCGCGGCGGTTTGCCGGCCTCCACCGGCGGGCGCCATTCGGCCTCCAGCACGCCGCGCTCATGCAGGCGCATGAGGATGGGATAGAGGGTTCCGGATTTGAGACCGGTTGTTTTCATCAATTCATAGCCGTAGCGAAAGGCATCCGGCTGATCCGCCAAGGTCCGAAGGATGCGGAGCGTTGCGGCGGACGGCGCTCTCGATCGTGTCATAGTCATTTTCTATATATGTAGAGTTATGGCGTCAAGACGTCTTTGCCCCTGCTCGCAGAGCCCGTGTCCAATGGGTGGTTCAGGCTGCCCGTCAGGCGCGCGTGGGCAAGGTTTCCTGGAAGCGCACGGGCCGCCCGCCCGCCGGCGTCATGAGCTCTCCCTCCCACATGACGCGCCGGCCGCGGATGATCGTGCCCTGGGGCCAGCCCGTCAGGGTGCGGCCGTGATAGGGTGTCCAGCCGCAGCGGCTTGCCATGTCCGCATCGTCCACGGTGCGGGAGGCCTTCAGGTCGACCACCGTGAAATCGGCATCGTACCCCGTCATCATGCGGCCCTTGCCGGCGATGTTGAAGATCCGCTGGGGGCCGTGGCACATGAGATCGACAAAGCGCGTCAGGCTCAAATGGCCCGCATTCACATGGTCGAGCATGACCGGCACGAGGGTTTGAACACCGGGCATGCCAGAGGGCGATTTGGGATAGGGCTGGGCCTTTTCCTCCAGCGTGTGGGGCGCATGATCCGAGCCGAGAACATCGACCACACCCTTAGCAAGACCCGCCCAGATGCCGGCCCGGTGGCGCGCGTCGCGAATGGGCGGGTTCATCTGGGCCCGCGTGCCCAGGGTCTCATAGGCCTCCGGCGCCGCGAGGGTCAGGTGCTGGGTCGTCGTTTCCACCGTGGCCACATCGCGATAGTCCGCCAGCAGATCCATTTCCTCCGCCGTCGAAATATGCAGCACATGGACCCGCGCGCC
>CAYYTT010000225.1:0-5154 GCA_964474635.1 uncultured Alphaproteobacteria bacterium | reverse complement strand
GGGTGCCCGAACCGGTCTGCCAGACCACAAGGGGGAAATGATCGTCGAGCTTGCCGGAGGCGACCTCCGTGGCGGCCTCGATAATGGCCCCGGCGAGGCGAGCGTCCAGATTGTCCAGGGATTTGTTGGCGGCCGCGGCGGAGCGCTTGACGATGCCCAAGGCCCGAATCATCGGTACGGGCATGGTTTCGGTACCGATCTTAAAGTTGCCCAAAGACCGCTGGGTCTGCGCACCCCAGTACCGGTCGCCCTGAACCTCAAGCGGGCCGAAGGAATCTGTTTCCGTACGCAATCCAGTCATGGGGCAACCTCGTGTGGCGTCTAAATCGGGCGGACCGGCCGGCGCTTCGAACCGGGCCGGCGGCTGTCCACGCGGTTTTAGGTCAAGCGCCACGCCTTTCGCAACACGAGGAGCCCGCGGAGAGGTGCGATCATTTTTTGCGCGAGGAGCGGAACCGGTCGAGGCTCACCACGTCAGCGCTGGCCTCGGGATCCTTTTCGGGCGATGGCTTGTCTTCCGCCGTCAGGGAAGACAGCGCCGTTACCTCGGCGATGTCGCCATCGGACCCGTCGGCGCCATCGTCGTCGGTCTGGAGGTCTTCCTCGTCACCGCCGAACTTCAAGGCGAACATGACGCTGGGATCGTAAAAGCTCAGCAGAGCGGTGTAGGGCACGACCAGCCGCTCCGGCATTTTGTTGAAAAAGAGCGTGACGGCGAATTTCTCCGCGTCGACCTCCAGGTCGCTGTACTGGTGTTGGATGATGATGGTCATGTCGGCGGGATACTGCGCCCGCAGGGCATCGGAGACTTCGACGCCGGGCGCCGTGGTCTTAAACGCGATGTAAAAATAGTGTTTTCCCGGCAGACCCTCCTGCTGCACCCGGTCGAGCGCCAGCCTGACGACCCCGCGCAAGGCATCCTGGGCGAGGAGGGAATAGTTCATCAAATCCTTGGACATGTATGCCGGTCCGTGTGTGAGAGCGAAAATCCCTGATGGGCGGACTCCTCTACAGGGTAATGGGCGGACTTGCGATGTCAAACTTGGGCGAGCCCGCCCCAAAACGATGGACCCGGCGTCCTTAAATCCCGTTCAACCGGCGGACCCGGCCGCCTGCTTGGCCCAGCTCCGGGCCGTCGTCTCCATGCGCGCCGTCAGCGGGGCGAACATGCCTGCCATGCCCTCCGCCAGCACCTGGGGCGCGCTGGACGGGGTACCGGCGTCAAAGGGCGGTTCTGGGGCGTATTCGGCCTGAAGTTGGATGGCCTGCGCATAGGCCTCGCCGCGCAAGCCGGCCAGGATGCTGAGCCCGAAATCGAGCCCCGCGCTCACGCCGGCGCCGGTGATCACGTTACCGTCCCGCACCACCCGCGCGTCCACGGGCTCGGCGCCATAGTGTCTGAGGATAGGCCGTGTGACCCAGTGGCTCGTGGCGCGCTTGCCGCGCAGGAGGCCCGCCTGCCCGAGAAGGAGCGAGCCCGTGCATACGCTCGTCACGAACCCGGCCTTGGCGCCGGTGTCCCTCACGAAGGTGATCAGCGCTTCGTTCTCGAGGGCTTTGGCGGTGCCGGTGGCGCCGCCGGGCAGGAACAGAAGGTCAGGGTCTGGGGGACAGTCGGCAAGGGCGATGGTGGGCTGGATGGCAAGGCCCGTGTCGCTCATGACGGGGCCGTCTTCCATGCTCTGGGCGGCAAGGTGCACGGTCGCGCCCATCATGGAGGCGAACATGTATTGCGGCCCCACAAGATCAAGCGCTGTGAAGCCCGGATAAAGAACCATCACGATCTGCTCGGCGCCGCGCATCTTCAGCCCCTCAAGACCCATGAGGCTGTCATGGGCGGCCCGGGCCCGTGCCATGGCCGCCTCCATGTCGGCGGTGGGCGCCAGTCCGCCGGGGGCGGTCTGGGCAGGTGCGGTCTGGGCAGGTGCGGTCTGGGCAATGGCCTGGGCGAGGGTGACAAACGGGGTCAGCGCGGCGGCGCCGGCACTCCCGGTCAAAAGGGTGCGACGGGTCAAGGACATGGTAATTGCTCCGTGTTGGGGGACATTAAAGACGGACACTGACGGTGCCGAAGGCGGCAAAGGGTTGGGCCGGGCGCACAACGTCCTGATTGAGGAAGGAGTGGGGTTCGAAATACTCCCGGTCCGTTAAATTGCGCAGACTCAGCGTGAGGGACACGGGCCCTGCCGTATAGCCGGCCTGGGCATCGATCACATAGAAGGCGGGCGCCTGAAAGGTATTGGGCAGCGCAAGCTCACGGGGTGAGGCCGCCGTCACGCCCATGCCCACGGACAGGCCGCTCAAGGGACCGTCCAACACCCGCCAGCGCACGGCGACCCGGCCCCCGTGGCGCGGAATACGGGCCAGCCGGGCGCCTTCCGGGATGGTAAGGCCGCCTGTGGAAATGTCCTCGGTGGCGTTGATGGCGTCCGTATACGCATAGCTGGCCAGCACCGACAGCTCTTCGATGGGCTGCCAGAGCACATCGACCTCGGCGCCGACGGAACGCTGCTCGCCGGCCTGGATGGTAGAAAAAAGCGTCGAAGGATCCGTGACGGCGACGTTTTCGCGCACGATGCGATAGCCGGCGATGGTGCCCGACACCCCGATATCATCAAGGGCGAATTTCAGACCGCCCTCCAGTTCGCGGGATTCCTCGGGTACGGGCAGGCCCTCGCCCAGGAAGTTCAGCACGGCCTGGAAACCCTCTCCGTAACCGACAAAGGCATTAAGCCCATCCATCAGTTCAAGGACGGCTCCGGCGCGGGGTGTGAAGCGGGTATCCTGCGAGGTCAGGCCGACGGTGCCGTCGAGCTGGGCGAGGCCCCGCTCTTCCACCTCAAGGCGCGTGATCCGTCCCGACAGCAAGATATGCAGCCGGTCCCACAGGGTGATCTGATCTTGAATATAGCCTCCCGTGGTGCGGTAGAGATTGTCTTGTTGGCGCCCATTGGCGACGTCCGGCAGGGGGCCGAAGGCGATGTCCGCATTCGGGTCCGACAGGTCCAGAAAGTCGGAAAAGCCGAACGCGATGCCGGCAAAATTCACCGTGCGGTCAAATTCGAAACCGACCAGGACCTGGTGCGTCATCGGCCCCATGGTCCAGGTGCCGGTGAGATTGGCGTTCAGATTGACCTGTTCCGTGGTCGTTGGAAGTTGCCCTGAAAAAAATGGCGTGACGGGATCCAGGGGGTCGGTTGGCAGGCCGAAAAAGGCCGCGAAAGTTGGGCTTTGAAAGGTGCTGATCTCCTGGAACTCACTGTCCAGGTAGCGCACTGAAACATTGCCCTCGATGGCCTTCGTGAAGCGATGGCGCAGCTCCGCCGTGACAAGCGCATTCGTGTTCGTGTTTTCCGGCACGTCACTCGCGCCGGGAAAGCGAAAGCGCGGGATCGTGAAGGGGGCGTCTTCCACGGTGCCGATTGCGGGCAGGCCGGAATATTCGATGAACCGGTTCCGGCTGTACTGGCCGCGCAGCACCACACTGGTCTCCGGCGCCGGGCGCCAGGCGATGACGGGGAAAATTGCGATCCGGTCCTGCTCCACCACATCAATGAAGCTGTCGGAGGTTTGGTACTCGCCGGAGACGCGCAGGAGCAGTTTGTCGCCGAGAAGGGGCTGGTTGATGTCCCAGAACGGATTGACGGTCCCAAAGGAGCCGCCCCGCAGGCCGATTTCCGCAAAGCGTTCCGTCTGCGGCGCTTTTGTTACCACATTGATCAGGCCGCCGAGGGGCGCGCCCGTGCCGCCGCCGAACAGAACACCCGTCGGGCCCTTGACGACCTCGATCCGTTCCACACCGGCGAGCGAGGACGGGTCGACCACGTTGGTTTGACCGAAGGCCGGCAGGCCGTCGAAAAACACCGTGGCAGTAAAGCCCCGGATGAAGAAATTGGCGAGCAGCCCCTCCGACGGGTCGGCGACGGCCACGCCGGACACATTGCTCAAGGCTTCCGAAAGGTTGCGCACATCCTGGTCGCGCAGCAATTCACCGGTGAGGACCTGGATCGACTGGGGGATGTTTTCCAGCGGCGTCAGGGTTTTGGTCGCGCTGATGGCATCCTCAGCCCGGTAGCGGTCGACCGAGTAGCGCTCGCCGAAGACGGTGATGCGGTCGATGTCTTCGCTTGAGGCCGAACGGGCGTCGGGCCCCAATGTGTTGGGCCCGGTCGTGTTGGGGGCGGTCGTGTCGGGAGCGGATTGGGCGAACGCCGGCACGCTCAGGAGGCCAGCCGCAAGGGCCGGCAGAATCAAACTCTTCGTGGAGAGCATGGGCTCAATCCCAAACAGGCCGGCGCGTGCGCAGGGCATGCCAAGGCGGGCATTGCGCGACGGGTGGCGGCGGGCCGGCAGATTTTCACAAGGGTGGTTTCAGGCCGTGGAGAGGGACGCGGCCGGCGGGGCGCGGGCGGCGAAAGCCCTGATGACCCGCCATGGCGCGCGTTCGGGCATCTCGGCGCCGCGCCTTGCGGCAATGGCGAATCCGGGCGCGGTCTGGATCAGGGCAGGGGCTGGCGTCAGCGACGCATCCGGCGCGCCGAGAATGCAGGAAGGACAATGGGCAAACAGGCGCCCGCCATGATCCTCGGGGTTGGGGTCGCCAGGGCTGGGGAGCGGTCGGTCTGGGGCGGATCGTGCGCTGCGTTCAAGCGCACGGCTGAGCGCCAAGTCCGCAGCCACAAAGTCCGGCTGGGGAACACCTGCGGCACAATGGGTGGTCGGCGCGCCCGGAGCATCGCCACGTGCGAATGCCAGCCGTCCGTCACTCAGGCCTGACTGAATGAGCAGCGCGAAAGCCACGAGCCAAGACAGGCCGCGGGTCCAAGGGGGCGCGCCGGTAAGCATGCGGCGGGGTGTAGCACATCCACCCCCGTGTTGGATGAGATCTTGGCAACCTAGTGCAGCGACACGTTCAGGTGCTTCTGTTTCATGCCGTCATAGCGAGCAAAGCGAAGCCATCTAGTGGATCGACCCAGACATTTGAAGCCCGACAGGTCGAGGTGAGGCAATGGATAAGCCCTTCAAATGTCTGGATAAGTTGATCCATCAAGAAAAAACCTAGTGGTTCGAAACGTCAGATTCGAACCACTAGGGCAACAAAATCCGGAGCCAGTGGCCCTGGATCGCCGCGCCGCCCAAGAGCGGCTGGCTATG
>CAYYTT010000224.1:0-5346 GCA_964474635.1 uncultured Alphaproteobacteria bacterium | reverse complement strand
CGTTATGAGCGGTCGGCTCTAACCAATTGAGCTACAGGCCCGGGCGCTGCCCAATGAGGGCGGCCAAAGCTTTCAATAGCAGGCCCCGTGGGTCTGGCAAAGGACACATGCAGCACAAAACACACGTCCATCGCCATTGGCGCGTTTTCCGGCCCGTGCTTGCCCCATCTCAAGCGGATCGGACATGATGCGGCCCCATCAAAACCGAATGTCATGGGCGACACTTGGGGCACAAAGACCGGCCCAACGAAGTCTCGCCCCAAGATGTCCCTCAGGCCCCTCAAGGAGACACGCCATGTCCCGTCCCTCCTCGCCCTTGACTGCCCACCTCCCCGGCGTTTTTACGCTTGCCGCTGTCCTGATCACCGCCCTCGCCCTCTCGCCCGTCGCCCTGGCCCAGCAGCCGAGCCCGCGCGTGCTCTATCTGGAGGGCACCGGCACCGTTGCGGCCGAGCCGGACATGGCCGTGCTCAGCTTCGGCGTGGTGACCACGGGAGAGACCGCCCGCGCGGCACTCGATCAGAATACGGCCGCCATGGCCAAAACCTTCAAGGCCTTGGAGCGCGCGGAAATCCCGGGCAAGGACGTGCAGACCAGCGATTTTGGCATTCAGCCGCGCTTCAAGTCCTATCCACGGGGCCAGTCCGTGCAGACACCGGAGATCACCGGCTACACCGTGCGCAATCAGGTCACGGTTTCGGTCCGCGACCTGGAAAAAGTCGGCGGTCTGATCGACACCCTCGTCTCGGACGGGACCAATGACTTCCAGAACCTGTCCTTCGGGTTCCAGGATCCCGAACCCCTGATGAACCAGGCCCGCCGTGAGGCCGCCGCCGATGTTCAGGAAAAGGCGCGCCTTTACGCCGAAGCCCTCGGCGTGACCCTCGGCCCCATCATCCGGATCCAGGAGCAGGCCGTGCGGATGCCCCGGCCGGAGGTGATGATGCGTGCCCGGACGGCCGCCCGGGATGTGCCCATTGCCGCCGGCGAGTCGGGCCTCAGCATCTCCATTTCGGTCCAATACAGTCTGGTGGACTGACGCCGCCCCTGCACCGCCGTCGCGAAGTGCGCCCCCATGGGTCCTATGGGGGCGCGCGAGCGGAAAAATCAGAGAGCAACGGCGCGCTGGGCTCAGATCGATCCGGGTTTCTCGCCCATTGCTTCAGCCATGGCGGTCTTTGTACGCGGCGATCCAGGGCTCAAAACGCGCCCCGGGGCAGGACGTGGCCACGCCCCGGGCCCGATGCCCCGCAATGGCCGCGGCCGGGATCGACCAGCGCGCCTGCAGCCACCGCAGGAGCCGCTCCAGCGCTTCGAGTTGCGCGGGATTTGGGTCTTCCACGTCAAACCGTCCCTCAAGCGCCACCTGAATATGCCCGTCAAGGTCATAATCGGTGTTTGACGCGCCGCGTGTGGTGATATCCCGTCCCTCGGCAATCGCGCCCAGGGCCCCAATGACGAAATGATAAGGCACATCGGCCCAGGCCGGTTTGCGGCGCCCCCCGGCCAGCGGTGCCTCACGCTGGGAAAATCTCTGAAGGCTGCGCATTTTATCCGCTAAAAGACGATCCGGCCGCCGTGCCACGGCCGTGTGGTGCACCGTGATAAAGCGTGGCTCATGGGCAATGAGCGCGGCCGCGTCCGCCGGCGCCGCGCCCCAGGCCTGCCGGCTCACGGTCACGGGCGGAGGGCCCAGAGGTTCGGGGCCGGCGCTGCGCTCGCAGCCCAGAAGGGCCCAGGACACACCGGCGAGCACAACCCGTCGCCGAGCCACGGACTGGGGCGGCAAGGGGGACCGGGGCGGCAAGGGGGCCCCTCGCCGGCGCCTCATTCGGGCACCCCAATGGAACGGGTGTCTTGATACTCAAGTGTCATGGTGAAGGCCCTGCGGCCTGTGATGTCGCACGCGGCCGAGCGCACCGGCTCCTCGCCCTCCAGGGTCACTCGGCGGAAGCCTTCCGTGACGGGACCGGAGACCTCAAAGCCAAGCGGCGCGCAGCCCGGTGTGAGCGAAAAGACCCGCCCGGAATAGGTCCGCCCTGCCGCCCGATAACGCCCCCGAAAGAACAGGGCATGGCGCACGGCGCCGCGCTGGCGGCTCTGCTCGTCCGGCTCAAGATAATAGAGCCTCCGGCTCGGTCCCCGGGCGATGAGATAAAACCAGGCGCCGCCGGCCCGAAACACGCTGACCTCCTGCAAGGTCTCCGGTCCGCCGGGCGTCGGCGTGAACCGCTCCTCCATCAGTCGGCTGATCTGCCAGGTGGCCGCTCCGGCGATGACGGCGAGAAGCACCAGCACGCCGGCAAGCACGGGCCACCGTACGCCGCCCGGTTTGCCCTTTGCGCTGGTGCGGGCGCGGGCCACCGGCACCGGCGGCGGCAGGCCCTCAATGGCGGCGAGGATGTCCGGGACGACGCCCTCGAGCGTATCCATGGCGATGGTGTGATAACTGCGAAAGCCCATGGGCGGCGGCGTGCCCCGATAGGCGACGGGCACCAGCTTGCCAAGGCTCGCGGCGTGGGTGGCCTCGTCATTGACAAAGACCGACGTGACCGAGTTTTCCGTCCACAGAGCGATGACCGTTCGCGCGTCCTCAAGCTGGCGCTCGATTTCCACCCGGTAATCCCGCCCGGCGATCAGATTCCAGTCCCACCAGACCGAGTAGCCGGCCCGCTCCAGCGCCCCGGCAAGGGCCCGAACGACATCCCGATCTTCGCGGGAGTAGGAAATGAAGATATCGGCCACGGGGCGTCCTCCCTGTTCGGGCCGGACCGGCCCCCACCGACGGGCCTTTTTTGGGGCCTTCGATGGTGGCGCCATCGACCGCGGGCATCAAGACTTGCTTGCCTTGCCCGGTGTTTTCGCATGACCCGGCTTTTGGCATTCTGCGCCCCAGGGATGAGCCGTCAAACCGCTGCGAGAGGGAGAAGCACCATGCGGGATTGGTTGACCCAGAAGATCAAGACGGACGTGTCCGAACGGGCCCAGGGCTGGCGCAGCTGGGTGCAGGATATCGTGGACCTGACGCGGGCGGCCTATGACGCCCTTCGCAATCCCCGCGCCACCGCCGATGCGGTGGTTTTCGATGACGAGGACAATTACAACGCCTCGCTCGACATGGCCTGGAAGGCAATCTCGACCTCGCTGGTCATTTTCGGCCTCATCTTCACACTCTTGAGCCTGCTGACGAGCGAAGACCTTGGGATCAACGAGTTTTTCCTCCAGTTCATCGCCGGTCTTTATATGATTTTCGGCATCCTGATCGGCTTTGCGGGGCTGCATCTGGGCCTGAAATTCTGGACCGCGCCCGAACCCCTCACCTCAAAACGCCTGTTCCATCTCTATGTCACCTGGGCCGGGCCAAGCTTCGTGCTCAATTACGTGGCCGGCTCCGCCGTTGCAGTGGTGGGTGTATTCTTCATGGTCAATGGGGAAAATATCCTTTTGGATCTTTATCGGTTCGGGGTGGGCATCTTCGTGCTGTGGTCCTTCTGTGCCCTGATGTTCTATAAGTTCGGCTACCCCTGGTGGAAGACGGTGGTCAGCTATTTCGTCGGGGCCATCGGCCTCGTTTTCGCCATCGCCATCGTGCTTGGAATTATCTTTGCGCCGTTTGCGGACGGTTGAGCCGGCGCCAGCTTTCAACAAAACCTGGAGATCACACCATGAAATCCTTCACATCCATTGTGCTCGCCAGCCTTGCCTTGTGCACCGGTCCGGCGGGCGCCAAGGCCCAAGACGCCCCTTCAAGCGACGGCATCATCCTGGAAATCGGGGGGCTGAGTTCCTATGGCGGCACAATCTATTGCCGCCTGTTCGACCAGGCCGAGGGCTTTCCGGGAGACGGGGATAAGGCCATCGCAGAGGTCCGCGCCAGCCTGAAGGACTCAGTGGCCGAGTGCCGCTTTGCCGACGTCGCCGCGGGCACCTATGCCATTTCGGTCTGGCACGACATTGACGATAACGGCACGCTGGATACGAATTTCCTCGGGATCCCGAAGGAGCCCGTGGGCGCCTCGAACAACGCCACGGGCCGCTTCGGCCCGCCAAAATTCGAAAAAGCGGCCTTCAGCTACGAACCACCGCAATACCGCCAAAGCATCCAATTGCAGTGATGGTCCGGGGGCCGGGTCCGCGGCGTGTTGCGCCGACAGACCGCCCCGAAACCATCGATGATCCGGGACCATTGATGACTATGGCTGGGTAAAGGCCTACTGATGGTCTGAAGGCGGAGGACCGGGTCAGCCGTCCTCCGGGTCCTTCTCAATCGCGGCTTTCAGATTTTGAAGGCCTTCCTCGTAATCGGCACCGATCCAGGTGTCGAACATAAGGCCGAGATACCGTCCGAAAATGTCGTAGCCCAGGTCGGTTTCAAAGCCCCAGGTCACTTCAGTGCCGCCATTGGCCGCCGGTGCAAGCTTGAAGACGGACTCGGCATCTCCCTCCGGACCGAAATTCAGCCGGGTGCGGACCAGCTTGTCCTGTTCCACGGCAATGATGGTCTGGCTGCCGTTGCCCACATGGGGATTGTCGCTTTCCCACGCCATGGCGGCGCCAACACCCCGGTCTGGCCCCGAATATGTGTACCGGGCCTCGGGGTCACGGGCGGCCCAGGGCGACCACTCATTGAAGCGTTCGTAAGTGTCGAGATAGGAAAAGACGACCTGGGGCGGCGCGTCGATGGTGGCGCTGCGTTCAACGCTGACGGTTCGCGGCAGAAGCAACCCGCCAACGATGATCAGCACCGATAGCAGGCCCAGTCCGTAGATCACTTTGCGTAACATGGCCGGTTCTCCCTGATGCGCGCCGCAAAGACATGCTGAAACGACGCTTCAGCACTGCGACACTACATCCGACAAGACCTTGTGGCCACGCGCCGGCCGATCTAACGGCCCCACTCTGAATAGAATGGGCCGGATTTGTTCTCGCGAGCGCTCCACCCTCACGCGGGAGGGCAGCGCTTGGATCAGTTGTCGAGGAAGCTGCGCAGCTTGCGCGACCGGCTGGGGCGCTTGAGCTAACGCAAGGCCTTGGCCTCGATCTGGCGGATCCGTTCGCGGGTCACGGAGAACTGCTGGCCCACTTCCTCAAGGGTATGGTCCGTGTTCATCCCAATGCCGAAGCGCATGCGCAGCACCCGTTCCTCACGCGGCGTCAGGGACGCCAGCACCCGGGTCGTGGTCTCGCGCAGGTTCGATTGGATGGCCGCGTCGATGGGCAGAATCGCACTCTTGTCCTCAATGAAATCTCCCAGGTGGCTGTCTTCCTCATCGCCAATTGGGGTTTCGAGGGAGATCGGCTCCTTGGCGATTTTCATCACCTTGCGAACCTTTTCGAGCGGCATGC
>CAYYTT010000223.1:1167-5369 GCA_964474635.1 uncultured Alphaproteobacteria bacterium | reverse complement strand
GGCATGGTAGAGAAAGGCCGAGAGCATGGCCTCGCGCACAACATCAATGCCCGAAACGAAAAGGAGATGTTGGACACCCCGCCGGAGATATGCGCATGGGGCAGGTTTTTGGTAATCCGCCCCGTCGCCTCAATGAAGTCGAGGGCGTAACTGTCGTGTTCCTCAATGCCCGTCGCGACGGCAAAGACATTTGGGTCGAAGATAATATCTTCCGGGGGCAGACCCACCACTTCGGTCAGGATTTTGTAGGACCGCTCGCAGATCTCGTATTTCCGGTCCGCCGTGTCGGCCTGGCCCTGCTCGTCGAAGGCCATCACAACCACGGCCGCGCCATAACGGCGGACGGCTTTGGCCTGCGCGATGAAAGGCTCTTCGCCTTCCTTCAGGCTGATGGAATTGACGATGCCTTTACCTTGAACGCATTTCAGACCCGCCTCAATGATCGACCACTTTGAGCTGTCGATCATGATCGGCACACGGCTGATATCGGGTTCGGCGGCGATCAGGTTGAGAAAGCGCACCATCGCTCCCTCAGATTCGAGCATGCCCTCATCCATGTAGTTGTAGTTGATCTGGGCACCGTTTTCCACCTGCTGGCGGGCCACGTCGAGGGCGGTTTCGAAGTCCCCCTCCTTGATGAGCTTGCGAAACTTGGCCGATCCCGTGACGTTGGTCCGCTCACCCACATTCACGAAGCGGATTTCCGGTGTCAGTGTGAAGGGCTCCAGACCCGACAGCCGCATATGGCGCGGAACATCCGGAATGGCCCGGGGTGCGCGGTTGCGGGCCGCCTCGGAAATCGCCTTGATGTGCTCGGGCGTGGTGCCGCAGCAACCACCGGCGATGTTCACATACCCCTCATCCATCCATTCGGCGACGAAACTGGCCGTCTCGGCGGCCGTTTCGTCGTAACCGCCAAATTCATTGGGCAGGCCGGCATTGGGGTGAGCACTCACATAGGTGTTCGAAATCCGGGACAGCTCGGCCACATGGGGACGCAGTTCCTTGGCACCGAGCGCGCAATTAAGACCGATGCTGAAGGGGTCCACATGGCGCACGGAATTCCAGAAGGCCTCCGCCGTCTGGCCCGACAGGGTGCGTCCGGACAGGTCCGTGATGGTGCCGGAAATCATCACAGGCAGCTTTACGCCGGTGTCCTCGAAGGCATCGAGCACCGCCGCGAGAGCCGCCTTTGCATTGAGTGTATCGAACACCGTTTCCACAAGGATAATGTCAACGCCGCCCTTGATGAGCGCGACCGCCGCCTTGCGGTAATCGGCGCGCAAATCGTCGAAGGTCACGTTACGGAAACTGGGATCGTTCACATCCGGCGAGATGGAGGCGGTACGGTTTGTCGGGCCCAAGGTGCCGGCAACGAAACACAGGCGCCCGTCCTGCTCGGCCTCAACCGTGTCCGCCGCCTCGCGGGCGAGCCGCGCGGCCGGCTCGTTCAGTTCCTCAACAATCTCCTCCAGCCCATAGTCCGCCTGGGAAATCTCAGTGGAGTTGAAGGTATTCGTCTCGATAATGTCCGCGCCCGCATCGAGATAGGCACGGTGAATGCTTCTGATGATGTCGGGTTGAGTCAGGGCCAGAAGGTCATTGTTGCCCTTCAGGTCCCGGTTGTAATCGGCGAAGCGGTCTCCGCGATAGGCGGCTTCATCCAGATTGTGCTGCTGGATCATCGTGCCCATGGCCCCATCCAGAACGAGGATTCGCTCCTTCAGGAGATCGGGCAAACGGGCGATACGGTCGGCACGTGTCATCATGGTCGAAACGCGTCCTATACTGAATGAATGGGAGCCGGCGGAACGCGGCGGGGATCAGGCGGCGGCCTGCTGCTCCCCTGCCGGACGAATGCCGAGCATGTGGCAGATGGCAAAAGTCAATTCCGCGCGGTTCAAGGTGTAGAAGTGGAATTGCTCGACGCCTAGGGCGCACAGCTGTTCACACAGTTCGACGGCAACCGTGGCCGCGACGAGCTTGCGCGTGGCCGGATCATCGTCGAGCGTTTCGAACAGGTCCGCGAGGCGCTGGGGGATCGTCGCGCCGCAGCCGCCGGCCATGCGCTTGAGTGCCGCAAAGGACGTGACCGGCATAATCCCAGGAATAATGGGGATCTCAATGCCCGCGACCCGGGCCCGGTCGACGAAGCGGGCATAATGCTCCGCATCATAAAAGAACTGCGTGATGGCGCGGGTGGCCCCGTTGTCGATCTTGCGCTTCAGCAGGTCGAGATCGGCATCAAAGGACGGGCTTTCCGGGTGCTTCTCCGGATAGCAGCCCACCGTAATGTCGAAATCCGCGATCTCCTTGATGCCTTCGGACAGGTCAGCGGCATTCCCATAACCGCCGTCCGTCGGCACATAGGCCGCGCCGATCCCCTCGGGCGGGTCGCCGCGCAAGGCCACGATGTGGCGCACTCCGGCCTCCCAATAATCGCGAATGACCGCGTCGACCTCATCGCGGGTGGCGTTCACGCATGTCAAATGGGCCGCGGGCTTCAGGTCCGTTTCCTGAATAATGCGGCGCACCGTGCGATGGGTGCGCTCCCGGGTCGAGCCGCCCGCGCCGTAGGTCACGGAGACGAAGGCCGGATTGAGGCATTCGAGCCTGCGGATCGAATTCCACAGGGTGGCCTCCATCTCTTCCGTCTTTGGGGGGAAGAATTCGAAGGAACACCGGGGTGCCGGTGTCCCCGCCCGTGTTTTGCCGGTCATTCAGGAAGCCTCCTTATTTTCCATAAACCCCAAGCCGGCCCGTTTGCGGGCGAGCCAAAGGCAAACCGTCAGAGACGGCTCGGACGGTGCCGCGTCAAAGGACACGGACGGGTCCGGAAGCCGCCGGGTCGCCTCGAGCGTGAGCCCGCAGGCGGTGCACCATTCGCCCACTTCCCGGTCTGAAAAACCGAGGCGGCGGTGGCTGTGCTCCTCGCGCAGGAACTCAAGGCTGTGCGGCGCGAAGTCGATGATGGCGATGCGTCCATTCGGTGCCAGGATGCGCGCTGCTTCTTCCACCGCCTTGCCCGGATCAGCCAGGAAATGCAGCACCTGGTGAATTGTCACCAGATCGGCGTACCCCGAAGGCAGGCTCAATGCGAAGATGTCTCCATGGCGCACCTGCGCGGTGGAAAGGCCCGCCCGGTCCAGATTGGCCCGGGCCAGGGCCAGCATGTCCTGGCTCAAATCGATGCCCAGGGCGTCCTGGGTTCGATCGGAGAGCAGTTCGAGCATCCGGCCCGTGCCGGTTCCAAAATCCACATGGCGCGCCACCGGATCGACGCCGATCAACTGCAGCAGCGAGGCCTCTATGGCCCCTTCGGGCAGGTGAAGCGCCTGAATACGGCCCCACTGGTCCGCGTTGGCGCGAAAATAGGCGGCCGCGGCTTCGGCCCGATCCCGGCGCACCGCATCGAGCCTCTCCAAATCCCCCCGCAGCACCACATCGTCCTCGGGCAGATACGACACCAACGCCGACGCTAGGGACTGGGCCGTTGCCCGATCCCGCCGCGCGGTCTCGTCCGGATGGGCCAGGCGGTAAAAGACCCAGTTGCCTTCCCGGTAGCGCTCCACCACCCCGGCATCGGCGAGAAGTTTGAGATGGCGCGATACGCGAGGCTGGCTTTGTCCCAGGATGTGGGTGATTTCACTCACCGTTAGTTCGCTGCGCGCCAGAAGGGCGAGAAGCCGCAACCGCGTCGGCTCACCGGCGGCGCGCAAGACGGCCAGGACCACATCCATAACGCACCCTTTCAGAGTTTTACCGATATAAGCATATCTTTATGTGCTTAACCAAGTCCCTTTCGTGACGTCTTTGGGGTGTGGGCCTTCCGCGCCATGGCGCGTCTTCAAAACCTGTTGAGCGCCTGCCCGCAATTTCCATCCAGAAGGCGCACGCGGCCTGGAGAAGCTGTGCTATTTTCGTCCACGGCCAAACGCGGTCGTCCGGTCGGTTGGCGCCGAGCCCCGGATCAGGCGGCGCGGTGCCATTGATTTCAGGGCCGATACGGCAGTGCCCGCGCACCCGTGACCTTGCGCAGGCCTGACGCGTCGGCCTAAGACCATATGGAGACTCGGACCTTGTGAACGGTCCTTGGGGGTCGCAAACCAATGCGCCCACTAGGACCGGCGATGTGGCAGCCGGGCGCAGCGAAACGGGGGCAAACGCAGTGGAACACGCGAGATCGGCACGGCGGTTCTGGG
>CAYYTT010000223.1:0-1067 GCA_964474635.1 uncultured Alphaproteobacteria bacterium | reverse complement strand
ATGGCACGGGCTCCAGGACAGGTCTTTGCAGACGGCCTGGGCCGAACCCTCACCAAGTCGGCCGCGCTGTGCGCATTGGCGCTGATCCTCACGGTGGGGTCGATTGGCGCTGGCCATGCCGATGCGACATCATCGACGGGGGTACCCACCGGAGAAGACATGGCCGCGCCGGCCGAAATGGACGCGACACGCTCCGGCGCGGCGCAGACCCTCCTGGCGCAGGCCGATGCCTTTGACGCCGTAGAAGACGCCATGGCGGAAGACGTGCCGGTCGAGCAAGGCACATCGATCTACGCGGAGGACGACCTCAACGATCCCTTCGAGAATGCAAACCGGTTTTTCTTCAAGGTGAACAACACCTTGGACCGCTATTTCCTGCGGCCCATCGCGATCGCATACCGGACCGTGGTGCCCAAGCCCTTCCAAAAAGTGGCGCGCAACCTGATCAACAACCTGGGCTCGCCTGTCATTTTCGCCAACGATCTGCTGCAGCTTGAGTTCAAGCGCGCCAGCGTGACCCTCGGCCGTTTCGCGATCAACTCGACCTTTGGTTTTCTCGGCGCGGCCGATGTGGCCAGCGCTCTCGGCCTTAAGCGGCACAACGAGGATTTCGGACAGACGCTTGGCGTCTACGGCGTGCCGGAAGGCCCCTATCTTTACCTGCCGTTCATCGGCCCGTCCCCGCCCCGTGATCTTGTCGGCGGCATTGTCGATGTTTTGATGGATCCGACCACCTGGCTGGGCGGGGACATCATCGAGAACGACACGCTGGGCGTTGACTGGAACTCGGTCGGCATCCGGTTTGGCTTCAATATCATCGACTTCCGGGCCCAGAGCATCGAGCAGCTTGACGAGCTGGAACGCTCGTCCATCGATTTCTACGCCACCATTCGAAGCCTCTATCGCCAGTCCCGCGATGGGGCGATCCGGAATGGGCGGATCGACTTTAACGATCTGCCGCAAATCGACGATCTCGACGACGATTTCGACGGCTGAACCGCACGCCTGCCGACCCCGTCGTGTGGGTTGCGGGGTCCCATGGCAGGCCCAGCGTTCATGCGGCTTTA
>CAYYTT010000222.1:0-5452 GCA_964474635.1 uncultured Alphaproteobacteria bacterium | reverse complement strand
CGGGGCCCGCGCCGGCGTTCGGCCCGGGACGGGAAGACCGTCACCTGCGGCTGAGACCCGCCTCGGCCAGCCGGGCCTCGTAATCGGCCATCAGGGGCGTCGCGTCTCGCCCATAGCGGTAGAGGGTTTCCCAGGTGTAGTAACCCGTGTCGTGGCCATCATCGAAGCACAGCCGGACGGCATAACGCCCCACGGGCTCGATGGCTGTGATCGCCACGTCCTGCTTGCCCGGAACAAGGATTTTATCGTCCGGGCCATGTCCTTGAACTTCGGCACTCGGACTTTCCACGCGGAGCAACTCGGCCGGGATGTCGAAGCTCGCGCCGTCATCGAACCGCGCGGTGAGAATGCGCCGTGACCGGCTGTAGCGCAGTTGCGTCGGCCAGGGCGGCACGTCGATAGCGCTTTTTGGGGCGCTTTTTGGGGCACTCTCGGGGGCGCTCTGGGTCTGGGCGTCGGCGCTCATGATCAGGGTCTCCAGGCGAGGGTCGTGGGAACACGAAGCCTTCAGGCGTGTGCGTCGCGCTCTTCGTCGGTAAGCGTGCGGGCATCGTCGGGCAACATAATGGGAATGCCGTCGCGGATGGGATAGGCGAGGCCTGCGCCCCGGCTGATCAATTCCTGCCGGCCCGCGTCATACCGCAAGGTGGACCGGGTCACGGGACAGACCAGGATTTCCAAGAGTTTCGGGTCGACCTGGCGGTCCTTCGGGTCGCGTGCCTCGTCATCGGCCATGGGCATGGCGCCTTTCTTAATCCTGTCCGCTCCGCACCGGGAGCATGGTGTCACTGAACCGGCATATCCTCGTCCGGATTGGCCTTCGCGGCCGCGATTTCCATCAGGGCCACCAGAACGTCGGCCCGGTTGCCCACGGTCGCCGCCTCCAGCAGGGCCTGTTTCTCGCCCGGATCGAACGGGCACATGGCCGCCAGCGAATTGATCAGCGTTTCGGGCGGCGCGGCGGCGAAGGAGTCCCAGTCCGCACTGATGTCCATGGAGCCCAGATAGGCCTTGAGCACCTCCATGATGCGCTCCCGGTCGATGGTCCGGTCCTCGCGCACATGGTCTAGATCGTCCGCAAACGGTGTGTAATCCACCGCCATCTGACGATATTGGGTGACCGTATCGAGTTCATGCTCCACGCGAAACCGGCACACACCACTCAGCGTGATCATGTAGCGCCCATCGGGCGATTCATTGAACACCGTCAGCCGGCCGACGCAGCCCACATCGTACACGTCGGGCTTGGTGGCCGGGTCATCGGGCTTGCGCGGCTGCACCATGCCGATCAGCCGGTGATGGGCCAGGGCGTCGTCGACCATGGCGAGGTAGCGCGGCTCGAAAATATTGAGCGGCAGGCGGACGCGCGGCAGCAGCAGCGCACCCGTCAGCGGAAAGACCGGGATGGTCCGGGCAAGATCGTCAGTTGAGTCGTAAAACGGATCGCTCATCGGGTCCTTTCCGGACAAAGACGTGAAGTGGCCGACCTGTTGAGGGCCGGCCGGACAGGCACGAACCAACCTTTAAGAAAACAGGATCGAGGAGAGCCGGCGCCGGCCGCTGACCGTCAGCGGATCCTTCGGGCCGAAGGCCTCAAACAGGGTCAGGAGTTGCTTGCGCGCGGCTTGCTCGTTCCAGTCCCGGTCCCGCTTGATGAGATCCAGGAGCTGCTCGACGGCGCCCTCCCGGTCGTTTTGGGCGTTGAGGGCCATGGCGAGGTCGAACCGGGCCTCGTGGTCGCCGGCGTTCTTCTCCAGGCGCTCGCGCAGCTGGGCCACTTCGGCGCTGTCCACCTTGGGGCCTTGGGCGAGTTGCAGCTTGGCCTTTGCCGAAACCACGGCCGGGTCATTGGCGGCTTCGGGGGGCACGAGAGCAAGCGTTTGCTCGGCCCGCTCAATATCGCCGTGGGCCACATAGCACTGGATGAGACCGCCAAGGGCGCGGGGATTGGATTTATCCTCCGACAGGACCTCGGCATAAAGCTGGGCCGCGTTGGCAAGATCGTCATTTGCAAGCGCCTGTTCGGCGAGGTCGAGCGCCTGGTCGATGGGCGAGGGTCCGATGGCGCCGGCGAGGCGCTCGACAAAGGCCTTCACCTGGCTTTCCGGCAGGGCGCCCATGAAGCCGTCCACGGGCTGTCCACCTTTGAAGGCGATCACGGCCGGGATCGACTGGATGCGCATCTGCTGCGCGATCATCTGGTTTTCGTCGATGTTCAATTTGACGAGCCGCACCTTGCCGCCGGCCGCCTGCACGACCTTTTCCAGGATCGGCGTCAGCTGCTTACAGGGGCCGCACCAGGGGGCCCAGAAATCCACGATCACGGGCGTCTGGAGGGAGGCCTCAATTACGTCGGCCACGAAGGTGTCCGTGTTGGAGTCCTTAATCACGGCGCCGTCCGCGCCCGAGCCGGCGGGGGCAGCCTTTTTGGGACCCAGGGAGAACTGCATAACCACATTCCTTTCTTGGCGGCTCATGATGCTCGAGCCCGCATCTGTGTTCGCTATTCACATAATCGGGAATGAACGGGGCGCCAAGCGGGCGGCACTGTCCTGCCCGATGCTTTTCCGCGTGGTGTTTCCACGGGCCGCGTTTGGGCGTGGCCTCAAGGGGCGGCGTCCGTGGACAGAGTCGAGAAGTCCATAATTTCCGGGCTGTGACCGCAGGCCTCGGCAAAGCGCATCAGGTCGGCCGGCGCGATGGCCGTCGTGGCGGTGTTCATGAGCGGGTGGAAATGCACCGGATCGCAGGCCATCAATGCCGCATCGAAAATGACATGGGCAAAGCGCGCCGGGTCCGCGCCCATGAGCGCAAAGGCCGTCACCGAGCCCGGCGTCAGCCCGAGGACCTCCATCATCAAGTCCGGCGAGCCGAAACTGAGCCGGCCCGTGGAGAGCACCGTGTGCAGTGTCTTGAGGGGGACCTCGGTGTCGTGTTTGGCGCTGATAAGGACGAGGGCGCCCTTTTTGTCCTTCAGAAACAGGTTTTTGGAATGCCCGCCCGGCCATTGCCGCTTCAGGGTTTCGCTCTCGGCCACCGTGAAGACGGCCTCATGCTCATAAGTGCGGGTCGCGATGCCCAGGGTCTCCAGCGTCTCGAACAGGGCGGCGCGGCGTGAGGTGATGTCAGGCGAAAAGAAGGGCGTGTCACTCATGACACCGTGGGTAGCTCCCGCAGCGGCCCGCGGCAAGCACTGGCGTCGACCTGACGGGCACTGTTTTTCGGTCACGCTCCGGCACCCGAATCAGCCCCTTGCCAAGCGCGGGCCTTTCGGACATAACCATCGCCTACCGAGGCGGTGGCAACCACCGCTTACCCCAGGACGCGGGCGTAGCTCAGGGGTAGAGCACAACCTTGCCAAGGTTGGGGTCGTGAGTTCGAATCTCATCGCCCGCTCCAGATTTTTCAATGAGTTATCATCTGTAGGCCGCAACCTTACACGGCGCCTCTGGCAACGCGTTTGGCGCAATCTCGTTGCCAGTTTGTGATCGGCTCCCTTTTATTATCAATGATTTCAGCACGTTGATCTGACGGGCACGACCTTAAGCGGGTTGTGGGCTTCCATTGCTTTACCGACTCATTGAAAAGTCACACTTTGTGTGACATATAAAGGGTGTGATCCGTTGAGGATCTTCAAGAACGCATGGTTCGAGCGCTTCTCCCGCAAGGAGGGGATTTCGGATGCGGCCTTGGTGGAAGCGATTGAGCGTGCCGAGAAAGGCTTGATTGATGCAGACCTTGGCGGCGGCGTGCTGAAGCAACGTGTCGCGCGGCTGGGACAGGGCAAGTCCAAGGGCTATCGGACGATCATTCTATTTCGGCAGGGAGATCGGGCGGTGTTCGCCTTTGGCTTTGCGAAAAGCACCAAGGCGAATTTGCGGGCCGATGAATTAGAAGCATTTCGCGAAGCTGCCGTTCATGTGCTGGCGCTATCGGATAATCAGCTTGCTGATCTGGTAGGCAATGGTCAGTTTACGGAGGTGAATAGCGATGACAAAGAAGTATAAGAGCGATGCGTTGGCCTCTGTGCATGAGACCATGGAGGCGTTGCATGATATCGGTGCCGTCGATAAGCGCACCATGCGTAAATTCGATGAAGCCTGCCTGACGCCGGTGCGGGTTCTATCCCCAGAAGAAATCCGTGCCATCCGCGAGCGGGAGAAAATCTCTCAGCCTGTCTTTGCGCGCTATCTAAATGTCTCGAAAAATCTGGTGTCTGATTGGGAGCGCGGGATTAAAAAACCCGGCGGCCCAGCCCTTCGCCTGCTGACGATTATTGAGAAAAAGGGTATAGAGGCGGTCGCGTAAGCACTACAACTTTCAGAGGTTGAATTGTTCCGCATATGTGATCAGTACCCAGAGGTGTATCGGCATGTGGAATTTTAGCTGGGGCAGGCTTGTCAGCAGGGTCCGTATTTTCCACGACGCGACTTAATCCGGGTTGATCTCTCGGATCCATAAATATCGATCATTATCCTTCGCACGTCATTTGCGTCGAACGGACCTTTATCCAAGGGGATAATCCCCTGACGGTTCAAAAACCGCCGAGCTGCTCCAGCGAACTCAATCCGGGCCATGGGGCGATGGGTCAAGGTCCCGACCGAAGGCAAGGTCGTAATTAAGGTTTTGCATCATCGTAAATGTGTTCATCTGCACCATGCCGAGCAAAGCGCGCCCCACGGCCTCATACTGCGCGTTCACCGCGATTTCGTAGAACCGCGTTTGCTGGTCGAGCGGCGCTGTGGCGACTTGACCCCGCCGGGTCTGCGGGATGTCGTCCTTCGACTGGATCACATCCCGAAGCAGGAGCATCCGTGCCGCCCCGCCCCAATCCGCAAATGTTTCTTCGGTGATCTCAAGGAACCAAATGCCGAAAGTGTTCCGCCCCGCCATTTTGGATATCAGCAGAAAGCCGACACCGCGGCGGCCCGCGTAGCGGGTCTCGCTAAAGGCGACGCGCATGTCCCGGCCATCATACTTCCTCCAGGCTTCAAGCGGTTCGAGCGTCGGCATGCCGACAAACTGCACGCCTGTATCCTTGACCAGATCGCGTACGGCTGCATCGTGATCGAATACGTTGAAGTCGGGTCCCGTAACCGCCTGAATGAACCGTGGTGACGTGCGCTCATTTGGATCAAGATACCGCATGCGTCCTTTTTCAGCCCAGCCCAAAAGGTCGCGCGCCTTGTCCGGCGCGGGATAATCAACGGACGGTGCTTGCCCGCATCCGACACTGGTGGCGGTCAGATATACGGCCAGAAAGAGAACACGCATTGTTTCAATCCTCAGTGTAAGATAAAATACTTAATTGAAGTATTTTTACATGAGTCCGGCCACTTTCGTTTTAAAAATTCAGGAAACTTGCGCGTGAAACAGACCCAAAACCATCAGAACATTGAAAAAAGTGGATATCCCACGCTTGTTGCTTCGGGTTCGTCCAGGTTGGCGCGCG
>CAYYTT010000221.1:0-5500 GCA_964474635.1 uncultured Alphaproteobacteria bacterium | reverse complement strand
GGGTCATCAGGCGGAAGAGTTCCTTGATGTCCGGATTGTCGATGCGCTTCTTGATTTCGCTGTAAAGCACGCAGCCCGAGAACTCCGCCGTCAGGGAGCTGACGAGGAAGTCGACGAACTCCTTGCGCAGGCCTTCAGGCAGCGTGTCGAGGATGTTGTCGAACTCTTCCGTGCGCTTGAAGTGGTCGCCGTTCGGGTCGTCCTGCATCTCCTTGATCAGGGCGTCCCATTCGGCGCGCACCGAACTCACGTCCAGCTGGTCCATCGCCTTGAAATCGGTGGTGTAGAAATGGGGGCTGAGGATGGTGTCTTCCTGAGCCTTACGCGTCGTCGCGTTGGGCACCTTCGCGAGCGGCGCGGCCAGACCCTCTTCAAGGGCATTGACTTCCGTGGCGCTCATAGCGTCCTCCTAGGTGTAAAGCTGACCTCATACAATTCAGTCAGTTCAAGATAAGCAGTGATCCGAGTCTTCACGCGATCAAACCAGTTGGCGCGAATCACGGTCGCGTGGCGCGCACGGACAGGCTTTCGCCAAAGGGCACCGTCTCCGGCGCGCCCTGGACGAGCACTTCGTCGCCCGGGCCGATTTCCACCCCGTCGTCCAGCTCCACATGGGCATGCAGGCTGGCGAAGGTGTGCTCGATTTCGACGGTGCAGGGCACCGAAATGGCCCTGCGCCCGCCGATGCGGGTCTCGATCATGTGGCCTCCTCAGGCGTATCGATGAAGCGGGTGAACAGGGCCGAGTTGCTCGGCCCATATGCCCGCAGCACCAGCATTTCACCGGTGGAGGGATCGTCAAGGACGAGTTGGCCGTCGTCGACCCGTGCGATACGGAAAGGGGCGTCGAGGGGGACATCGCTGCGCTTGCGCACGAAGGTGAGGCCGCTGAAGACGGCGCGCACGAAATGGTCCGTTCCGGGCTCGAGGACCGTGATCAGGCCGCCGCTGCCGGCGTCCTTGATCAGGACCGAGCCGTCCGTCTGATCCAGGAACTGGAGGTGGCGCACCTCGCTGGTTTCCGTGATCACGGGGAACAAATCGCGGCCCTGATCCATCCGCCCGTCGAGGGCCAGAAAGACCACGAAGGTGATGATCAGGCCCGCGCCAATCAGCGGCACACGGGGGGATTGGTGTCCGATGGCTCCGCTGCACATGGTGTCGGTCTCCTTGTTTGGGCTTATTCCGCGGCGGCCGCGGGTTGAGGCGACAGCCCCAGGCCATGGGGTGAGGCACCGGCGGCACGCGGCTTGGCGGTGGCCGCCGGCGCGGCCCGTCCGGTGTCTCCGGCGGTCTGGGTCTGCGTGCTGTGGGCGTCCTGGCGCTCTTGAGCGGCCGCGGTAAGGGCATCGGCCAGGATGCTGGCCACGTCCTGCACATTCGCGATGGAGCGCAGCATGGGGCGCGGCCGGTTCAGGAACCAGGGCCGGGCATGGGGCCACAGCAGCAGGTAGCTGATCTTGTTGGGCTGCGTGAGCGTCAGGGGAATGTCCCCCAGGCCGCCCGGGAAATGCCGGACCGAAGCCGCCTCGATCTGACTGAAGGGCAGATTGAAGGACTTCTCGAAGGCCATGCCGAAGCGCAGATAGAGGCGTTTCGTCGTGATCGTGTAGATCGCCGAACGGGCCATGGCCCAGGCCAGCAGCGCGAGGACCGCCAGACACAGCGCCGCCGGAACCGCCAGCTGGACGCTGTGCGCCATGGCGGCCGGAAGGCCCATGCCATCGGCCAGGCTCGCTGCGAAACGCCACACCATCAGCACGGCAAAGTAGCCCAGTACCTTGTTGGTGTGAAACGCCCGGCGGGCAAAGGTTTTCCACTCAGGGCTTCCCTGCCAGAGGATGTGCTCACCCTCCGGCAGGCGTGCCGGCAGGCCCTTGATGGGCTCGCCGTCATATTCAGCGGTCGGTGTCACAGGAAAGACTCCCCACGACGCGGATGGGAGTAGAGATAGCCACCGCCGTAATAGGCCATGATCTTCTCTTCCTCGAGGCGGGTGACCTGGTTCGGATTGGTCGTGCCTGGAACATCGCGGAACTGCTCGGATGTCACCGCGCCGACCATCACGAACCAGGATTTGCCGCGCTTGCGCAGGCGCACCATCGTCATGGGCAGAAGGACCTTGCGACCCGCCGTCGGGGCCGAGACCATGCTGCCGTCTTCGTTCTGACTGGTCGTTTCCGAGCCCGGAAGCTCGACCTCCAGGTAGCGGATCAGCGACTCGGCCCGGTCCACCCAGATGTCGCTGACCGTGCCGGCCGCCTTGCGGTCCACATAAGACCAGACCGGCACGCCCCGCAGGTCCACATCACCCGGCACCACGGAGAATTCGCTGGCAACGCGCATCGGCACGATCTTGGGCTCGTTCGTGTGCGTCACATCGGGGATGTCTTCCCGGGGCGTCCAGGATGCCGGACCCACACCATCAAGGAAGGGATTGCCGGCGGGCAACGCCGCGGCGCCCGATTCACCCGAGGAGACCAGATTGACCTGACGATCCTCGCCCGCCGGCGGCGGCGCCGTGTGGGTGTGACCGTCGGCCATGCGGAAGACCTTCGGTGTGGGAAGGAAAATCCAGCCCATGGGCTTGATTTCGCCGCTCGCTTCCACAAGAGGGAAGCCCTCGCGGCGGCTTTCGCGCTGGATGAAAAACACCAGCCCGAAGAAGAAGGCAAAGAACGCGTAGAGCGTCAATTCCGCCGCGTCTAGCGTTCCGACCACATACACAATTCCGTCCATAGGTTTTCTCCTCCAAGGAACAGATCAGCCGGGCATTTCCGCCAGGCCGAAGGTCGACGATTGTCTGCCTCGTTCGCCGCTTTGGACACGGACGAGCGGCCCGAGCACCACAAGGGTGACGAACAGCAGCAGGATCTCCAGGTGGTACACGAAGCTGTAGCCCGTGGCCGGGCTGCTGAGCGCCTGACCCAGGGCACCGGATGCCCCGACCGTGGAAACAAGATCGCGCAAGGCGCCGCCGGCGGCGATGGCCGCGCCGCTCGCCGTGGCCTGCACCGCGCCCCAGGCGCCAAGCGCCAGCCCGCCCTGCAAAACCCCGGCGCCGAGCGCGCCGCGTCCGCGTTCGGCCAAGTCCATGGCCGCCGTCAGGGTACCAATCAAAAAGAGGCCCGTGCCGAACCCGATGATCACCGTGCCCATGCGGAACACTGCCGCCGAGGCCAGGGGCTCGGCGAAGATCACCGCCGTGAAGCCCATATTGCCCGCCAGAATGCCGATGGCAGCAAGCCGGATCGGGTCCATCCCCCGGCCGAGCATCACACCGGTGAGCACGAAGCCGGCCAGGCTGCCCCCGGCGAACATGGCCGTCAGGGTCGTCGTGGCACTGACGCTCAGGTTCAATATCTCCCCGCCATAGGGCTCCAGCAGCACGTCCTGCATGCTGAAGGCCGCCGTGCCGAGGCCCACGGCGAGGAGCAACCGGCCGGCGCGTCCGCCATGGCGAAAATTGCCCCAGGCCTGCGAAAAACTCGGCGTGGCGCGATCCTTGGCCGTAAGGGCCTTGTTGCGCGGCTCCTGCTTCCACAGGGCGAAGGTGTTGAGGGCAAGGGCAACCACCGCCGAGCCCTGGATCACTTCGATGAGGCGGATCTGGCTGAAATCGGCAAGGAGGACGCCGTAGATCAGGGCGCTGAGCACCATGCCGACCAGCAGCATCACATAGAGAAGGGCAACGACCCGGGGGCGAGATTCGGCCGGCGCCAGATCATTCGCGAGGGCAAGGCCGGCCGTCTGCACCGTGTGCACGCCGGCGCCCAACATCAGGAAAGAGAGCGCCGCGCCCGCCTGGCCGAACCAGCCCGGCATGTGGGTGTCGCCCGAAAGCACCAGCAGCGTGAACGGCATGATGGCAAGGCCGCCGAATTGCAGCATGGAGCCCATCATCAGATAGGGCACCCGGCGCCAGCCCAGGACCGAGCGGTGCACATCGGAACGGTGACCGATCAGCGCCCGGAACGGCGCGACGACGATGGGCAGGGAAATCATCAGCGCCACAAGCCAGGTCGGCACGCCCAACTCGACGATCATGACCCGGTTCAAGGTGCCCGTCAGGAGCACGATGGCCATGCCGACGGTGACCTGGAACAAGCTGAGGCGGAGCAACCGGCCGAGCGGCAGATCGGGGCTTGCCGCATCCGCGAAAGGCATGAGGTTGCGCACGAGGCTGAGCCCCAGAGGAGGGCGCGACCCGGACCGGGGCGCACGCAGTCCTTCGGCGGCGGACGTGTCCGCTGACGGGGCCTGTTGGGCTGCTGTCTCGGGGCTCTGGCTGCGTGTCATGTCTTGCGCAACTCCATGGCTTGGCTCGTGTAAAAGCCGCTGGCGATGCGTTCCGTGCGTCCCGGGGTCCAGGCCTCCATCAAGGCGTCCTGTCCCATGGCTTTCTTCAGGCGGGCCGGCGCCACGGGCTCAATGGCCGGCGCCCGGTCGCCGCGCGGGAAAAACCGTCCCACGGCATGCATGGTGGCCAGCATTGGTGTGCGCGGCGCGATGGTGAACAGGATCGAGTGCCTGGTCCGGTCCGTCAGCGTACCCAGGATGCGCAGCACATCTTCCATCCGATAATGGATGAAGCTGTCCATGGCGACCACATGGTCGAAGGATCCATGATCCGGGCTCAACATATCGCCGGACCGGAAATCGATGCGGCCCGTGCCCAGATCCGTCGGCGCCCGTTCCCGCGCCACATCCACAAGGCTAGGGGCGATATCGATGGCCAGCACGTCGGCGCCGCGCCGGGCGGCCTCAACGGCAAGGGCGCCCGTTCCGCAGCCCGCATCGAGGATGCGCCGTCCGCTGAGATCCTGCGGCAGCCAGGAAAGCAGGGTGGCGCGCATGCGGTCGCGGCCCGCGCGCACGGTCGCCCGAATGCCGCTGACCTTGGCGTCCGAGGTCAGCTTGGCCCAGGTGTCCGAGGCGGTCTTGTCGAAATAGGTCTCAAGCTCACCGCGACGGTCTTGGTACGTGGCGCTTTGCATCAGTCAAATCCCAGAAAATCGAAAATGTCCCGGTCCTTCATGGGATTCGGGGCCAGCGGCTCGGTGCCCGCCCAGAGCGTCGCCGCAAGGCGCAGATATTCCTGCTGGACGGCCTCCAGCTCCGGTGAGGGATCCATCTCGAACAGGGTGGATTTTTTCAGCCGGCTGCGACGAATAACGTCGAGGTCCGGGAAATGCGCCAGACGCTGCAGGCCAATCTCGCCATTGAAGCGGTCGATTTCGTCCGTGGCCGCGCTCCGATTGGCGATACAGCCCGCCATGCGCACGTCGTAGTTCTTCGATTTCGCCTTGATGGCCGCCACGATCCGGTTCATGGCGAAGATTGAGTCGAAATCATTGGCCGTGACGATCAAGGCGCGTTCCGCATGCTGGAGCGGCGCGGCGAAGCCACCGCAAACCACATCACCAAGCACGTCGAAGATCACCACATCCGTGTCCTCGAGCAGGTGATGCTCCTTCAGCAGCTTGACCGTCTGGCCCACC
>CAYYTT010000220.1:0-5560 GCA_964474635.1 uncultured Alphaproteobacteria bacterium | reverse complement strand
TGGATACCGCCTGCGTTCGAGGAGAGATTCCCGCCGATCTGGCAGATGCCTTCGGAGGCAAGGCTCAAGGGGAACAGCCGGTCGGCTTTTTCGGCTGCGGCGTGGATGTCTGCCAGGATGCAGCCCGCCTCGACGGTCATGGTGTCGCCGGCCGGATCGATGCTTCGGATGCGGTTCATGCGCGACAGGGAGAGCAGCACCGTGTCGCCAAAGGGCATCTGCGCGCCGACCAGACCCGTGTTTCCGCCCTGGGGGGTTACGGGAACGCGGTATCGGGTGCACAAGGCAAGGATCCGGGAGACGTCTTGCGTGGAGGAAGGGCGCAGCACCACCGGGGTTTGTCCCTGATACCTGTCGCGCCATTCGCGCAAGTAAGGCGCCATGTCTGCGGGGTCGGTCATCAGGCCGGAGGGCCCGAGCAGACTTTCAAGGGCGGTTAGAAAATCGTCAGGCAACTGAAGCAAGGGCGGCGTCTCCGCATGGGATTGGGTTATCGGATCTTTTGCTCGGCCGGCCCTTGTGGGTCCCGCCCGAGCGCTGCACGGCGCAGGCGGTCATTGATGGCCTCGCCCAGTCCCTCACTTGGGATGGGGGCAATGGCGATATGCGCCGCCCCCGCCGCATCAAGGTCGCGCAGGGCTGCAAACAGATTGGCTGCCGCCTCGCCAAGATCGCCCGCCGCGCTGATTTGCCGGCACGGACCCGTCACGGAGCGGGGCGGAGGCCCAAAGGCAATGAAGGCCTCCCCAGCCTCCGGCACGGGCGCATTGAGGCGCAGCGCGGCGCGCGGAGCATAGTGACGGGCCAATTGCCCCGGCGAGCGGGGCGCCGCGCCCGTGTCGCCCGCGGCGCAGAGGGGGCCGGCGACGGCCTCGATCTGCTCGCGCGTCAAACCGCCGGGGCGCAGCAGGCTCACGGTGTCACCCTTCACGGCAAGCACGGTGGACTCAAGACCCACGCGGCAGGGGCCCCCGTCCAGGATCAAATCCACCACACCGCCGAGGCCTTCGGCCACATGGGCCGCCGTTGTGGGGCTGACGGTGCCGGAGGGATTTGCGCTCGGCGCGGCGAGGGGGCGCCCGGCCGCGCGGATGACGCCGGCCATCACCGGGTGGGCGGGCACGCGCACCGCCAGGGTGTCAAGGCCCGCGCTGGCCAGGGCCGAGATGCCGGCGCCGGGCCGGCGCGCGAGCACAAGGGTCAGGGGCCCGGGCCAGAACGCCGCCGCCAGAGCCTCCGCCAAAGGGGGCACCGTGCACAGGGCTCGCGCGCCCTCCAGATCGGCCACATGGACAATGAGGGGATTGAACCGGGGACGGCCCTTCGCCGCGAAAATCCGGCCCACGGCGTTGTCCTGCGTCGCATCGGCGGCGAGGCCGTAAACCGTTTCGGTGGGCAGGGCGACAAGGGCACCGGCGCGCAGCATCCGCCCGGCCGCCGCAATGGCCGTCTCGTCCGCCAGGCGCGGGGCAGCCTTAGACATTCTTTGTATCCGCCTTCCATGGGCCGCATCGCTGCGCGTTGCCGGCCCTGTTCGTCTCTGAGGCATGATATAGGGTTGGGACAAGAACGATAGGAGGCCGCCCATGACCTACACTGCCCCCCTGAAAGACATCCGCCACACCCTGGAAGACGTCGTGGGCCTGCGCCCGATCATGGACACCGGGCGCTTTCCGGACCTGTCCGAGGATCTGACGGCGGCCATCCTTGAAGAAAGTGGCAAGCTTGCCAGCGAAGTTCTGGCGCCGCTCAATTGGACCGGCGATCGCCAGGGCAGCACGCTCAATCCCGATCACACGGTGACCTTGCCGGACGGGTTTGCCGATGCCTACCGCGCCTGGGTCGAGGCGGGCTGGGGCGCGATCCCCTTCGATCCGGGTTATGGCGGCCAGGGCCTGCCGCGTCTGCTGATGCTCGCCGTCCTCGAAATGGCCCAGGCCGCCAACCCGGCCTGGGCGCTGGGGCCGATGCTGACCCAGGGCGCCATCGAGGCCTTGAGCGCCCATGGCAGCCAGGAGCAAAAATCGCTGTTTCTGCCCAAGCTGATCAGCGGCGAATGGTCCGGCACCATGAACCTGACCGAGCCCCATGCGGGATCGGATGTGGGCGCCATCCGTGCCAAGGCCGAACCGCGCGGCGATGGCACCTATGCCATCAAGGGCACTAAGATCTGGATCACGTGGGGCGAGCATCCGGCGGCGGAGAATATTGTCCATCTGGTGCTGGCGCGACTGCCCGGAGGCCCCCCCGGCACGCGGGGCATTTCCCTGTTCCTGGTACCGAAATTTCTTGTGAACGCGGACGGGTCGCTTGGCGCGCGCAACGACGTGAAATGCATTGGGCTTGAAGGCAAGCTCGGCATTCACGGCTCGCCCACCTGCGTCATGTCCTTCGGTGAGGACGGAGGTGCCATCGGCACGCTGATCGGCCGCGAGCACAAGGGCATGGCGGCCATGTTCACCATGATGAACAATGCGCGCCTGAATGTGGGGATCCAGGGCGTGGCCGTCGGTGAGGCCGCGTTCCAAAAGGCATTGGCCTATGCCCAGGAGCGCAAGCAGGGCAAGCCCTTCGGCCTGCAGCATGAGCTTCGGGACATGATCCCAATCATTCAGCATGCGGATGTGCGCCGTATGCTGCTCACCATGAAGGCGCAGACCCAAGCCTCCCGCGCCATCTGCTATGCCTGCGCCCAGGCGGCCGATCTCGCCGTGGCGCACCCCAATGAGGCCGTGCGTGCGGCGCAAAAGGCGCGTGAGGAGATCCTCACCCCCATTGCCAAGGCCTTTAGCACCGATCTGGGCATGGAGACGGCCAATCTCGGCATCCAGGTCCATGGCGGCGCGGGCTTTGTCGAGGAGACCGGCGCGGCGCAATATCTGCGCGATTCCCGTATTTTCCCGATTTATGAGGGCACCAACGGTATTCAGGCCATGGATTTCGTCGTCCGCAAGCTGCCCATCGACGGCGGGCTCGCCTTTGAGCGCCTGCTGGCGGAGGTCAAGGCGACGGTTGCGGCGCTTTCGGCGACCGAGGACGCGGGCTTTGGCCCGTTGATCCATGGGCTCAAGGTGGGCTTGTCGGCGATGGAACAGGTGGGCGAGGCCCATCTGGCGGCCCTGCGCGAGACGCCGGCCGACGCACTTGCCGGCGCGACACCGGCCTTGCGTCTGTTTGGCATTGTCCTCGGCGCGCATTATCTGGCGCTCGGGGCCCTGGCGGCGCGGCGCAAGCTCGACGCCGGTGATCCGGACACGGGCTATTGGCGCGCAAAAGTGACCCTGGCCGAGTTCTACGCGGGTGCGATCCTGCCGCTTGCGCCGGGCTATGCCCAAACGGCGCTTGGCGGTCACAAGGTCCTTTATGATGCCGACCCGGAGTCCCTCACCGGGTAGGCGGGCCTGGAGGACCATGATCGATTGCGGCAAAAAGGGGGCAGTGGGGGATAACTCTTGCCGCCAATTCGCTTGACGGCCGCCACATGGCCCTGTTTGCATCCGCCCGCGGCTCTTTTGCGCGGCTCACCGGCCCGCACTCGCCGCTCCAATTGAACTGCGCCGCCCTGGCTTTCAGGGGGCGGGGAAAAGCACAGGAAGGACACCCCATGTCTCGCATGATCAAAGGCCGCCTTGCCGGTCTCGCGGCCGCGGCAACGGTTATCGCCGGTCTTGGCGCGGCCCCGGCCTTTGCCGGTCACCACGAACTGGGCCAGGTGCTCGAGGCCCGCAGCGACAAGGACAAGGCGCGCGACAAGTTCCGCAATCCGAAGGAAACGCTGGAGTTCTTCGGCGTGACGCACACGTCCCGCGTGGTCGAGGCCCTGCCCGGCGGTGGTTGGTACACCCGAATCCTGCTTCCCCTGGTGGCCGAAAACGGTCTGTATGCGGCCAACAACTATCAGGGCGCCATGTTCAAGCAGATGAACCCGGACATGTCGGATGAGCGTCTGGCGCGTTTCAACACATTCGGTGAAACGTTCCCGACCCGCGCCCAAGAGTGGGTTGACGGCGAGCCGGCCATCGCCGCCTGGAACTTCGGCGATGCGCCGGAAGAGCTGAAAGGCACCATGGACCACGTACTTTTCGTCCGTGCCCTGCACAATCTGAACCGGGCCGGCGGCGACTGGATCAATGACGCCCTGAAAGAAGCCTTCGACCTTCTGAAGCCGGGCGGTGTGATGGGTGTGGTGCAGCACCGCGCTCCGGAAGACGCCGCGGATGATTGGGCCAATGGCAGCAACGGCTACCTGAAGCAGTCCTATGTGATCAAGGCGGCCGAGGCGGCGGGCTTCAAGCTGGAGGCCTCCAGCGAAATCAACGCCAATCCGAAGGACAAGCCGACGGCGGACGATTACGTGTGGCGCCTGCCCCCGTCCCTCAATGAAAAGGACGAGGCCAAGAAAAAGGCCAATATGGAAATCGGCGAATCCGACCGGATGACTTTGAAATTCGTCAAGCCGGCCGAGTGATCGCCGTTCGTGGCTGACGGTTTTGAAGATCGACAAGGGGCACCCGGCGCGGTGCCCCTTTTTTTGGGCGCTTTGAGAGGTTCAAGGCGACCGCATGGGGCGCCACTGATCTCTTTTCGTTCTATTTATGATCTGACGTTTCTCCTGTTAAGCGCTCCTGTTTTTGGCGAGAGAACATGGCAAAAGCAGGCGATGGGCGCTACCACTGGGCCGAATGGCCGGTTTGACTGACCTGCGGCCGCCGGAGGGTACAAACGGCCTTGAGCCTGATGCGGATGAAACGCTTTGCCCTCTCGAGGCACCCGGCCGGGCTCCCCATGTGCTTCGCTTGAGCACCGTGCGGCTTGAATGGCTCCGCTCAGGCTGTCTTTTTTGATCCATTGACTGGGTTGTGACTGCGCCGGCGAAAAACCAGGGAACCACAAAGGACAAGTCGTTGAGCACACAGGCGGATGGTGTCGAGGACGCACCCTCGCGCGATGTCACGGCGGGCACGCCGTGGTGGCGCGGCGCGGTCATCTATCAGATCTACCCGCGCAGTTTTCTCGACACTTCAGGCGATGGGGTGGGGGACTTGCGCGGTATTACGCAGCGGCTCGATTATGTGGCCAGTCTCGGCGTGGATGCGGTGTGGTTATCCCCGTTTTTCAAATCGCCCATGAAAGACTTCGGCTACGACGTGGCCGACTACCGCGATGTGGATCCCCTGTTCGGGACACTGGATGACTTCGATGACCTGCTGGACCGGGCCCATGAGCTGGGTCTGAAGATCATCATCGATCAGGTTTATTCGCACACGTCCGATCAGCACGCCTGGTTTCAGGAGAGCCGCGCGGGCCGCGACACCGCCAAGGCGGATTGGTATGTCTGGGCCGATGCCAAGCCCGATGGCACGCCGCCCAACAATTGGTTGTCCGTGTTCGGTGGCAGCGCTTGGACCTGGGACAGCCGGCGCGGCCAATACTACTTGCACAATTTTCTCTCAAGCCAGCCGGACCTCAATGTGCACAATCCGGTGGTGCAAGACGCCCTGTTGGCTGTGGCGCGCTTTTGGCTTGAGCGCGGCGTGGATGGGTTCCGCCTCGATGCCAT
>CAYYTT010000219.1:0-5596 GCA_964474635.1 uncultured Alphaproteobacteria bacterium | reverse complement strand
CACCATCACAGTGCCCTTGATCCAGGGCTCCTCGATGCGGTCGATCTTCACCACGTCGGGCATATCGGCCGGATTGTGCATCTCGATCATGGTGCCGTCTGTCATATAGAGGTGATAGACCACCGACGGCGCCGTGGTGATGAGATCGATCTTGAACTCACGCTCAAGCCGTTCCCGGACGATTTCCAGGTGGAGCAGGCCCAGGAAACCGCAGCGGAAGCCAAAGCCCAGGGCCGCCGAGGTCTCCATCTCGAATTCAAAGCTGGCATCGTTCAGGCGCAGCTTGCCCATTGCCTCGCGCAGGTCTTCAAACTGCGCCGAGTCAACGGGGAAGAGACCGCAGAACACCACCGGCTGGGCCGGCTGGAAGCCCTCAAGGGCCTTCGCCGTGGGCCGCTTGTCCTCCGTGATCGTGTCGCCGACCCGTGTGTCGGCCACTTCCTTGATCGAGGCCGTCAAGAACCCGATTTCGCCCGGGCCCAACGCATCGATCATGACGCCCTTGGGCGTCAGGATGCCGACCCGGTCCACGGGATAGGTGGCGCCGGTCTGCATCATGCGGATCTTCATGCCCTTTTTCAGGGATCCATCGATAATCCGCACCAGAACGACAACGCCGAGATAGGCGTCGTACCAGCTGTCGACCAGCATGGCCTTGAGCGGCGCGTCGGGCTCACCCTCGGGCGCGGGCAACCGGTCCACGATGGCCTGCAGCACCTTGTCGACACCGAGCCCCGTCTTGGCGGAAATCTCGATCGCGTCGGAGGCATCAAGGCCGATCACTTCCTCGATTTGCTCCTTCACCCGATCCGGTTCAGCGGCGGGCAGGTCGATCTTGTTCAGCACGGGCACAATTTCGTGATTGTGCTCGATCGCCTGGTAGACATTCGCCAGGGTCTGGGCCTCCACGCCCTGGCTGGCGTCCACGACCAGCAGCGAGCCTTCGACGGCCGAGAGGGAGCGGCTCACCTCATAGGCGAAGTCCACATGGCCCGGCGTATCGATCAGGTTCAGCGTGTAGGTCTGCCCGTCGGCTGCCTGATAGGTCAGCCGTACGGTCTGGGCTTTGATCGTAATGCCCCGTTCGCGCTCGATATCCATCGAGTCGAGCACTTGCGCTTTCATTTCGCGCTCGGTCAGACCGCCGCACATCTGGATCAACCGGTCGGCAAGGGTCGATTTGCCATGGTCGATATGGGCGACGATCGAAAAATTGCGGATGTTCGACATCTTAGCCATGGTCTGTGAAGTAGCACCCGGCCCATGCCCCGCCAAGAGGGCTCACGGCCGCGCCGCACGGCCAAATGGGCCCAGTGGTCCGCGCGCGCCCGTCAGGATGGAGAAACCCGGTGAAAATAGTCTATTCCCCGCTGCATACCCGTCACCATGGCCGGGGCGAATTGAACGACGGGGAAATCCAGCCCTGTTTCGAAAAACCCGACCGGGCCTTTGCCGTGAAGGCGGCCCTGGAGGCGGCGGGCTTTGAGGATTGGGTTACTCCGCATGCCTCCGATCCCGGCGCGGCTGGGCGTGTGCATGATGCCGATTATCTGACGTTTCTGGAGCGCTGCTGGTCAAGGTGGCTGGCCGAGCATGGCGACGGACAGGGCAACGCACCCGACGCGCTGCCCCTGATCTGGCCCGTGCGCACGCTGCGCTCGCGCCGGCCCGAGCATATCGACGGCGTCTTGTCCTACTACGCCATGGATGCGGGCACGCCCATTGGCCCGGGAACCTGGGAGGCTGCGACCGCCGGCGCGGCGGCGGCGGTCACGGCCGCGGATCTGGTGGCCACCGGCGCGGATGCCGCCTTTTGCCTCACTCGTCCGCCGGGACACCACGCGGCGCGGGACACATTCGGCGGTTATTGCTATCTCAACAATGCGGCTATCGCGGTGCAACGCCTGCGCGATACGGGCGCATCGCGGGTGGGTGTGCTGGATGTTGACTACCATCACGGGAACGGCACCCAGTCGATTTTCTATCGCCGCTCGGACGTGCTGGTGGTCAATGTGCATGCCGATCCGCGCTGGGAGTTTCCGTATTTTCTTGGCCATGCGGATGAGACCGGGGAGGGCCAGGGCGAGGGGCTGACGGCGAATTTCCCCCTGCCCTTTGGCACCGATTGGGCGGGCTATCGCCCAACCCTGGAGGCCGCCTGCGAGCGTATGGAGCGCTTCGGTCCGGATGTCATCGTGGTCTCCTTCGGGTTTGACACCTTCGATGGGGATCCGATCTCACGCTTCAAACTGCAGACCGAGGATTTTGCGCGGATCGGGGCCCGCATCGCCAAGCTCGACCGGCCGACGGTGGTCATCATGGAGGGCGGCTACAACGTAGAGGCCCTTGGCGCCAATGTGGTCAGCGGCTTGACCGGCTTGTTGGAGGGTTAGAGCGCCCCGCCGGCGCCGGTGGCGCGCAGGGGCACTTTCCACGCCTTCGCAGGGCGGGATTCACCCCGCCACAAAAATGTTTCCGACCTGAGACGATTTTCCGTGGCGGGCTGAACCACGCCCTACGGCGAACTGGAACTTTCCGTCTTTCGATCCAACGGTCGCCTTCTTTGGAGGGACCGCAGACCCGGCCCTTCTTCGGAGCCAACCTGCCACCGACAAAACCCGTGCGCGCAAGGACGGGTCAAGGCC
This sequence comes from uncultured Alphaproteobacteria bacterium, assembly GCA_964474635.1. GTDB lineage: Bacteria > Pseudomonadota > Alphaproteobacteria > JAJFIK01 > JAJFIK01 > CAYUYV01. Next base: position 2,951 of record CAYYTT010000219.1, on the reverse strand, counting down.
GAAGAGGGCAAAGCCCGTGCCTTGACGCGGCCGAGCACACGGATGGGATTGATACGGACGGCCACGGGAAAACCCACACGCAAGGTGTGCCGCGATGCATGTCCTTGGAGGGCGGGTTCACCCCGCCACAAAAACGTTTCCGACCTGAGACGATTTTCCGTGGCGGGCTGAAGCCCGCCCAACGAGATGGTGCCCGCAGGCGCGCGCGGGCTGGCCCGAAGCCCTCGAAACCCAGGCCCGAGCACCCCAGGCCCGAACACCCAAGACCCGAACACCCCAGACCCGAACACCCAAGATCCCAAAACCCAAAAACGCAAAAGGGAGGCCCGAAGGCCTCCCCCTGCAACTCATTGATCTCGCAGCCTGGATCAGACCAGCGGCCAGATCGTCGGGCGATCGTCGAACTCGATGTCGAAATCGGGCTCTTCCGGCACCGAGCTGTCAGCGGCAGCGCGCTTTTCAGCATCGGCCGGCGTTGCCTTCGGCATCGTGTGGAACGGCGAGGCGCTTGCGGTCGGCTTGGCACCCGGCAGGGTGGTTTCAGCCTTCTTCGGCGCCAGGCTCATGGCCGGAAAGTAGATGGCATGGCCATGACCACCCAGCGGCTTGGCAGCGGACGTGCTGGCCGGAGCCGGGTTGGACTTGGCAGCCGTGCCACCGACCGGCGCGGAGCCCGCCTTCGGCAGATCAGCCTTGCCTTCGGCCGGAGACAGTTTCTTCGGCGTCAGGTCGACCTTGCCCGGAGCAGCCGGGGTGGCCGGCTTCGGTGCGGCGGTCTTCGGCATGGCGAGCGACCAGTACGGGTTCAGCGAACCGTCCGGGATGCTCGGCTTGGCCACTTTCGGCGCGACCGGAGCAGGCTTCGGAGCAACCGGAGCCGGCTTGGCCGAGGCGGCCTTCGCGAGCGTGTCCGTGGACTTCGGCTGAGCCGTGCCCGCGAGCGGGGTCAGACCGGGCGCCGTGGTGGCCGGCTTGACGACCGGAGCGGCCGGCTTTTCGGCTTTGGTCGCCTTGGACTCGGCGGATTTGTCGTAGCTCAGCGGTGCCAGAGGCACACCGAACTCAGCCAGGTCTTCGGCGATATCAGCGAAGCTGATGGCCGCGGCGGTCGGAACCACCGGGGTCGGCTTCGGTGCTTCGGCCTTCTTCACCGGAGCAACCGGTGCCTTCGGCGTCACGGCCGGCGCGGCGGGCTTCGGCGCGCTTGGCATGAACGCGTTCGGTACCTTTGCGACGGTCACTTTAGAAGGCGCGGCGTCTTTCTTCTCAGCCGTGTCGGCTTCCGGCTTGCCCTTGGAGATGGGCTTACCGGTCATGGCGGAGAGCCACAGGCCGGCCCAAACGGAGGCCGGATCGCGCGGCTTGGACGTCTCGGTCTTCGGCGCTTCTTGCTTCACCGGAGCCTTAGGCGCAACGGGAGCCGGGGAGACCGGCTTCGCAGCGGCCGGAGCCAGCGGCTTGGCGGCCATCGGAGCCATCATTGGCTTGATGGGCGAAGGCGCCGGAGAGATCGGAGCGGCGGGCGTGGACATCGGCTCCGTTTGACGCGGAGCAACCGGGCGCGCCGGGGCCGGAGCGGGCTTCGGAGCTTCGGTCACTTGACGCGGCGTTTCGACTGTCCGCATGGCCGGGATGGCCGTGTCGGTGCCACCGATCTGCACTTCTTCGATACGCTCGGCGCGGCGAGCAATCTTGTCGGCCGCGATAAGGATCTCGCGGACGTCTTTTTCGGTCTGACCGAAATGCGCCTGAAGGTTCAGAACGCGCTTCTGCAGGCGACCGACATCGTCGAGCATCAGGCCGGTTTCCTTGTGGATGACCTGGGCCTGCTCGCGCATCTTGGCGTCCTTCAGCACACCGCGAACGGTGTTCAGGGTCGCCATCAGCGTCGTCGGGGACACGATCCAGACACGGGCGCGGAAGCTCTTCTCCACCACGTCCGGGAAGTTGGAGTGCAGTTCGGCATAGACGGACTCGGACGGCAGGAACATCAGAGCGGATTCGGCGGTGTCGCCGGCAATGATGAACCGCTCGGCGATGTCCACGACATGCTTCAGAACCGCGTTGCGGAAACCGCGCTCGGCCTGCGCCTTTTCCGTGTCATCCTTCGCGGCACGCAGAATGTGATAGCTGTCCAGCGAGAACTGAGCATCGATCACGATCGGGCCCGGAGGGTTGGGCAGTTCGATCAGGCAGTCTGCGGTCCGGCCGTTCGGCATCACTTTGCCGAAGCTGTACGCGGACGGCGGCAGGCTGGTGGTCACCAGGTCCTGCATCTGGATCTCACCGAACAGACCCTTGCTGCGGCTGCCCGTGAGCATGTCCTGAAGCGAAGAGACATTCCCGGACAGGTTGGAAATGTTTTTCTGCGCTTCGTCGATCATGCTGAGCCGGCTTTGCAGCTGGTGCAACGTGTTCGTTGTCCGGTCGGTCTGCTCCGTGAGGCTGCGCCCCATATAGAGCTTCACGGCATCAAGACGCTCTTCAAGCGCCTTCATCATGCCGGCCTGACTGCGCGTCTGCGCTTCGGCCAGCTGGCTCATGCGGCCGGCCAGTTCAGACTGGCTCGACATCAGGTTTTGCACGCTCTGCTCGAGGTTATCGGCGCGCATCTCCGTCACGCGCTGAGCCTCCAGCTCTTGATCCGTGGGCCCCCGGCGCGTCCGCAGGAACACCACCCCCGCTATAATCGTGCCCGCCATCACGATCGCGGCTGCCAACACCCAAACTCCCATCGGGCAATCCTTTCTTCCTCGTGGAATTGTCTTATCCGAATGCAAAGCGTGCGGCGGGATCTTCTGTGTCCCTAACCCCCACACGGCCCCGACCTTCGATACTCCCGCCAACCTTGACCACAATGCGGCGACCCCTTATGTCCGCCGCCATGATCGCACGACCGATTATCCACGTCCCGGACCCTCGCCTCAAGACAGTTTCCGACGCAGTCGAGC
>CAYYTT010000218.1:3488-5675 GCA_964474635.1 uncultured Alphaproteobacteria bacterium | reverse complement strand
AGATGCGCCGCAAGTCGAAGATCTCGACGCCGGCCTCGTCCTTGCGCGAACGGGTTCTCGATGTGCTCGAGCGGGAAGGGTTCATCCGCGGGTATTTGCGGGTTGAAGCGCAGGGCACTCACCCTGAGTTCGAGATCGAATTGAAATATTACGAAGGCGAGCCGGTGATTTCCGAGATCAAACGCATCTCGAAACCGGGGCGCCGGGTTTACTCGTCCATCCGCGAGTTGCCGCGGGTGCGCAATGGTTTGGGCATCTCGATCCTGTCCACGCCCAAGGGCGTTATGTCGGATGCGGACGCGCGGACCGAGAATGTCGGTGGTGAAGTGCTCTGCACCGTCTACTGACGGTGTGTCGAGGACCTGAAAAGGAGTGCGTGCCGGGCGCGCGCAAGTGAGATCATGTCGCGGATTGGAAAACAGCCCATCGCTATCCCCAAGGGCGTGACGCCTACCGTGAACGGACAGACCGTTTCGGTGAAGGGATCCAAGGGCACTCTCGAATTGACTCTGGTCGACGATGTCGAGCTCACGCTCGACGATGATGGGCTCACCGTGAAACCGCGTGATGACAGCGCGCGCGCGCGCGCCATGTGGGGTATGCAGCGCACGCTGGTCGCCAACATGGTGCACGGTGTCAGCGAGGGGTTCTCGAAGGACCTTGAAGTCAACGGGGTTGGCTACCGGGCCCAGGTGCAGGGTAATAACCTGCAACTCCAACTCGGGTTCAGCCACGATGTGCTCTATCCGATCCCGGACGGCATCGAGATTAAATGCGAAAAGCCGACCGCCATTCGGGTGAGCGGCATCGACAAGCAGAAAGTCGGCCAGGTCGCGGCCGAAATCCGGCGCTATCGTCCGCCCGAGCCCTATAAGGGTAAAGGTGTGAAGTACGCCGACGAGTTCATCTTCCGGAAGGAAGGCAAGAAGAAGTAACGCCCGTGCCGTGCGGCCCCAGTTGGCCGCGCGCGCCGTTTGCCGGCGGGCAAGCGATACGGGTTTGCGAGATGGACGGACCTGAGAGCATCGGGGCCGCAGGAGTTCAGAGGCGATGAGCAAGACCACGAAATTGTTCCAGCGTCGGCGCGACCGCACACGGATGAACTTGCGCAAACGCGCCAATGGTCGTCCGCGCCTGTCGGTGTTCCGGTCCGCGAACCACATCTACGCGCAGGTGATCGATGACGCGCAGGGGCGGACCGTCGCCTCGGCATCTTCGATTGAGAAGGAAATGCGCGAGCAGCTCAAGGCCGGCGGCAACCAGGCGGCCGCCGTCGAGGTGGGCAAGCGGATCGCCGCGCGCGCCCTTGAAGCCGGTGTGACGGATGTGATCTTCGATCGCGGCGCCTATCTGTTCCATGGCCGGGTCAAGGCCCTGGCCGACGCGGCCCGCGAAGGCGGTTTGAAATTTTGATGAACCGTGCCGCGCTCGCCGATCGGCGCGCAGGACGGCATACGGTCTGATAACGGAAGGAAGACGCACGTGGCACGGGGAGATCGGGATCGCGACGACCGCGACAGTGAATTCGTCGACAAGCTGGTGCACATCAACCGCGTTGCGAAGGTGGTGAAAGGGGGCCGGCGCTTTGGCTTTGCCGCGCTCGTCGTTCTGGGCGACCAGAAGGGGCGGGTCGGCTTCGGCCACGGCAAGGCCCGCGAGGTGCCCGAGGCCATCCGCAAGGCGACGGAGGCGGCCAAGCGCAACATGATCCGTGTGCCGCTGCGCGAAGGGCGCACCCTGCACCACGACATTGAAGGCCGTCACGGCGCAGGCAAGGTGGTGCTGCGTTCGGCGCCTCCGGGCACGGGGATCATCGCCGGCGGTCCCATGCGCGCCGTCTTCGAGACCCTGGGCGTTCAGGACGTGGTGGCCAAGTCCCTCGGCACAGCGAACCCGCACAATATGGTGCGCGCCACGTTCGATGCGCTGAAGAAGGAAATGTCGCCGCGCACCATCGCGGCCAAGCGCGGCAAGAAGGTGAGTGAGATCATCGCGCGCCGCAGTGACGGTCCGGCTGAGAGCGCCGGCGCGATCGAATAAACACCTTGGGCTCGTAAATACCGGGGCTCATAAATACCGGGGCTCATAAACACTGGGCCCAACTGGGCGCGCCTGATCTGACGGGGCCGCTGCCCGCCGCGGAGCAGACGGCCGCCGCGAAGCGAAAGACCGCTGCGAAGCGAAAGA
>CAYYTT010000218.1:0-3388 GCA_964474635.1 uncultured Alphaproteobacteria bacterium | reverse complement strand
GCGAAGCGAAAGACCGCTGCGAAGCGAAAGATCGACGAACAGAAGGAAGGCCGTCATGGCTGAGGACACAAAGAAGAAAGCGGACAAGGCCGAGGGCGCCGCGGCGGCCAAGGGCAAGACCGTGACCATCGAGCAGACGGGAAGCCCGATCCGCCGGCCGGGGGACCAGCGGGCGACCCTGATCGGCCTTGGTCTGAACAAAATGCACAAGCGGCGCACCCTTGAGGACACACCGTCCGTGCGCGGTATGATCAAAAAGGTCCGGCATATGGTCCGGATCGTGGATGAGACGGCCTGAGAGCGTCCCCGTGCCTGGATATCCGGGCGCGGCGTGAAACGCCCAGTGGCTGCAAGTGGAGTTGACCATGCGTCTCAATCAGTTGGCGGATAATCCGGGTGCCCGTAAGGGCCGCATGCGTGTCGGCCGGGGCATCGGCTCGGGCAAGGGCAAGACCGGCGGACGCGGCGTGAAGGGCCAGAAGTCCCGGTCTGGTGTGGCCATCAAGGGCTTTGAAGGCGGTCAGATGCCGCTTCACATGCGCTTGCCCAAGCGGGGCTTTAACAAGCCGAACCGGCTGGATTATGCCGAGGTAAATGTGGGCCGGCTCCAGAAGGCCATTGACGCGGGCCGGCTGTCGGCCGATGGGCCCATCACGGCGGAGGCGATGATCGCGGCAGGCCTGGTGCGGCGCGAACTCGATGGTATTCGGATCCTGGGTGAGGGTGAACTCACCGCGAAAGTCACCATTGAAGCTGCCGGCGCCACGAAATCGGCTGTTGAAATCATCGAAAAGGCGGGGGGCTCGGTCTCCCTGATCGGTACGGTGCCGTCGCGCAAGCGCAAGGGCGGTTTTAACGGCAACAAGAAACTGGCCGCGGCGGCGGCACAGGCCGCCGGCTGATCCTGAGGGGCAGCACGCGCCGCGCAGTGTGATTGGGCCTTGGCCGGCTTCGGCATGAGGCCCTAAACTCTGTGAGATTTTTCAGGTCCGATGACCGGTACACACCCCTCAAGGCGCGCGATCACCGCGCCGGGATGAACGGAGTAGCGCTCCTATGGCTTCAGCCGCCGAGCAACTCGCCCAGAACATCAACTTCTCGTCCTTTGCCAAGGCGAAGGAGCTGCAGCAGCGCATCTGGTTCACCCTGGGCGCGCTCGTGATCTACCGGCTCGGCACATATATTCCGATGCCCGGTATCGATCCGGTGGCGTTTTCGAACCTGTTTCAGAATTCCGCCGGCGGTATTCTGGGCATGGTGAACATGTTCGCGGGCGGCGCGGTGGAGCGCATGGCGATTTTCGCGCTCAACATCATGCCGTATATCTCGGCCTCGATCATAATGCAGTTGATGACGACCGTCTCGACGCAACTTGAACAGCTCAAGAAAGAGGGCGAGCAGGGCCGTAAGCAGATCAACCAGTACACCCGTTATCTTACGGTGGTCCTGGCGGCGGTGCAGGCCTTTGCCATCGGCAATGGCCTCCAGGCCTCCGGAGCGGTGACCAATCCGGGGCCGTTCTTTTTGGCGAGCACCGTCATCACCCTCGTGGGCGGGACCATGTTCCTCATGTGGCTGGGCGAGCAGGTGACGGCTCGGGGCGTCGGCAACGGGATTTCACTCATCATTTTCGCCGGCATCGTCGCGGAATTGCCGCGCGCCCTGTTTCAAACCCTGGAATTGGGCAGCCAGGGCGTGCTGTCCGGGGGCCTCATCCTCGGCCTGCTGATCATGATCGTGGTGGTGATCAGCGTGATCGTGTTTGTGGAACGGGCGCAGCGACGGCTGATTGTCCAGTATCCCAAGCGGCAGATGGGCAACCGCATGATGGGCGGGGAGACCTCACACCTGCCGCTGAAAATCAATACGGCCGGGGTGATCCCGCCGATTTTCGCCTCGTCTCTTCTCCTGCTGCCGCTCACCCTGGCGAGTTTCCAGGCCGAGGGGGGGCCGGACTGGATGACGTCGGTCACGGCGCTACTTGGTCACGGCCAGCCGCTTTACATGGCGGTCTATGCCAGCCTGATCATCTTTTTCTGCTTCTTCTACACGGCCATTGTCTTCAATCCGGAGGACACCGCCGAGAACCTGAAAAAATATGGCGGCTTCATCCCGGGGATCCGTCCGGGCAAGCGGACGGCGGAATATATTGACTATGTCCTGACCCGGCTCACGGTGGTCGGCTCTATCTATCTTACGGCGGTTTGTCTGTTGCCGGAATTCTTGATTGCGCAAAATCCGGCGGCCTTCGCGGCAACCTTCTTTGGCGGCACGTCTCTGCTCATCATGGTCACGGTGACGATGGATACCGTGGCCCAGGTGCAAAGCCATCTGCTGGCCCACCAGTACGAAGGGCTCATCAAAAAATCCAAACTGAGGGGGAGCCGGCGATGAGATTGATTTTGTTGGGCCCACCTGGCGCCGGGAAGGGCACCCAGGCCAAGGTGATCGAAGCGCGCTACGACATTCGGCAACTGTCCACTGGCGACATGTTGCGCGCCGCCGTGGCCGCGGGCACCGAGGTGGGAAAGCGCTGCAAGGAGATCATGGATCGCGGCGATCTGGTGCCCAACGAGGTCGTGGTACAGATCATTGCCGAGCGGATCGAGGAGGCCGATTGCGGCCACGGTTTCATCCTCGATGGCTTTCCCCGCAATGTGCCCCAGGCCGAGGCGCTCGATGAGATGCTGGCCGGCAAGGGTCAGTCCATCGACACGGTGATCGAAGTGGTGGTGGACGAGGCCGCGCTTCTGGACCGTATCGAGACGCGCCGCCGGGAAAACCCCGACAGCGTGCGCGCCGATGACAATGCCGAGACGCTGAAGAAGCGTCTGGAGGTTTATCGGGAGCAGACGGCGCCTTTGCTGCCCTACTATGAGGGACAGGGCAAGCTGCACAAAATCGACGGCATGGCCTCAATCGACGAGGTCACAACACAGATCCTGACTCACTTGGGGCAGATCGAAACGCCCCATTCGTAACACGACAAGAAGGTTGAAGACTTGGCTCTGTTCCGAGCTCTCCCTTGGCGGCGCGGATCAGGGCTTGACGCGGAAAGCAAGACTTTTATAGTTCCGCATCTTTTCGGGGCTGTCGTGAGACCCGTGCAGCGTTCTTTTTAAAGTCCTGCATCGCTCAGCCCGGCACCGGGTCCGGCTTCTTTTCATCGATACCAGTTGACGTGGCGCTGCGGTGGAGCACGCCATTGGTTTGGAGGCGTTTCAAGTGGCCCGTATCGCCGGCGTAAACATTCCGACATCCAAGCGTGTCGTGATTGCTTTGACCTACATTCACGGCATTTGCTCGTCCAAGGCCCGGGAAATCTGCGAAAAAATCCCCATTACGGCCGAACGGCGTGTCAACGAACATTCGGAAGCCGATGTGATAC
>CAYYTT010000217.1:0-5709 GCA_964474635.1 uncultured Alphaproteobacteria bacterium | reverse complement strand
GCCTGACGGGAATCGTCTGGCTGCACCGAAAAATTCAGGATGCGTTTTTTCTGATCGTCGGCTCGCGCACCTGCGCCCACCTGATGCAGTCGGCCGCCGGCGTGATGATCTTCGCCGAACCGCGCTTTGCCACGGCGATCATGGAAGAGCGGGATCTGGCCGGTCTGGCCGATGCCAATGAGGAACTCGACCGGGTGGTCACCCGCCTGCTGGAGCGCCGGCCCGACATCAAGATGCTGTTCCTGGTCGGCTCCTGCCCCTCGGAGGTCATCAAGCTCGATCTCTCCCGGGCGGCCGAGCGGCTGTCCAAGACCTTCATGCCCCGGGTCCGCATCCTGAATTATTCCGGCAGCGGCATTGAAACGACGTTCACGCAAGGCGAAGACGCCTGCCTCGCGTCACTTGTCCCAGAAATGCCGGCGGCGAGCGGTGAGGCCGCGCCCAATCTGCTCGTGGTCGGCGCCCTGCCGGATGTGGTGGAGGACCAGTTCCGCCGCCTGTTCGAGCAGATGGGCCTTGACGGCGTGAGCTTTCTGCCCCCGCGCCAGTCAAGCGCGTTGCCGACCGTCGGTCCGAATACGGTCTTTTTGCTCGCCCAGCCTTTTCTTGGCGATACAGGCCGCGCCCTTGAGGATCGGGGCGCCCGGCACCTGCCCGCGCCCTTCCCCTTCGGCGCGAAAGGCACCGAAGCCTGGCTGCGCGCGGCGGCCGAGCATTTTTCCATTCCCGCCGAGCGCTTCGAGGCGGCCGTGGCGCCGGGCCGGGCCCGGGCCGAAAAGGCCGTGGAGCGTTACCGGGATGCCCTTGAGGACAAGCGGATTTTCTTCTTCCCCGACAGCCAGCTTGAAGTGCCGCTCGCGCGCTTTTTGCACACGGAAGTCGGCATGGAGCCGGTGGAAGTGGGCACGCCCTATCTGCACCGCCAGCATGTGGGTCCCGATCTTGCTCAGCTGCCGGACCATGTCACGGTCAGTGAGGGCCAGGACGTGGACCGCCAGCTCGACCGCGCGCGGGAGGCCCAACCCGACATCGCCGTGTGCGGCCTGGGGCTTGCCAATCCGCTGGAGGCCGAGGGCATCACCACGAAGTGGTCCATCGAGCTTGTTTTCACGCCGGTCCACGGGTTTGACCAGGCCGGCGACCTTGCCGAACTCTTTGCCCGCCCGCTGCGCCGCCGCGGCCTTTTGAAGGTGTAGCCCATGCAGCTTGCAATGTGGACTTATGAGGGACCGCCCCATGTGGGGGCCATGCGGGTCGCCACCGCCATGAAGGACGTGCACTATGTGCTGCACGCGCCCCAGGGCGACACGTATGCGGACCTTCTCTTCACCATGATCGAGCGGCGCAATGCCCGCCCGCCCGTGACCTACACCACGTTTCAGGCCCGGGACCTGGGCTCTGACACGGCCGAGATCTTCAAGACGGCCGCCCGGGAGGCCTATGAGCGCTTTGCGCCCAAGGCCATGCTCGTCGGCGCGTCCTGCACGGCCGAACTGATCCAGGACGATCCCGGCGGACTTGCCAAGGCGCTTGACCTGCCCGTGCCCGTGGTACCGCTCGAACTGCCGGCTTATCAGCGTAAAGAGAATTGGGGAGCCTCCGAGACCTTCTATCACATGGTCCGGACCCTCAACGCCGTAGCGGGGCGCGCGCCGGTGCCGTCCTCCCCCCCCTCCTCCGGACCTGCCGGAGCGCGGCCCCGCTGCAACATTCTGGGCCCGACGGCCCTGGGCTTTCGCCACCGGGACGATGTCACTGAAATCACGCGCCTGCTCAATCGGCTCGGCGTCGAAGTGAACGTGACCGCGCCGCTTTATGCGGGCCCGGACGATCTGGCACGCCTCCCGGACGCCGATTTCAATATTGTTCTTTACCCGGAGATTGCCCTCACGGCCGCCCGGTGGCTCGAGAAGACCTTCCAGCAGCCCTGCATCACGACGGTGCCTATGGGAGTTGGCGCGACACGGGACTTTGTCCTGGAGATTGCCGCACTGAGCGGCATTGATCCGGCGCCGGTGCTTGCCGACGCGGACTGCCGCCTGCCCTGGTGGTCGCGCTCGGTGGACTCCACCTATTTCACGGGCAAGCGGGTCTTCCTGTTCGGGGATGCGACCCATGTGATCGCCTCGGCCCGGGTGGCCGCCGAAGAAATCGGCTTCGAGGTCGTCGGCCTGGGCTGTTACAACCGCGAATTTGCCCGCGATGTGCGCGCGGCCGCGGAGATTTACGGCGTCGAGGCTCTGGTTACGGACGATTATCTCGAAGTCGAGGCGCGCATCGCCGAATTGCAGCCCGAACTGGTGCTCGGCACCCAGATGGAACGGCATATCTGCAAGCGGCTCGGTGTTCCGTGTGCAGTCATTTCCGCGCCGGTCCATGTGCAGGACTTCCCCGCCCGCTACTCCCCGGTCATGGGCTTTGAGGGCGCGAATGTACTGTTCGACACCTGGGTGCACCCGCTCGTGATGGGCCTTGAGGAGCATCTCCTGGCCATGTTCCGGGAAGATTTCGAATTCAACGACCATGCCGGCCCCTCCCATCTCGGCCATGGCCCCGCCACGGCGGGCGCGCCGCGGACCGAGGAGCCGGGGGACGATGGCGCGGACACGGCGCAGGCGAGCGCCGAGGCGCCCGGCGATCCGGCAAACCTGCACTGGAACAGCGAGGCCGAGGCGGAGCTGCGCAAGATCCCCTTCTTTGTGCGCGGCAAGGCCCGGCGCAACACGGAGAGCTACGCCCGGGACAAGGGCGTGACAATGATCACGGTGGAGACGCTTTACGATGCTAAAGCCCATTTTGGACGCTGATAGCGCTAACGTGCGTGTGGTGATCGTCACTCTGGACAATCATTTGTCCGGAGCGGTGGATCGCGCGCGACGTGATCTGGTCCCAGAAATTCCGGGCCTGTCTCTCACGCTGCATCCGGCCAGCGAATGGGCCGAGGACCCGCAGGCGCTTGAGCGCTGCCTGAAGGATATCGAACAGGGCGACATCATCATCGCCACCATGCTGTTCATGGAAAACCACATCCAGGCGGTTCTGCCGGCCCTAGAGGCGCGCCAGCCCCATTGCGACGCCATGGTGTGCTGCATGTCCGAGGGTCAGATCGTCCGCCTGACCCGGATGGGCAAGTTCGCCATGAACAAGCCCCAGAACGGCGCCCTCGCCCTTCTCAAGCGCCTGCGCGGCAGCAGCACCGCAAAGCCGGGTGCAAGTTCCGGCGCCAAGCAGATGGCCATGCTGCGCCGCCTGCCCCGCATCCTGAAGTTCATTCCGGGCACGGCCCAGGACGTGCGCGCCTATTTCCTGACCCTGCAATACTGGCTGGCCGGTTCGGACGAGAACGTTGCGGCCATGATCCGCTTCCTGATCACCCGTTACGCATCGGGCGAGCGCGAAGTCCTGCGGGAGGCTCTGGGCAAGACGCCCGAGCCCATGGTCTATCCGGAGGTCGGCGTCTACCATCCGCGCCTTGAGCAGCGCATGAGCGAGGACCCTGCCGACTTGCCGGCCCCCCGGATGGATCCGGCGAAGACCGACCGGGTGCGCGGGCGCGTCGGGATCCTGCTGCTGCGCTCTTATGTGCTGGGCAAGGACGCGGGTCACTATGACGGCGTCATCGCGGCCCTGGAGGCCCGCGGCCTTGAGGTGGTGCCCGCCTTCGCGAGCGGCCTTGATGCGCGCCCGGCCATCGACGCCTTCTTCAAGAAGGACGGAAAGCCCGCCGTCGACGCCCTGATTTCCCTGACCGGATTTTCCCTGGTCGGAGGACCGGCCTACAACGACGCCAAGGCGGCCGAGGATGTCCTCAAGGGCCTTGATGTGCCCTACATCGCCGCCCATCCGCTGGAGTTCCAGTCCCTGGAGCAATGGGGCACGTCGGATCGGGGGCTGATGCCGGTGGAAAGCACCATCATGGTCGCCATTCCAGAGCTGGACGGCGCGCGCGCACCCATGGTGTTCGGCGGCCGGGCGAGCGAAGCCGGGGTTGCCAGCGGTCATCTGACCTGCTGCGACCGCCAGTGCCCGATCCAGTCGACGACCGAGGACGGGGGCCTGTCCAGCCGCGAGATGCGCTGCTGCTTTGAGCGGGCCGACCTGATGGCCGACCGGGTCGCCAAGCTGGTCGATTTGCGCAAAGCCGAGGCGGAAGACCGCCGGCTCGCCATTGTCCTTTTCAATTTCCCCCCCAACGCGGGCGCGGTCGGCACGGCCATGCACCTGTCGGTCTTTGCCTCCCTGCTCAACACGCTCAAGGCCCTGAAGGCCAAGGGCTACCAGGTCGATGTGCCGGACAGCGTGGACAGCCTGCGGGCCCGGATCCTGGAGGGCAACAGCGCAGCCTATGGCATGGATGCCAATGTCCACGCCCAGATTTCGGCCGACGGCCATGTGCGCCACGAGCGCCACCTGGCCGAGATCGAAGGCCAGTGGGGTCCCGCGCCCGGACGCCAGCTCAGCGACGGCAAGTCCATCTTCGTGCTCGGCGCCCAATTCGGCAGCATCTTCGTGGGCATCCAGCCGGCCTTCGGCTATGAGGGCGACCCCATGCGGTTGCTCTTTGAAAAGGGCTTCACACCGACCCACGCCTTTAGCGCTTTTTATCGCTACATCCGGGATGATTTCGGCGCCCATGCGGTGCTGCATTTCGGCACCCACGGCGCGCTTGAATTCATGCCCGGCAAGCAGACCGGCATGAGCAGCGCCTGCTGGCCGGAACGTCTGATCGCCGATGTGCCGAATTTCTATCTCTATGCGGCCAACAACCCCTCCGAGGGCACGGTCGCCAAGCGCCGTTCGGCGGCGACCTTGATCAGCTATCTGACGCCGTCGGTCGGCAAGGCTGGCCTCTATCGCGGGCTTTTGGATCTCAAGGGCGCCATCGAACGCTTCCGCGCCCTGCCCCCGGAAAATGCCCAGGAGAGCGCGGATCTGGCCGAGGTCATCCAGGCCCAGGCCGCCGAACTCGACCTGGCGGCCGCCGAACCGGCCTGGGGCAAGACGGCTGGAGCGCAAGTGCTGGCCCTCTCGGCCCGTCTGCGCGAGCTTGAAGACACCCTCATCCCCCACGGCCTCCATGTGCTTGGCGAGCCGCCCAGCCGCGAGGAACGGGCCGACATTCTCCTGTCCATCGCCGACGCCTCCCATGGGGTCGAGCCCAGCCGGGACGCCATTGAGGCCCTGATGGACGGGGCCGCCATTGACGGGGTCATTGCCCAATCGGGCCTTGAGGGCCGGGACGATGTCCAGGCCCTGTTCAAGGATCTGGCGCAGACCAATCATCTGTTGTCGCAGGATCACGAGCTGCCGGCCCTGATGGAGGCCCTCGACGGCAAGTTCATCCGGCCCGTGCCGGGGGGCGATCTTCTGCGCACGCCGGAGGTTCTGCCCACGGGCCGCAATCTCCACGGGTTCGACCCCTTCCGTCTGCCGAGCGCCTTTGCCCTGGCGGACGGGGCGCGCCAGGCGGCCCGACTGGTGGCACGCCACGAGGCCGACAACGGCGCCCTGCCGGAGACTGTGGCGCTCGTGCTGTGGGGGACGGACAATCTTAAAAGCGAGGGCGCGCCCCTCGCCCAGGCCCTGGCGCTTGTGGGCGCGCGGCCGCGCTTTGACAGCTATGGCCGCCTGGCAGGCGCGGATCTTGTTCCGCTTGAGGAGATGGAGCGCCCCCGGATCGATGTCATGATGACCCTGTGGGGTATTTTC
>CAYYTT010000216.1:0-5719 GCA_964474635.1 uncultured Alphaproteobacteria bacterium | reverse complement strand
TCCACACGCCCTCATAAAGGCAATTGTGGAAGTAGAAATATTCCATGTGCTTGAACTCGGAACGGGCGGCCGAGAACAACTCTTCACAGACCCGGATATGGGGATCCATCGATCCGCCCACGTCGAAAAACAGCAGCACCTTGATCGTATTGTGCCGCTCGGGCACTTCGACGATGTCGAGATAGCCTTTATGCGCGGTCTGCCGAATGGTGTTTTCCAGGTCGAGTTCGGTATCGGCCCCTTCCCGGGCAAACCGGCGCAGGCGACGCAGGGCAACCTTGATGTTCCGTGTGCCAAGCTCGACCGAGTCGTCAAGATTGCGAAAGTCCCGCTTGTCCCAGACCTTGACGGCCTTGCCCTGCCGTTCGCCCCCTTCGCCAATGCGAACGCCTTCAGGATTGTAGCCGGAATTGCCGAAGGGCGAAGTCCCGCCCGTCCCGATCATTCGGTTCCCGCCCTCATGGCGCTTTTCCTGCTCCTCAAGGCGTTTTTTGAGTTCCTCCATCAGCGTGTCCCAGCCGCCGAGGCTCTCGATCATTTCTTTTTCTTCGTCCGTCAGAAACTTCTGGGACAGTGCCTTCAACCAGTCCTCGGGGATGTCCGTACCCAGAATTTCATCGAGATAATCAAGGCCCTGGAAGACATGGCCAAAGACCTGGTCGAAGCGGTCCAGATGCCGCTCGTCCTTCACCAGCGCCGCACGGGCGAGATAGTAGAAATCCTCGACTTTCTTGTCGGCGAGATCCGCCTTCAAGGCCTCCAGGAGCAGCAGATATTCCTTCAGGCTCGCCGGGATCTGGGCGCGCCGCAATTCATGGAAAAAGGTGAACAGCATGGTGGCCCTCCCAATCCTTGGTGCCGCGGGGCCGGCGGTGCCGTGTGTCCTGCGGAACGCGGTGTCCGCAGGCGCACCGGGTCATCCGCGCCGGCCCCCTCACTGGCGGCGAACTCAGGTGTTGTTCGAGTTCGCGTCCCGGCGCGCCAGAAAGGCAAGCCGTTCGAACAGGTGAACATCCTGCTCGTTTTTCAAAAGCGCGCCGTGGAGCGGCGGGATCAGTTTGTTGGGGTCTTTCTCGCGCAGCACCTGGGGATCGATATCCTCGACCATCAGCAGCTTGAGCCAGTCGAGCAGTTCGGAGGTGGAGGGTTTTTTCTTCAGTCCCGGGACGGAGCGGATTTCATAAAAGGCGTTGAGCGCCTCGCGCACCAGATCCTGTTTCAGGTTCGGGAAATGCACATCGACAATGCTGCGCATGGTGTCCGTGTCCGGAAACTTGATGAAGTGGAAGAAACAGCGGCGCAGAAAGGCATCCGGCAGTTCCTTCTCGTTGTTGGACGTGATGAACACGATGGGACGCTGCGCGGCGCTGATGGTCTCGCCCGTCTCGTAGACAAAAAACTGCATGCGATCGAGTTCAAGCAGCAGGTCGTTGGGGAACTCGATGTCGGCCTTGTCGATTTCGTCGATCAGCAGCACGGGCCGCTGGGGCGCGGTGAAGCTCTCCCAGAGCTTGCCCTTGCGGATGTAATTTTTGATGTCCTTGACCCGTTCGTCGCCAAGCTGGGAGTCCCGCAGGCGCGACACGGCGTCATATTCGTAAAGGCCCTGCTGGGCTTTGGTCGTGGATTTGATGTGCCATTCGATGAGCGGCACGCCCAGGGCCTTGGCCACCTCATGGGCAAGCACCGTCTTGCCGGTGCCCGGCTCGCCCTTGATCAGCAGCGGACGCTGCAGGGTGATGGCGGCGTTGACGGCGACCCGAAGATCCTCGGTTGCCACATAGTCCTGCGTGCCTTCAAAGCGCATCGGCAAAATCTCCCTCGCGAGGCGCCCCGCGGCCGCAGAGGAAGGCCAAGCGCCAAAAGGCACCGCCCGAACCATCCCGCCGGCGCCTGTCATCGATCCATCGTCTTTGTGACGGTAGTCGTGCCGGTGGCGACAGGCAAGCGACGGCCCGCCCAGCCCCCATGGACGCCGGCTCCGCAAGACCCCCCGGACTTGCGAGACCCGCCAGACTTGCGAGCCCCCCAGATCCTGCGAGACCCTTTTGACGAGCGTGCGAGGTTAAGCTGTCGCCTGGTGCGGTGCGGTGCGGGTGAGAGCAGGCGCCCCTTGAGAAAGATGGTCATCAAGCGCGCCGCCCAGCCGGGTCATCAAGGAGGGCCAATCGGCGAACCTGTCAGGCGCGAAGAACCGACTGCCTGCGTACCAGGGGTAGTGGTTGGTCCCCAGGGTCGGCCACAGCGTCGAGTTCGAGACAAACCAGGTGGGCGTTCCTACGGCGCCCGCGAGGCCGCCGGCGGCTGTGGGCGCGGAGAGGACCAGATCGAGCGCGGCGCACAGCGCGGCGTTTCCATCAAGATCGTTCCGCAGGTCAAGATCGTCAAAGTCGATCACCTCGGCGCCGAAGCGCTGCGTGATGTGCTCCCGGTCCGCCGCGCTGTCATCGTACTGAAGATTGATAAAGATCGCCCCCTCGCGCTCGAACACGGGGCCCCAGTAATCGACGGGGCAGTAAAATTTGCTGCGCGCGGCGCTCATGTGACCACTGCGCCAGCACACACCGATCTTTGGCGCGGGCCCAAGCGCCGCAAGGCGCTCCGTCCAGGTGGCCACGGCGCCGGTCTCGGCCCGCAAGACCTGGCGGTCCTTGGGGAAATCCTCGATGCGTGGGCGGAAAGGGATCAGCGTGTCGCCAAAGGGCGTGTAAAAATCAACGCCGCCCGCCTCGGCGAGCCAGGGGACCGAGCGCGTCAAAAGGCCGTTGTGGCGACCAACCTTCAGAGGGCCGACCGTCAGGGTTGGGTAGGTTCTGCGGAACAGGGGCACAAGTCTGTGCTCAACGGCGATCATCACCGTGCCCTCGGGGCCGACCGCGTCAATGAGTTCGGGCAGGGCGTTCGAGAACATGATCTCATCGCCAATACCCTGCTCGGCGATGGCAAGAACCCGGGCTCCGGTAAGATCTTCGTCCGTCCATCGGGGCGCCGGGATATTGAACAAGGTGCACGCCCGGTAGGCGGGGTCGTGGCGCCATTGCCAGGCTTTCCAGCCGGCCGGCAGATCGCCCATGGCGAGCAGGCAATGGCCGACCCCATGGCCGATTTCCGCCAGCCTGTGCCGGTCGTGGGCGCACAGGCTTTCGGCCTTGTCCCAATGGGTGAGGGCCGTTTCGAAGTCGCCCAGATTAAAGGCCGTGAAGGCCTTATTGTGCAGGGCCTGGGCGAAGTCGGGGTGCAGGCGCAGGGCCTCGTCGAAGAACGTGTTGCTTTCGTCCGCATCCCCCCGCTCCAGCAGGATGGTGCCGAGCGTATTCCACAGGTGAGGTTCTTCCGGCAACGTGTAGATGGCCGCGCGCACGGTCTCGAGGGCGTCGTCGAACCGGCCTTGGTCGCGCAGGACGCTTGCCAGGTTGTTGTAGCCGTTGGATTTCTCCGGGCACAGCTCGATATAGAGTTTGAACAGGCGCGCGGCGCCGTCGAGCAGATTGAGGCGCCAGGCCGTATTCCCAAGATTGTAATAAAGATCCGGATCCGTTGGATCGAGGTCAAGCGCCTTTTCGAAAAACTGCAAGGCCTTGTGGAGCTCCCCCAGCTTTTCAAGCGCGAGTGCCATGGCATGGTGCGCAAGGCCGCAGGTGGGGTCAGTCTCAATGGCGGCGAGGGCCTGGAGGGCGGCCTGTTTGTGCTGTCCTTTGCCGAACAGCTTAAAGAATTTCGCAAGGATCTTGTCCGCCCGGCGCCGGGCCGCGTCTGCGCCCGCCTCGCGCCCTTTGGTCCGTCCCGTGTCCTGGAACCGCTTGCGCAAGTTCTTCAAGGCCCCCTCGTCAAGACCGGAGGGCCGCGTTCCGGCAAGTGGCGAGGGCGTTGCGCCCGGCAGGGCGGGAGAGGGCTCGCGCTCAAAGGACAGGGGCATGACAGGGGCAGGTCGGGCAGCAGACATGGGACTCATCCGGGCTCGTTCGTTCCGCGCTTAGAGGCAAGGCGAGAACAGGGGCAAGGCGAAAACAGGAGCAACGCGGCAACAGGGTAAGGGCGTGACGCTGACGATTGTTTAAGTGCGCGAAGGTCTCCGGGCGCAAGGCCGGGGCGGCAATGTGAAAGGGTGCGACATGGCCGGACCGCGCGCCCATTCCCGCTTTGCTGGAGGCTGTCAAAGCGGTTGAGGGCCCCTTAACCGACATGGGCCTAAGGTGCAGATCCATGGTGCAAGCCGGCGTCCCGCGTGACGCGGGCGGGTGCACGGGGCCAAAGGGGGGCCGCCAGGGAGGCCAAGGTGCCGCTGAAATTATCGTTGAAGCCCGGCGAACGGTTCGTTCTCAACGGGGCCGTGGTGGTCAATGGCGACCGGCGGGCAAGTCTTGTGCTCCAGAACAAGGCTTCGATCCTGCGCGAGAAGGACATTCTTCAGCAAAAGGATGTCTCCACGCCAGCCACACGGATCTATTTTCCGATCATGATGATGTATCTCGATCCGGACAATAGCGCCGACTATTATAAGGAATTTGCCTTACGAACGACGGAATTCATGGGAGCCGTGACGACCCCGGACATTCTCCAGACGTGTATCTCGATCAGTCAGGACGTCATGGCCAACCAGTATTATAAGGCTCTCATGAAGTGCCGGAAGCTTCTTGCGTTCGAAAAGGAAAGGCTCTTCGATGTCGCTTCAAGCCTACCAGAAGACGCAGCGGGTCACGGAGACGCCGCGTGACACGGAATATCGCCTCTTCGGTCAGGTCACCGGCGCCCTGATGGCCGCCAAGGGATTGAAGCCCACGGACAAAGCGCTGATCGAGGCCCTGGATAAGAACCGGCGTCTGTGGTCGGCGCTGTCGGTCGATTGCACTTCGGACGCAAATCAGTTGCCCGAAGCCGTCCGAGCTCAAATTATTTCCATCAGCCTGTGGGTCAGCCGCTACACGAGCGACGTGATGCGGCGCAAGGCCCCCGTGGATCCGTTGATCGACATCAACCGCACGATCATGGAGGGGCTGTCTGCCCGTCCCGGCGGTTAGGGCATGGTGCGGTTAGCGTGCCGGGCGATGAATCGGCACCGCACTCAAGGCCGCGACGACGGTACCTTGGAGGAATGCGCCGCGCGGGCGTGGGGGGATCACCCACGGTGTGATCCTTGCACTCGCCGATTTATCCATGGTGCGGATTAAGACCAGTGGGCGAGAAATCCAGATCAGTCTGTGTACAGCTTGCCGCTGGTCTCTTTTTTCGTGCTCACCCACCCCCACCGGACTTTTTTGTGGCGCTCCGCGAGTGGGGGGGCGCAGTGGTGCCGGGCCGCGGTCGCAGCCTTGAGTGCAGTGCAAATTCATCGCGCCGCACCATTATCGCCCTATGCAACAACTGCGCCCCATTTCCATCCCCTCACACCCTGTGACGAAGACCCCCATGCTTTGAGCGGCCGTCCTTGGGTGTGGTGACGTTACGACCGTCCGTAGTCGTCTCTTATCGATTATGCGCTGTTTGGGCCTTGCTCGTTTTTCTCCCGGACCTGCATTCCCACCCGATGGTCAGCCTTGCCGGGCACGTTCTGCCGCCCGGCAGACCGGGCGGCCTGAAGCGGCGAAGCCAAGCCCAGGGTTTGCGCGGGTTTGGGCCATGCCGTGCCATGGCATGGAGATTGCCGTAGTCCTTCCGGGTCCAGAAGACCTGCGCGCAAAATGCTCGCACATCCGACCAAAATGGAAGGGACAGCACAATG
>CAYYTT010000215.1:0-5855 GCA_964474635.1 uncultured Alphaproteobacteria bacterium | reverse complement strand
GGCCTCCATGCCCCCTCCCCCCCCCTTGATACAGGCGCTCATGCCGCCGCTTCTGCGCGCGCCCTCTGGCCGCGCTCTTCGACGGCCGCGACGGCCTTGCGCAAAACCTCAAGCCCGGCCCCCGGCCGGGGGCCTTCCTCGCTGAGGATCCGGCGGAAGGCCCGGGCGCCGGGCTGCCCCTGGTAGAGCCCCACAATATGCCGCGTCACCTGGTGCAACCGTCCGCCGGCGTCCAAATGGGCCGCGATGTAAGGCTCAAGCGCGCGCGCGATGTCCAGGCGGCTTGGCGGCGCGGCGGCGGCGCCGAACAATCGTCCGTCCACGGCGCTGAGCAGATAGGGCGTATGGTACGCCGCACGCCCGAGCATGACCCCGTCCGTTTGACCAAGATGCAGCTCGGCCGCGTCGAGATCCTCGATCCCGCCATTGATCACGATCTCAAGGTCCGGCCGGGCCGCCTTCAGCCGATAGACAAGGTCATAATCGAGCGGAGGAATGGTGCGGTTGTCCTTCGGGCTCAAACCCTGAAGCCAGGCCTTGCGGGCGTGGACAATGAATGTCCGGCAGCCCGCGGCCGCCACCCGGTCGACGAATGCCGGCAAAGCCTGTTCGGGCTCTTGATCATCGACCCCGATCCGGCATTTGACCGTCACCGGACAAGATACCGAATCGGCCATGGCCGCCACACAGTCCGCCACCAGGTCCGGCTCGCGCATGAGGCAGGCACCGAAGCGCCCGGACTGGACCCGGTCGGACGGGCAGCCCACATTGAGGTTGATCTCGTCATAGCCCCAGTCGGCCCCGATGCGCGCGGCGTGTGCCAGGTCGCCCGGGTCGGACCCGCCGAGTTGCAGGGCCACCGGATGTTCCGCCTCGTGAAAGCCAATGAGATGCTCCCGGTCCCCATGGATCACGGCGCCGGTTGTGACCATCTCCGTATAAAGAAGGGCATGCCGCGAAATCAGACGCAGGAAATATCGATCGTGCCGGTCGGTCCAGTCCATCATGGGCGCCACGCAGAACCGCCGGGACAGCCCGGCCGGTTCCGCCCCCCGATCAGCCGTCACGCCGCGGCTCCGCTGGCCTTGAGCAGCGCACGCACACGGGCGCGCACCGACGGCGCCGGGTCCTCCTCGGCATCCTGGAGCACGTCCACGGTGTCGGCGAGGAGCATGGGATCGGCGCGCGTGATCTGGAACAGCGCATCATAGGCCCAGGCACGCACGAAGGGTTCGGGCGCGCCTGTGCAGCGGCCGATGAACTCTCCGACCTCGGCCATGGCACTCTCCGGAATGGTCAGCCAGCGCATGCTTTGGCAATGGTGAAGGCAAGCATCCCAGGACACGGTGGGGCCATAGCTCGCAATCAGCGCCTTGGTCTGGGCCGCGTTAAGGCGCGCGCCGGCCTCCAGGAAGTTTTTTACGAGCCAGGACGCGCCGGACTGGATCCGCGCCTCCTCGTCCTGACACCGGGCGATGATGTGCATCATGACCGCCTCGGGCGGCGCCACGACGGAGATCAGCCCGCGCAGCGTGCGGACCTGCCGGCCGTCATAGGCATCGAGGGCCGCGTCCACGGCATCTTTTGTCAATGTGGGCATGTCGGATTACTCACGTCCCAAGCCATTCGCATACATCGCATGCCAAGGCTATACGTCGTGCCCCTGCCAGCGTTCCAGGATATCGAGGTAATGGCGCACCTGCCGCACATAGTGCACAGGCTCACTGCCCCGCGCGTAGCCATGGGGCACGGTCTTGTAATAGGCCTTCTTGCGCAGCAGGGGCAGGGTCGTCTTGATGTCACTCCACAGATCCGGGTTGAGCCCCTGGCGGCGCGCCAGGGTGCGCGCATCCATGACATGGCCGAACCCGACATTATACGCGGCAAGCGCAAACCAGAGCCGGTCCTGGCCCGTCACGCTTTCGGGCACCCGCTCGATCAGGCGGGACAGATACCGTGCCCCGCCATTGATGCTTTGCACCGGGTCCAGGCGATTTTCCACTCCAAGGTCGCGCGCCGTTGAACGGGTCAGCATCATGATGCCCCGCACGCCGGTCGGGCTCGTGGCTTGAGGGCGCCAATGGCTTTCCTGGTAGGCCACCGCGGCGAGCAGGCGCCAGGACAGGCCAGTGGACGTCGCCGCCCGTTCGAAATGGGGCAGATACTTGGGCAGGCGGCTGCTCAGGCGCCGCTCGAACCGTGCGATGTCCACATAATCGAAATCCGGAACATGGCCGTAGTACCGCTCGTGCAACTGGGCGAGCAGTTCCTGGGTGGAGGCCAGCGCGAACCAGCGCGCCAGTTCCGCCCGCAGAGCATGGGCGTTTGCCGGCACGATCCAGGCGAGCTGGCTTGGGCCCGACACATCGAAGGGAACGACAAGTTCGGGATAATTGCGGCGATGGACCGACACGAGGGCGGAATCGCCGACGGTGCAGTCCACCTCCCGGGCGGCAACCTGGGCCATCAGGTCTTCCGTGCTCGGTCCATAGATGGCCGTCCAGGTCAGATCGGGGGCGGACTGGCGCATATCGCCAAGGCGCCGTTCGAAGGAGCCTTCGACCAGAACCGACACGGGCTCCCGGGACAGGCGCGGCGCGGGACGCGGGGTGGGACCCTCCCGGTGGCAGACCATCTGCAAACGGATTTCGCCATAGGACGGGCCGAAACGCAGCGCGCCGGGAAGGTCCAGATCGGCCGAGACGGCGGCGGCCGCGATATGCGCCTGCCCGCCCGCCACGCCGTCAATCAGGCCAGCCAGGGAATCGCTCATGGAAAAGCCGACCTTGGCGCCCACATGGCGGGCGAACTCGCGGATCAAGTCATGCTCGAAACCGGCCGTCTCCTCGCGTTCGAGATAAAACGTGTTCGGCGCATTCCGCGTGAGCACAAGCAGGCGCTGCGTCTCGCGGATCTCGCCGAGCAGGGTTTCGGGGCCCAGGAGCCCCATGGACCGGGCCGACACCGCCACAAGGGCGATGGCGACCACGAGGGCACTGGCCAGCCAGTAAAAGAACCGTGCCGAGAGACTCAAATCCGCCTCACCGTTCGGTTCGGGACCATCCCGGCCGGGATGGTCCGTATTGGGCTTCACCATGTCTTGGCCCCGACTACTCCTCACTCACTCCCAACGGGCCTTAGCGTCCCGTCGGAAGTTCATTAAACGGAATATCCTTGTCGACGCGAATATCGCCAGGCAGGCCCAGAACCCGCTCGGCGATGATGTTGCGCAGGATCTCGTCCGTACCGCCGGCGATGCGCAGGCCCGCCGAGCCCATGAAGGACTGCTGGAATTGCCCTTCCAGGGGCATGAAGGCTTCCGTCATGATGCCCCCCATGTCCTCAAGGTCCATGGCGAGGCTGGAGAGGTCTTGAAGCTGGCTCGCCGCCACGATCTTGCCGATGGAGCTTTCAGGACCCGGAATTTGCCCCTTGGACAGGGCTGTCAGGGTGCGGTAACGCGTGTAGGCAAGGCCCTGCGAGCGCACATACCAGTCGGCGATCTTCTCGCGCACGGCGGCATTGTCAATGGCGGGGCCGTCCTCGAGCATGATGGCCTTGGTCAACTCGATCAGCTCGCTGACGTCAGGCCCGGAGGTGCCGCCGATGGCAAGACGCTCATGCATCAGCGTGGTCAGCGCGACCTTCCAGCCATCGCCCACATTGCCCAGGCGCTGGGCATCGGGGATGCGCACATCGTTGAAGAAGACCTCGTTAAAGCCCGAGCCGCCGGAGGCCTGCTTAATGGGGCGGATTTCGATGCCCGGCGATTTCATGTCGAGGAAGAAGAAGGTCAGGCCCTTGTGCTTGGGCACCGTGGGATCGGAGCGCGCCACCAGGATGCCGTAGTCGCAGAAATGCGCGCCAGACGTCCAAACCTTCTGGCCATTGATGATCCACTCATCGCCCACCTGCTCGCATTTGGTGCGCAGGCCCGCCACGTCCGAGCCGGCGGACGGTTCGGAGAACAGCTGGCACCAGATTTCCTCGCCCTTGAGGGCCGGGTCCACATAGCGCGTGCACTGCTCCGGCGTCGCATAGGCCATCAGTGTGGGAATGCACATGCCCAGGCCGATCTCGTAGACGCCCCGGGGCACGTCGAACTTGCCCTCTTCCTGGTTGTAGATCACCTGCTGCATGGGCGTGCCGCCAAGGCCGCCGTATTCCTTGGGCCAGGTGATGGCGGCAAAGCCGGCATCGGCTTTCTTGCGCTGCCAGGCGCGGGCGGCCTCGAGCAGCGCCGCCGTGGTGTCATAGCGCGTGGCGGTGCCGTCCGGGTTCTTCGGCTTGGCATTGGCTTTGAGCCAGGCGCGGGCCTGGCTGCGGAATGCGGCTTCTTCCGGCGTGTCGTTGAAATCCATAGCGTTGGTCCTTCCCCTTAAAATCCACTTTGCCCTGACGACCCGTTACGCCACGTTGCGGCGCTCGAGCTGGCTCACAAGACGGTCCTTCCAGACCCGCTCGGCCCCGAGGACGAGCGCCAGATGCTTGGAGCGCCGGTAGTGCAGGTGGCAGTCGCCTTCCCAGGTGAAGCCCATACCGCCGTGGGTCTGCGTGTTCTCCTTGGAGGCATAGTGGTAGGCCTGGGTCGCGCTGACCCGCGCGCCGGCCGCGGCGATGGCGAGGTCGGCGGCATCGGTGGCCAGGGCCCAGGCGCCGTAATAGGCGTTGGAGCGGGCCAGTTCGTTGTTCACATACATGTCCGCAAGCTTGTGCTTGATCGCCTGATAGGAGCCGATCTGCCGGCCGAACGCATACCGGTTCAAAGCCCAGTCCTTGGCCATTTCGAGGCAGGCATCGGCGCCGCCGACCTGTTCGAAGGCCGTCAGAACCGCCGCCCGGTCCAGGATCTGCCGGCTCAAGGACCAACCGGCCCCGGAGGCCCCCAGACGCTCTGCCGGGGCGCCGGCAAAGGTGATTTTGGCGTGCGGGCGGGTCGGATCGAGGGTCTGGACCGTTTCCCGGGTCACGCCAGGGCCTTTAAGGTCCACAAGGGCAAGATCCACATCGCCCTCGTCCTTGCCGTCCCCGTTTTTGGCAACGACAACGGCGAAATCGGCCGCCATGCCATCGGGCACGGGCAGTTTCTCGCCGTGGAGGCTCGCGCCGTCAAAGCGCACGGTCATGGAGACCGGCGTCGCGGGCTTGGCGCCCTCGCCGATGGCCATGGTGCCGATCTTTTGGCCAGCGGCCAGGGCCGGCAGGTGCTCTTTCTTTTGCTGCTCGGATCCGGCCGTCAGCACGGCTTCGGTCGCCAGATAAACGGAAGAGGCAAAGGGCACCGGAGCAAGGGCGCGGCCCAGTTCCTCGGCAATAACGCACAGCTCCAGATGGCCAAGACCCAGCCCGCCATAGGCTTCCGGGATCGCGGTGCCGGTCCAGCCCATCTCACCGATGGCACGCCACAGACCCTCATCGTGGGTCGTGCCGCTCTCCAACACGGCGCGGGCCACCGTCGCGGGGCAACGCTCGGTGAGAAATTTGCGGGCCTGATCCTTCAGGAATTTCTGGTCTTCCGAAAAATCGAAATTCATTGCCGGTCGATGCCTCCCCTGTTCTTGCTGCTATCGCTGGTCTTGGGTCCGTATTGAGCGGACCGTTGGCCGAGATCTTCAAAATAGAGCGTGTTTTACGCTCGAGCATCACGTCGCGCCGCGCCGATGATACTGGGAAAATACCTTAAGCCCACCTTCTGAAAAGCAGGCCCGCCGTGCGGCCAAGCGCGCGCCAGCCCCGCCAGGGCCGACCGCCCCGCCGAAGGGCGTCCCGCGCATGTGCCACAGACGGTGTCACGGCATCCCAGGCCCGGGGCCGCCCCCCCCCCCCCCGCCGCCGGCCCACGGCCGCCCCGCCCG
>CAYYTT010000214.1:0-5907 GCA_964474635.1 uncultured Alphaproteobacteria bacterium | reverse complement strand
AGTTGGGCGCCCTCGATGCGCCGGCCAAGCTCGATGCCATTGACGATGTTGCCCCACTGGTCCGAGCCGCCGAACTGGATGCGGCAGCCCAGGCGCCGGTGCAGCTCCAGAAAGTCGTAGGCCTGGAACAGCATGTAGTTGAACTCAAGGAAGGTGAGGGGCTGTTCCCGGTCAAGGCGCAGGCGCACGCTGTCGAAGGTCAGCATGCGATTCACCGTGAAATGGGGGCCGTAATCGCGCAGGAAGCCGATGTAATTGAGGTCCTTAAGCCAATCGTAATTGTCCAGGAGGACAGCATCGGTGGGCCCGTCCCCGAAGGTGAGAAACTTGTCAAAGACTTTACGGATGCCAGCCATATTTGCAGCGATGGTCGGCTCGTCGAGCAGGGGGCGGCTTTCGTCCTTGCCGGATGGGTCGCCGATCCGCGTCGTGCCGCCACCCATCAGGACGATGGGCCGGTGACCGCATTTTTGCATCCAGCGCAGGATCATGATCTGCACAAGACTGCCCACATGGAGACTGCGCCCGGTCAGGTCAAAGCCGATATACCCGCTCACGGTGCCGGCCTTGAGAGCCTCGGCGATGGCTTCCCGGTCCGTCAGATCGTGGATGAACCCCCTCTCGGTGAGGATGTGCAAAAGGTCGTTGGGGGCCGGCTTCATGACGCTACTCCGAAAATGGGGCACGATTTACACGCAATGGGTGACCCACGGACGCGCGTAAAGCGGCGTCGGTCTAAGCCAGGAGACTGCCATGATCAAGGTGCTTCCCGGAAGCGAGGGGCTCAGCCTCGACGTGGGGCCCATGCACGCCCTCGGCCTGATGAGCGGCACATCCATGGACGGAATCGATCTGGCCGTGATCACAAGCGACGGTTTAACGGTCAGCGAATTCGGCCCCGTGGCCTCCGCGCCCTATCCGGCGGCGGCCCGCGCGGCCATTGACCGGGCGGTGGAGGCGGGCGCGGCCCTCGCGCCCGGCGGCGCCGTGGACGAGGCCACCCGCGCCGTCTGGCAGGAGGCCGAGGCGGCGGTGACTGAGGCCCATATCGCCGCAATCGGCGATTTTGCCCGCACCCACGGCCCGGCCTTCGAGGCGGTGCATCTCATCGGGTTTCACGGCCAGACCGTGCTCCACCGCCCCCATGACCGGCTGACGGTGCAGCTTGGCGACGGGGCGGCCCTGGCAAAAGCGTTCGGCAAGGCGGTCGTGGGGCGCTTTCGCCAGGCGGATGTCGCCGCCGGTGGGCAGGGCGCGCCGCTCGCCCCCCTGTTTCACCGGGCTCTCGCGGTCAAGACCGGGCTGCGCGAGCCCATGGCGGTGGTCAATATCGGCGGGGTCTCGAACATCACCTGGGTGGGCACGGATGGGCGGATCGTCGCCTTTGACACCGGTCCCGGCAATGGACCCATCGATGACTGGGTGCGCCGCACCACGGGCGCGGCCATGGACGAGGACGGCAAGCTGGCCGCCGCCGGGCGGGTTCACGAGGATGTGCTGGCCGGCATGCTGGATCGGCCCTGGTTCGCGCAGCGCCCGCCCAAATCGCTTGATCGGCTCGATTTCGGGCACGAGGCCGTGGCCGCTTTGAGCCCGGAAGACGGCGCGGCGACCTTGACGGGCTTCACGGCCGCCGCGATCCGGCGCGGCGCGGATCATTTGCCCGCCGTGCCACTGCTGTGGGTGATTTGCGGGGGAGGGCGCCGGAACGCGGTGCTGATGGCCGCGCTCGATGCCCGTTTGCCGGGCAAGGTGGTCGCCGCCGAGGCCCTGGGCTGGCGCGGCGACGATATCGAGGCCCAGGCCTTCGCCTATCTCGCCGTCCGGGCCGTGCGCGGCCTGCCCCTCAGTCTGCCGGAGACGACGGGCGTGCCCGCGCCCTGCCCGGGCGGGGATGTGTTCGTGCCCTGAAGGGCGCCGATTGAACAACAAGCCAAGATGCAATGGAGGAGGCACGGAAAGTCGCCGGGCCGCCTCACTTCTTGGGCCGCCTCACTCCTCGGGTTGCGGCTGGGCGGCCATTTCCTCCAGGCGCCGGTCCACATAGGTCTCGACCGAACCGATCAGGTCCTCGAGGTTCTTTTCAAAAAAGTGGTTCGCGCCGGGAACGGTCTGGTGGTCGATGGTGATGCCCTTTTGCGCCTTCAGGCGTTCGGCAAGCTTTTCCACATCGGCGGGCGGGACCACCTGGTCTTCAGTGCCGTTGATGATGAGGCCGGAGGCCGGACAGGGTGCCAGAAAGCTGAAATCGAACATGTTCGCCGGCGGTGCCACCGAGATGAACCCGGTGATTTCGGGCCGGCGCATCAGCAATTGCATGGCGATCCAGGCCCCGAAGGAAAAGCCGGCGATCCAGCACTGGCGGGCGTTCTGGTTGTAGGTCTGGAGCCAGTCGAGCGCGGCGGCCGCGTCCGACAATTCGCCAATGCCGCTGTCGAACTCACCCTGGCTGCGTCCCACGCCCCGGAAATTGAAGCGCATCACCGAAAAATCCCGCCGGTGGAAGGCATAGAACAGGTCATAGACGACCCGGTTGTTCATGCTGCCGCCATAGAGCGGGTGCGGGTGCAGGATGAGCGCGATGGCGCCCTTGGGGTTCTCGGCGTGCTGGTAGCGGGCTTCGAGACGCCCCGCCGGTCCGGCGATGATGAGTTCAGGCATGGTGTCCGTCCTGTGACGCGTTCGCCGGCCGGGCGCCTAATTTCCCACTAAAGGACTAGGGAATTTAGCGGGCCCAAGCGGCTGAAGCACAAAAAAAGTCGATCCGCGAGGCAGAATACTTGACCGCTCCGCTCGGATAATTACTGTTGCGAACATCCGCAGGTCGGATGTCTTGGCGGTCGATCCTTACCACACCGGATCGCTGCAAAGGCAAGCATCACCCGCGCGCCGTGGCCCGGTGCCACGTGGGCGGGGGCCAGGAGGGGGCGGGGCCAGGAGGGAAAGACAGGACCGGTTTTCATGGCGCCTGCGGGCCCGATCCGGGCTCCCGGCGCCAGACGGGTCAATAACGACCGGACGGCGAATGCGCCTTCCCGGATTGAGATTCGGCAACGTCAGGAAAGGTCACGGGCGGTGAAGCTCAGTACCCGAGGTCGATATGCGGTCATGGCCATGGCGGATCTGGCGAAAGCCGGTTCGGACAAGCCAGTTGCCTTGTCGGACATTGCGGAGCGCCAAGGCATCTCCGTGTCCTATCTGGAACAGCTCTTCGCGAAATTGCGGCGCAGCGATCTGGTAATGAGCGTGCGCGGTCCCGGCGGTGGCTATCGCCTGGCCCGAGGTGCCGATGACACACGGATCTCCGACATCATCCTGGCGGTCGATGAGCCCATCAAGGCCACACGCTGCGATTCGCATTCGGCCGCGGGCTGCATGGGCAACGGCACGCGCTGCATCACCCACGATCTGTGGGAGGAATTGACGCGTCAGATCCACATTTTCCTCAGTTCCGTCACCCTGGCGGATGTGATCCATCGCCGGGTCCTAGGGCGTAGTGGACAACATGGTGTCATGCCGGACGCCCAACCGATGGGAAGCGATTTTGGCCGCGCCAGCGCGGCGCGCGGCTCCCCGCAGGCGGCGGAGTAAAGCTCGTGTACCCTGAGAAAATCTATCTCGATTACAACGCCAGCGCGCCGGTGCGGCCCGAGGCCGTTTGCGCGCTCTCCGATGCTTTGGCCGAGGGCGGCAATGCCGCGTCCGTTCACTGGGCCGGGCGGCACGCCAAACGACGCATTGAATCGGCCCGAACCACCTTGGCCTTTTTCCTGGGGACGGCGCCGGAAACGCTTATTTTCACGAGTGGTGGTACGGAAGCGGACAATCTGGCCCTGACCGGCCCGGTCGGTGCGGGGCTTGTGGATTCGCTGATCATTGGAGCGACGGAACATGACGCGGTCCGGGCGCCGGCCGCCCGGCTAGGCCTGCCGATCCAGACCGTGCGTGTCCAGGCGGATGGGCGACCCGATCTTGACCATCTAAGTGAACTGCTCGACCAGCATGGGGCGGACGGATTGCGCCCGCTCGTGTCGATCATGCATGCCAACAATGAAACCGGCGTTATCGCTCCCATGGGCGACATCGTATCCCTGGTGCGGGATAAAACCGGCGGACTGGTTCATACCGACGCGGTGCAATCGGCCGGGCGTCTGCCCCTTGATCTGACACTTCTCGGGGTCGACCTGCTGACTATATCCGGTCATAAGCTCGGAGGACCGCCCGGCACCGGCGTGCTTGCCGTGCGCGAAGGATTGGCCCTCACGCCGCTCATCGAAGGGGGCGGCCAGGAATTGGGGCGCCGGTCGGGTACGGAAAATCATGCGGCAATCGCCGGGCTCGCCGCCGCCGTAACGGGTCTTCAGGCGCAGGGCGACATGGACGCTCAGGATCGTCTGGCGGACTGGCGCGACGGCTTTGAGGCCGGCATACGGGCCGTGGCGCCCGAGGCCGTGGTGTTTGGTTCGGATGCACCGCGTCTTGCGAACACAAGCTGTTTCGCAGTGCCCGGGCTTTCGGGCGAGACCCAGGTCATGGCCCTTGATCTTGCGGGCGTTGCGGTGAGTTCAGGGGCGGCCTGCTCCAGCGGCAAAGTCGCCCCCAGCCATGTGCTCGCGGCCATGGGGGCCGGCGCCGATGTGGCCGGCAGCGCCATTCGGGTTTCCCTGGGTTGGGCGAGCCAAAAAAACGATTTGGACCGGTGCCTGGAGGCATGGTCCGCGCATTTCACGCGGTGGCAAAAGCGGCGGCCTTCGGCCGTCCCGCCGCATCAGGAACGTCGTGTCGCCTCTACCCTGTGATGGGCCCTGGTGATGGGGCCCGGTGATGGGAAGGGGCCCTGCCCGGGAGGCAGGGTACCGCGACGGGGCGGGCGCTTCGGGGCGCCGCCCAGAAACGGGCAGCACGAACACGTGACGCAAAAGGAGGATGGCCATGGCGCCGGTCCAGGACACGGTCGATGAAGTTCAAAAGCTTGGTGAGAAGTACAAATACGGCTTTACGACCGAGATCGATTCGGAACGGGCACCCAAGGGCCTCAATGAGGATGTGATCCGCTTCATCTCCGCCAAGAAAAACGAGCCGGAGTGGTTGTTGGACTGGCGTCTGAAAGCCTTCGAACGCTGGCAGTCCATGAGCCAGCCCGATTGGGCCAAGCTCGGCTTTCCGGCGATTGACTATCAGGACGCTTATTACTACTCCGCGCCGAAGTCGAAGGAGGATGGGCCTAAAAGCCTTGATGAGGTCGATCCGGAACTTCTGCGCACCTATGAAAAGCTGGGCATCCCGCTCGCCGAGCAGGAGCGCCTGGCCGGCGTGGCCGTGGATGCGGTGTTTGACAGCGTCTCCGTGGCAACGACCTTCAAGGCGAAACTCGCCGAGGCCGGCGTTATTTTCTGCTCGATCTCCGAGGCGGTGCAAAACCACCCGGAGCTGGTGCGCAAATATTTGGGCTCCGTCATTCCCTTGTCGGACAATTTCTTTGCGACCTTGAACAGCGCGGTCTTCACGGATGGCTCCTTTGTCTACATCCCGCCGGGGGTGCGCTGCCCCATGGAGTTGTCCACCTATTTCCGCATCAATGATGCGGAGACGGGCCAGTTTGAACGCACACTGATTATCGCCGATAAGGGGTCGTATGTCAGCTATCTGGAAGGCTGCACGGCGCCCATGCGCGACGAGAACCAACTCCATGCGGCCAATGTGGAACTGATCGCGCTTGATGATGCGGAGATTAAGTATTCCACGGTGCAAAATTGGTATCCGGGCGATGAAGAGGGCAAGGGCGGGATCTATAATTTCGTGACCAAGCGCGGCGCGTGTCGGGGCACGAATTCCAAGATCTCCTGGACCCAGGTCGAGACCGGCTCGGCGATCACCTGGAAATATCCAAGCTGCATCCTGCAGGGC
>CAYYTT010000213.1:4307-6010 GCA_964474635.1 uncultured Alphaproteobacteria bacterium | reverse complement strand
CCCAGGACGTACGGATCCCCCAGGATGATCTTGAAGGCCGCCGTCACCTTCTCCTTGGTGGCGCCGCCGCCCACATCGAGGAAGTTCGCCGGTTCCGAACCATAGAGCTTGATGATGTCCATGGTCGCCATGGCGAGGCCCGCGCCGTTCACCATGCAGCCGATGGTGCCGTCGAGCTTGATGTAGCTGAGGTCGAACTTGGAGGCTTCGATCTCGGCCGGATCCTCTTCCGTCAGGTCACGGAGGTCCTGGATGTCGGCGTGGCGGTAGAGCGAGTTGCTGTCAAAATCGATTTTGGCGTCGAGGCAGATGAGATCGCCGCCCTCGGTCACGACCAGCGGGTTGATCTCCAGCATGCTCATATCCGTGCCGACAAAGGCGTCATAAAGCCCGCGCACGAGCTTCACGCACTGCTTCATCTGCTCGCCTTCGAGGCCGAAGGAAAAGGCGATGGAGCGGCCGTGGTGGTCCTGGATGCCGGCGGCCGGATCGACCGTCAGGGTCAGGATTTTCTCCGGCGTCTTCGCCGCGACCTCTTCGATGTCCATGCCGCCTTCGGTTGAGGAAATGAAGGCGATCCGGCCCGTGTCGCGATCAACGACGCAGGACAGATAAAGCTCACGGGCAATCGCGGAGCCTTCCTCCACATAGACCCGGTGCACTTCCTTGCCCTCCGGACCCGTCTGGTGGGTCACGAGGGTCATGCCGAGCATGCGCTCGGCTTCCGATTTCACGTCATCGACCGATTTGACGACCTTGACGCCGCCGGCCTTGCCGCGACCGCCGGCATGGATCTGGGCCTTCACGACCCAGACGGGACCGCCCAAATCCTCAGCGGCGGTGACGGCTTCGGAGGGCGTGAAGGCGGCATGGCCGCGCGGCACGGGGACACCGAAGCCCTTGAGGACCTGCTTGGCCTGATATTCATGGATGATCATGGATCACCCCAATGGAGTTGCGTCCGACCTGTCCAAGGCTTGGCGGGCAACCCTTGGCGCGGCCCGTCCCGGTCCGAACGCCCCTGCATCGCCGGGGCCTCACGCGACATCGCGCCACGCTTTTCAGAAGCCGTCCTTGAAAACAGCAGCGTTATAGCACCGGGTTTTCGCAGCGCAACCAAGCGCAGCGGGCGTTACCGCCCGCTGAACGGGCGTGGCCGCCCAATCCCCGCCCCCCTAAGCCTAGCCCGGGCCCAGCCCGGACAAGGCACGCGGACACAGGACGAAACGGGACATGGGACGATTTGGCCGGGCGCTGTTTGGCCTCTAAGCGTACCGGCTATAGACTTCGCACATGCCGCAAAGCGGCCTGGACCGGCGCCGGGCGACCAGGCTCGAGCGGATCCAAGGGTCCGGCGGACACACCGGTGGGGTCAGCCACAATCGGGGCTCAGATCATGTATTCCGATTTCGATCTGTTCTACGAC
Organism: uncultured Alphaproteobacteria bacterium; assembly: GCA_964474635.1. Lineage (GTDB taxonomy): Bacteria > Pseudomonadota > Alphaproteobacteria > JAJFIK01 > JAJFIK01 > CAYUYV01. Next base: position 4,584 of record CAYYTT010000213.1, on the reverse strand, counting down.
GGGGAAGGCGTCTTGCGCTCGCCGGGCGAGGCCTTTTTCGACGGGATGGGACTGCTTCGACGGCCTGGAGATTCTTTTTTCGACTACCGAGGCCTGTTGAGAACGCCTTATGACCCGTTTTTCGACGGGCTTGGCATCCTGCGAACGCCGGATGACCCCTTTTTCGACAGCCGGGGCTTTCACCGGCAGGGCCGGCAGTTCTGAAAACCGGCCCGACAGTGTCGCTTTGTTAGGCACCGGGCCCTCTGGCCCAGACTTTCAACCGGTGGACCTTCAA
>CAYYTT010000213.1:0-4207 GCA_964474635.1 uncultured Alphaproteobacteria bacterium | reverse complement strand
CGCTTTGTTAGGCACCGGGCCCTCTGGCCCAGACTTTCAACCGGTGGACCTTCAAACGGTTGGCCCTCAACCGGTGGGCCCTCAATCGGTTGGCCCTCAATCGGATGGATCGAGGGGCACGCCGGCCTGGCGCAGGGAGGTCTTCAGCGGCTCCAGATGACGGTCATAGGCCTGCCAGCGGTTGACCGAGGATGTGTAGATCGGCCGGCGCACCTGGGCCCGGCTCGCCGTCTGCACATCCCGTTCGGTCTCATGGAAGCCGAGCACGGCCGGATCCCAGTTGAGACCCAGGAAGTCGAGCAGACGCCGGGAGCCCGCCTCCAGATCATCGACCAAGGACGCGTAGTCCACATCCAACATGGGAATGCCAAGCCGCGCCCAGTGGCCCATGAGCCAGTGGTACTGACCGTAGTAAAAACCCAACATTTCCTGGTCGAAACTGTAGGCCTGGCCGGAGCGGAAATTCTGGAAATAGCACGACAGGCACGTGTCGAGCGGGTGGCGCCGGCAGTGGATGATCCGCACACGGGGCAACAGGGCGTAAGCAAGGCCCAGGTGGCGGAAGTTCAGCGGCGTCTTATCTACGATGCGTGTCGCTGTGGCCCCTTTCGGGCCTGCGCGCTCGGCCAGATGCTCCGCATAGGCACGGCCGAACTTGGCGACCATGGGCCCCGTCAGCTTCGTCATGCAGTTCGGATAAAGCTCGTTCTCGCCCAGCGTGTGGGCGATGCCCCTGGCGGTCTGGGTCAGCGCGCCCAACTCGCCCGCGCCCGCCACGGCCGGGTGGGAAGCCAGCACCTGCTCCACCAGCGTTGTGCCGGATCGGGGCATCCCCACCACGAGCACGATACGCGGGTCGTCGCAGCCGTGATTGCGCAGGTTCTGGATCAGGTCCGCATCGAAAATCCGCGCGATCTCGCCGATTTCGTCATAGACCGCCTGGGCATCAAATTGGGCGTTCTTGGCCCGGTTGCCGGCCGCGAAATGGGGGAAGGCCAGGTCCGGCTCACCCATGTCGTCATAGATCTTGCCCGCGGCGAAATGGAGAAAGCACTGGTCCGCATCGGCCAAATCGGGACCGCTGAGCAAATACTCGATGGTCTCGGCCACCGGTGCCCCATTTCGGAACGTCTTCACATTGGCGAAGTTGAAATAGGCCTCGTAGTAGTCCGGCTTCAGGCGGATCGCTTCCCGGTAATGGGCATCGGCTTCGGTCATCCGGCCCCGGGCCGATTTGGCAGCCGCCATATTGTGGTGGATTTCCGCGCGCGGTCCCATGATGGCCATGGCGCGCTCAAATCCCACAATGGCCTCTTCGGACTGACCGAGCTGGGCTTGAATGGTTGCAAGACCGAACCAGGCATCCCCCGAAGCCGGCTGCATCTCGACAAGCTGCTGATAGGCCGCTTTCGCGTCCGCAAGCCGGCCCTGGCGGTGAAGGGTCAAGGCCTGCTGGTAGCCGCTGGGCAGAGCCACGGCAGAAGTGGCTAGGCCCTTCTCCGCGTTAAGCATCTTGTTCATCCTTCGTCTCCCCCAAACCCGGCGCCCCGCCTCGCCGAAGGTCCGTGTACCGCCTGCAGAACCGTCGTCCTGCCAAGGCATTCAAAGTCCGGGCCAGCCGCCGTCACAGTCCCATCCGCGAAAACAGGACCGCATGCTCGAACACGGCCGTGCCGGCCGCATCGCGCACCGCCGTGGACAGGCGGCGCGCCTGCCAGTCGATCTCCACAGTGCCCCAATTGGCCGGCGTGAACAGGCCGGTCATACGGTGTGGACCTGCCTCCTCGACCCGCCGCCCCTTGAGAAAGTCCAGATTGAGCGAACTCGACGTCACCTCCAACACCGGATGGGCTAGAACGTCGCCACGCTCATACATCGCCGCCAAATGCCGGTCGCCGGACAGGAATACCACCCCCGTCGCGCCCGAGGCCTCCAGGGTGCGATAAAGCCGGTCCCGGTCGGCCGGGAAATTGCCCCAGCGTTCCCAGCCATGGCCATCGGCCAGAATCTGGATCGAAGACGCTACGATCCTGATTTCCGCCGGTTTTTTCAATTCCTCTTCCAGCCAGCGCCATTGCGCCTCGCCCAAAAGGCTTGCGCCCGGCCCCGTCGACGGGGCGTAGCGCTTTGCCGAGCCGTCCGGATTACGGGTCAGGGCGGTACGGAAGCTGCGCGTGTCGGGAAGGATGATCTGCACCCGCTCACCGTCAGGCCCAAGCACCCGCGCGCTGTACACCCCGGGGCGGCTGCGCCGGGGATCGTTCGTCTCCGCCGCCCAGAAATCCAGAAACAGCGCCTGCGCGTCTTCCTTGGAGGGGTAATCCGCGCCGCCGTCGTTTTCCCCATAATCGTGATCGTCCCAGGTGGCCAAAATCGGGACGGCCTCAAAGAGGGCGCGGACATCGTCCCGGGCGCCCAGGGTTTCATAGGCCTGGCGCATCTTGGTCAGATCGGCCGTGTTGGCGCGATCATCGCCGTACACATTGTCACCGAGGAACAAAAACAGGTCCGGCTCGAAAGCCAGCGCCGCCTCAAGGGTTGGGGCGGGCCGGTCCTGGTGCAGGCAGGATCCAAACGCGATCCGAGACAGCCGCGCGCCCGTGTCGGGTGCCCTCGGTTTCACCGCCGCCGCGGGCCCAGCGCCTTGCGCCTGCGCAGGAAGGGCCGTCGCCGCAAAGCCGGCAAGCGCCGCCACGCCGCCGACCGCCGTGCGCCGGGTCACTCCCGCCGTTGCCGTCGCGGCCGCTCTTTCGGCAGTCGGTGTCTTGGCTCGATCCACGTGATGCCCCTTGCTCCGACCGGGTCTTCAAGTCAGAGCGTTCCACAGACCTTGGAAAAGATCCATCTCACCCGCGTCCTGACGCTCGAAAACACACTCACCCGCCTTGCAAGCTTATGCTGTAGCGACGAGGGAGCGATGTTGCAAATCCGTTCAGCCGCCCCGCCCGTGGCACCTCCAATGCGCCCTGGCCGCTCGCCCCCCGGAGGAGAAGCGTGGGAATACAGACACGGCACAACGAGCGCAGGCTCAAATGTGACGTTAATTTAATGACGTTTTGGCCGGCGCGCTCGTTTTTAGTACCGGCACGCTCGTTTTAGTAAATGACGCTGAAGATCTGCCATTGGGCCGCGAGCCAAAGCACAAGAAGAACCGGCACACTCGCCAGGACCGCGATCACGACAATCCGGCGAATATTTACGCTCGCGGACAAACACGCGGCAACATAGGCGACCGCTACCCCATAAAGAAGCGGGAAAACAAGATTGTAGCTGATGCTCAACCACAGGGGCGAGGCCTCGATAATCTGCAAAATGACGATCTGGATGTAAACGGCGATTTCAGCCAGCAGAAGAAACACAAGAAGCGCCACCGCCGGAATGGTCCCAATCGCAAGGCTGCGACTTTGAACGATTTGGCGGGACTGAAGATTTCTGAAAATCACGATGCCGCAATAGATCCCGAACGCATAGGCGGCCGCGGCGACGGACAGTTTGACGATGAGGAGTGCCATGATACGCGGAATCTCCCTCCGATGCGGCGCGCCCGCATGCATTGCCGGGCCACAAGGATCAAAAGATGTTTACAGTCTTCTGATCCGTTTCTTTCGCGCAAGACACGACATGTGACAAGCGCCCAAACGGAGTGCTTGCCGCGCGCGCGGCCCGGCGGCGCCGGGTCGGGTCTTAGCGGGCCAGGGCCGGTTCCAGGGAGCGGCAGGCCTCCACAAGGCCCTTCACCGCGCTGACCGAGTGGTTGAACATCTCCTGCTCAGGCGCGGTCAGTTCGATTTCCACCACGCGCTCCACCCCGCCGGCGCCGATCAGCACCGGCACGCCGACATAAAGGTCCTGGACGCCGAACTGATTGGTCAGGTGCGCGGCGGCGGGCAGCACGCGCTTTTTGTCCTTCAGATAGCTGTCGGCCATGGCGATGGCGGCCGTCGCCGGGGCGTAGAAAGCTGACCCGGTCTTGAGCAGGCCCACGATCTCGGCGCCGCCGTCCCGGGTCCGCTGCACGATCTGGTCCAGGCGCTCCTGGGTGGTCCAGCCCATTTTCACAAGATCGGGCAAGGGCACACCGGCAATGGTCGAATAGCGGACCAGCGGCACCATGGTGTCGCCGTGCCCGCCCAGAACGAAGGCCGTCACGTCTTCGACCGAGACTTTGAATTCACGGGCGAGGAACAGGCGGATGCTGGCGGAATCA
>CAYYTT010000212.1:0-6107 GCA_964474635.1 uncultured Alphaproteobacteria bacterium | reverse complement strand
TTTGCCCCTCCCGCAGGTTTCGCTCCACATTCTCGATCACCACGATGGCGTCGTCGACCACGATCCCAATCGCCAGCACCAGACCGAACAGCGTGAGGTTGTTGAGCGAGAAGCCCAGCGCCGCCATGACCGCGAAGGTCCCGACGAGTGAGATGGGAATGGCCAGGATCGGGATGATCGAGGCGCGCAGGGACTGGAGGAACACGAACACCACGAGGACAACGAGCAGCACCGCCTCGGCGATGGTCTTGTAGACCTCGTTGATGGACTCGCCGACAAAGGCTGTTGGGTTATAGACGACGCGGTATTCGAGCCCTTGCGGAAAATCCGTCGCCAGATCGTCCATCAGAGCCATGATCTCGTCGGCCGTGGCAAGGGCGTTGGAACCGGGCCGCTGGAAGATCGGCATGGCGACGGCGTTGTCGTTGCCGAGATAGGACCGGGTGACATAGTCCTGGGCGGCAAGTTCCACCCGGGCCACGTCGTGCACCCGCACCACCTGGCCGTCCTCGCCGCGCGCCACGATGATATCCTCGAAATCATCCGGATTGTTCAGTCGGCCGAGGGTCTGAATGGGCGTGGCAAAGGCGGAAGGATTGGTGATGGGCTCGGCGCCGACAGTACCGGACGCGATCTGCACGTTCTGGGACCGCAGTGCCGCCACCACGTCCCCGGCCGTCAGGTCGATGGAGGACAGCTTGTCCGGGTCGAGCCAGACGCGCATGGCGTATTCGGAGCCGCCGAAGATCCGGATCTGGCCCACGCCGTCGATCCGCGCCAGGGGATCGCGGATCTGGAAGGTGGCGTAGTTGGCGATGTAGAGCTGGTCATAGGTTTCGTCCGGAGACAGAAGGTGCACGACCATCATCAGGTCCGGCGAGTTCTTGCCCGTCGTCACCCCAAGCCGGCGGACCTCTTCGGGCAGGCGCGGTTCGGCGCGGGCCACCCGGTTCTGGACCAGCACCTGGGCCTCGTCCAGATCGGTTCCCAGATCGAAGGTGATCGTCAGCGTCATGCGCCCGTCATTGGTGGACTGGGACAACATGTAGAGCATGTTTTCCACGCCGTTGATTTCCTGCTCAAGGGGCGTGGCGACGGTGCTCGCGACCGTTTCGGCGCTGGCGCCGGGATAGGTCGTCGTCACCTGGATGGTGGGCGGCGCGATCTCAGGGTACTGCGTGACCGGCAGGGAGGTGAACCCGATAAAGCCGATGAGCAGCACGAGGATCGACAGGACCGCCGCGAAAATCGGGCGGTCGACGAAAAAATGCGCGCCCCTCATTCGCCGGCTCCGCGAACAGGCGTCACCCGGGCCGGCGTGTCATCCGTACCCGGCATCTTCGGTATGACCGGCGGCAGGGAAAGGGATGCGTCCTTGAATTCGATCGCCGTCTCCTCGACGCGGACCGGAGCACCGGGACGCACGCGTTGCAGCCCGGCCACGATCACCTTGTCGCCGGCGCTTAAGCCTTCGCGAATGATCCGCAGACCGCTGTAGCGGTTGCCCAGGGTTACCGGACGCCGTTCCGCGGTCCCCTCTTCCGTCACGACCATGACGAATTTATTGGCCTGGTCGCTGCCGATGGCCTCGTCGGGGATCAAGATTGCATCGTATTGACCGCTTCCTGGCACACGCACCCGGCCGAACAATCCGGGCGTGAGGAACAGGTCGGCGTTCTCGAACACGGCGCGAACCGAAATGGTGCCGGTGGTCCGGCTGATCTGGTTGTCGACGAAGTCGATATAGCCCTGGCGGTCATAGTCTTGTTCATCGCCCAGGCGCACGGCGACGGGCACCTGGTTTTCGCGCGCATTGGGCCGGTCGCCCGAGCGCGACAGGCGGACATATTTAAGGTAGTCGGCCTCACTCACGGTGAAATCGAAGTAAATCGGATCGAGAGAGACCACCGATGTGAGGGCCGTGGGCGTCACGTCTCCGCCGGTCACGAGGTTACCCACGGTGACAAGCTCGCGGCTGATCCGGCCCGCGATCGGCGTGCGCACCTCCGTAAACTCCATATTGAGTGCCGCCTGGCGCAGGTTGGCCGTGGCTCGCTGCACGGTGGCGGCGGCGACGTTTTTCTGCTGGGCCCGGGCATCGAAATCGCTTTCGGAGAGGTTGCCGCGCTTCACGAGGGGGCGTGCCCGTTCCAGGTCGTTTTCGGCCAGGCGAAGCTGGGCCTGGGCGGCGGCAACGTCGGCTTTGGCGGCCTCAAGGGCGGCCTGGAAGGGGCGCTGGTCGATCACGAAGAGGACTTGATCCTTTTCCACGATCTGGCCTGCGGTGAATTTGATGTCCTGCAGATAGCCGCTGACCCGCGCCCGGATTTCGACGCTCTCAACGGCCTGGAATCGGCCGGTATACTGGTCGAGTTCGACAATGGACTTTTTCAGGGGCGAGGCGACGGAGACCAGGGGAGCCTGCCGCTCGGGCTGATCGGAGCCCGCATCCGGACGGCAGCCGGCAAGCAGGAGGGTTGTCGCGGCAAGGCAAAAGAGGCCGAGCGGGGCTGCCCGCCAGCTTGGTTTTGGGATACCGACCATGATTCGACTGCATCCTGTTTTGTCTCGAAGCGACGGGATCGCGGCGTGCTCGCGCATCACCCGTCGGTCGCGTAATCGTTTGTGAGCGTGCGCTCAAGCCCGCGCCTGTGAACAGTCTTTGACAGTGGTCCGCCCGTTGACCCGTCTTTGAACGTAAAAATCTTTTGGAAAAGAGGAATAGGCCCGATGGCCAGGACTGATGACGCGGCACCGCTCGGCGAAGGCGTAGACCGCCTGACGGCCGCCCATTCCCTGGATGAAGACGTCGGCGAAGGCAGCCTGCGGCCCCTTGCCCTGGAAGACTTCGTGGGCCAGCCCTCGGTCCGTGAGAACTTGTCCATTTTCATTGGGGCGGCGCGCGGCCGGGGAGAAGCGCTCGATCATGTGCTCCTGTCCGGGCCGCCGGGGCTCGGCAAGACGACCCTTGCCCAGATCGTGGCGCGGGAACTCGGGGTGAACTTCAAGGCGACCTCGGGTCCGGTCATCGCCAAGGCCGGCGATCTGGCGGCCATCGTGACCAATCTGGAACCCCGGGATGTTCTGTTCATTGACGAAATTCATCGTCTCAGTCCAGCCGTGGAGGAAATCCTCTATCCGGCCATGGAGGATTTTCAGCTCGATCTGGTGATCGGGGAGGGGCCGGCGGCCCGCTCCGTGAAAATCGACCTGGCGCCTTTCACGCTTGTGGCGGCCACGACGCGGATGGGGCTGTTGACCAATCCCTTACGGGATCGTTTCGGCATTCCGCTGCGGCTTGAATTTTATTCCGTCGAAGACCTGACCCGCATCGTCACCCGGGGTGCCCGGGTGCTCGGCGCCGCCATGGCGCAGGACGGGGCGGTTGAGATTGCCCGTCGTTCACGCGGCACGCCCCGGATCGCCGGCCGGCTCCTGCGCCGGGTCCGCGACTTTGCCGACCACCGGGGCGGCGCGACCATCGACGCGGCCCTCGCGGATGAGGCACTGGGCCTTCTCGATGTGGACCGGCGTGGCCTCGACGGGCTCGATCACCGGTACCTGCGGGTCATCGCGGTGCATTTCAAAGGCGGGCCGGTGGGGATCGAGACCCTTGCCGCGGCCCTGGCCGAGCCGAAGGATGCTCTTGAGGACATCGTCGAGCCGTTCCTTATTCAGCAGGGGTTCGTCAATCGCACGCCGCGCGGACGGGTTTTGATGCCATCCGCCTTCGCCCATCTGGGCCTCGCGCCGCCGCCGCAGAGCCCGTCCGGCCTGACGGACCTGTTCGGTCCGCCGAGCCAAGGGGAGAGCCAACATGGATGAGGCGCCGGATCGTTCAGGCGGATGGGAGAGCCAGGCCCTGTCAGGCTGGGTGGCGGGCGGCTGGCACCATTTGCGGGTGCGGATCTATTATGAGGACACGGATTTTTCCGGCCTTGTCTATCACGCCAATTACTTGCGCTATCTGGAGCGCGGGCGAAGCGATTGCCTGAGGCTCGCCGGGGTCAATCACGCCGAATTGTGGGCCCTGGAAGAGCCACTGGCCTTTGCGATCCGGCGCATGGACATCACCTTTGTTGCACCGGCCCGCATTGATGATGTGCTGACCGTCCGGACCCGGTTCACTCAGGCGTTCGGTGCGCGAATCGAGGCCGAACAGGTTATCCTGCGCGGCGAGACCGAAATCCTGCGCGCCGGCGTTTCGGCGGCCTGCATCAATGGGGACGGGCGGCCGCGCCGCCTGCCCGGCACCATTCGCGATCGCATGGCCGCCATGATGGACCAGGACTGAGGGAACACAGGGAGGGGGCCGTGAAGGTCGCAGTTTGGTCACAAACATCCCAAAATCTCGACATGGTGTGTCCGGCGGGGGTGAGGGCGCGTATCAAGCTTCAGCCACGCCTTCGTCAATCCCAATCCACAATGTGCCGCGCATAACAGAGTTGTATCCCCGCGCCGCGGGCGGCCTCCGGGCTGCCGCCAGACTCATTCGGAGCTTGCGTTCCGTGTGATATCGGGGATTTGGACACGGTGCCTGGCAAAAGGAAAATCGATGCCCGCCACTGATTTTTCGCTTTGGGCCCTCTTTCTGCGGGCCGATCTCGTGGTCAAGATCGTCATGGTCGGACTGGCCTTCGCGTCTGTCTGGAGCTGGGCGATCATCATCGACAAAGCATGGCGGTTCCGCCGATTGCTGCGCGATGCCGATCAGTTTGAGGACGATTTCTGGTCGGGCCGCCCCCTGGACGAGCTCTACCAGCAGATTGGCCAACGGCCCAAAACGCCGATTGAGGCGGTGTTCGCCTCCGCCATGCGCGAATGGCGTCGCTCCACTGACAAGGCGCCCCTGTTCGCCGGCCTGCGGGAGCGGATAGACCGGGGCATGAACGTCACCATCAACCGCGAGATGGCCCGGGTGGAAAATCAACTCGGCTTCCTTGCCACCATGGGCACGACGGCACCTTTTATTGGGCTGTTCGGTACGGTCTGGGGGATCATGAACGCCTTCCAGGCCATTGCGGTGACGAAGGACACGAACCTTGCCGTCGTCGCGCCGGGCATCGCCGAGGCCTTGTTCGCCACTGCGCTCGGGCTGGTGGCCGCGATTCCGGCCGTCGTGGCCTATAACCGTTTTACCGGTCAGGTGGGGCGCTACGCGACCCGGCTTGAGGATTTTGCGGACGAGTTCGCTGCCATCCTGTCGCGTCAGGTGGACGAGCGCACCCGCGCCCCATCCGAACCCGCGCGGGGCATGTGATGGCGGGCGGCGAAGCGACGGGCGCGCCGGGCGGCGGTCGGCGCACGCGCCGGCGGCGGCAACGGTTTGAGCCCATGAGTCAGATCAACGTCACGCCCTTCGTCGACGTGATGATCGTTCTGCTGATCATTTTCATCGTTGCGGCACCACGCCTGACGGTCGGCGTCGCGGTGGATCTGCCGGAGTCCGAGGCGCGTCCCCTAGCCGGGTCGGATGAGCCCCTGTCGGTTAGTCTGACGGCCGACGCGCGGCTCTACCTGCAGGAAACACAGGTCAGTCTTGACGATCTCGTGGTGAAGCTTGACCAGATCGCGCGCAACAACCGCGATGTGCGGATTTTTCTGCGGGCGGATCAAGCCATCGACTATGGCCGCGTCATGGCGGTGCTTGGCACCCTGAACGATGCCGGATTCACGCGAGTGGGTCTGGTGAGCGAGGCAAACGGGCAATGATGCCCAAAGGGCGCGCCTATGGGCGGCGCCGCGCCGCGGCCTTTCCAGTTCGGCACGGGGAGCGAACGGACCCATGCGGGTTGCACTAACCATTTCCGGGGCCGCGCACGTGGCGCTGGTCGTGGCGGGCGTCATTGTCCTGCCGCGCACCGCGCCCGAGCCGGTGACCGTGGCACCGCCGCCGGTGACCTATTTCGTCGATATTGGCGATGAGGTGAATGCCGTGCCGTCGGCGGCGCGCGCCACATCGGCGCCGGCGTCCCCTCCGCCGCCGCGCACCGTGCCGCGGGCCGCGCCCCGTCCCGTGTCCCGCCCCGCGGCGCAAGCGCGTGCGCCTGAACCTGAGCCGGCGCCTGCACCCCCGCCCAAGCGCCCGTCGCCACCCGAGCGCCAAT
>CAYYTT010000211.1:0-6124 GCA_964474635.1 uncultured Alphaproteobacteria bacterium | reverse complement strand
GTGCGGCGCAAGGCCATGCTCCATCTGGAGCGGGGCCGGGTGGTGATTTTCGCCGCCGGCACGGGCAATCCGTTCTTCACCACCGATACGGCCGCGGCCCTGCGCGCGGTGGAAATGGGCTGTAACGCCCTTTTCAAGGGCACCAAGGTCGATGGTGTTTACACGGACGATCCCGTCAAGAACCCCGATGCGACCCGCTATGAAACCTTAAGCTATCTTGAGGTGCTCAGCCGGGACCTCAAGGTGATGGATGCGTCCGCCATTTCCCTCTCCCGGGAGAACGATCTGCCGGTGGTGGTGTTCTCGATCCATGAGCAAGGCCAGTTCGTGAGCGTCATCAAGGGCGAAGGCCGGGCAACGACCATCGAGTAGGCGGACGACGCGGCCACCGGCCGGGCGGGCACGCAGCGCTTGACGACGGCGGCTGCGCGCACTGGGATGCGTTTCCCGTTCGCGGCGAGTCCCGTCGCGGGCGCATGTGGGATCCCCAGGGGCTGGCACCTGGTTTTGCGCGGCTGGTTTTGTGGGGCCCGCCGGCGCCGCGCCAGGCGGCCCTGGCGCCAACCGGGCGCCCCGGCTTGAGCGCTGATGAGCCTTACGGCTTGAGAGGAAGATTGCGATGAGCGATACCGAAAGTCTGGACTTGACCGATCTGCGCCGCCGCATGGACGGCGCGCTCAACACGCTGAAAACGGAATTTTCCGGCCTGCGCACCGGGCGGGCCTCGGCCAATCTCGTCGATCCGGTGGTCATCGAGGCCTATGGGTCCCAGATGCCGATTTCCCAGGTGGGCACGGTCAGCGTGCCCGAACCGCGGATGATCTCCATCCAGGTGTGGGACAAGGGCATGGTTGGCGCCGTCGACAAGGCGATCCGCAATTCCGGGCTCGGGCTCAATCCGGTCGTCGATGGCCAGACGGTGCGCATTCCGATCCCGGAACTCAACGAGGAGCGGCGCCAGGAGCTGACCAAGGTCGCGGCCAAATATGCCGAACAGGCCCGCATTGCCGTGCGCAATGTCCGCCGCGACGGCATGGACAAGCTTAAGCGCCTCGAAAAAGACGGATCGTTAGGCCAAGACGAGCATAAAGCCCAGGCGGATAAGGTTCAGGGCATGACCGACGATGTGATTAAGAATATCGACGAGGCGTTGAGCCATAAGGAAGCGGAGATCATGCAGGTCTGACGCGGCTTTGACCGTCCGGGCGTCCCCGACCCGGGTCTCGAATGCGGGGGCCGGCCGGTTGGTGGAAAAGCGCCGCCCGTTGGCCCCTCGGGACGGCTGTCGGGGCAACATGGGACTGCGCGCGCGGGCGCTTATGCACGAGGGCCCGCGTTGCCCACAGCACAAGCCCACAGCGCAGGCCCACAGCGCAGGCCCACAGCGCAGGCCCACAGCACAAGGACGTCAGCCTTGATTGTTTCGCCAACGGTCTTTTCAGGATCACGCCAGGCGGTCGACTGGCTGGAGCGGGCGCGCGCGCTTGGTGTCGATGGGGCCTGCTTACCGCGTCACGTGGCGATCATCATGGATGGCAACGGGCGGTGGGCCAAACGGCATCACCGGCCCCGTGAGCTTGGCCATCGCCGCGGCGTGGAGGCGCTGCGCCGCACGGTGCGCGCCGCCTCTGGCCTTGGGCTGGAGGCGCTCACGCTGTACAGCTTTTCATCGGAAAATTGGAAACGTCCGCCTGGCGAAGTGTCGGCATTGATGGGGCTTTTGCGCCATTTCATTATGTCGGATCTGGAGGACCTCAAGGCCCACGGCGTCCATGTCCGCGTGATCGGTGAGCGCCAGGGTCTCGCGCCCGACATTGCCGATCTGCTGGTCAAGGCGGAACAGGAAACGGCGGCAAACACCCGCTTTACCCTCGTCATCGCCTTCAATTACGGGGCGCGTGACGAGATCACCCGAGCGGTGCGCTCCGTGTGCCGGGACGTGGCCGAGGGACGCCTTGCGCCCGAGGCCGTGAACGAGGCGCTTATTGCGGGCCGGCTTGATACCCACGGCTTGCCCGATCCCGACCTGTTGATCCGCACCAGCGGCGAGCAGCGCATCAGCAACTTCCTGGCCTGGCAGTGCGCCTATACCGAATTCGTGTTCCAAGACACGCTGTGGCCCGATTACACGGGCGATGACCTTCTGGAGGCAATCCGCGTGTTTCAGGGGCGCGAGCGGCGCTATGGCGGGCGGCCTGCGGCGGAGTCTGGATGCCTCGATACCGAGTGCCATGATGCCGATTGCCACGACACGGGGGCGACACGGGATCACTTGGCCGTGCATGCCGGCGGCGGCTCGTGAAACTTGGCCCGCCTCCTGGCATGACTGACCGACGCATTGGGTTGGACAGGGCTGTGGGCGGGCAGAAGATGACGGGGCAGACGCCGAAGACACAAGAGGGGCTTGTCCCCCGGGTTGTGTCCGCCCTTGTGCTCATGGGCGCCGCGCTCCTTGTTGCCCTTGCCGGCGGGCGGCTGTTCGCCCTGTTCGTGGCCGGCGCCAGCCTCACCTTGATGTTTGAATGGACACGGCTCGTCATCGGCGCGGCGCCGTCCTCAATCGCCATGGTTCTCGGTGTGCTTGGCTTGGCCCTTTTGGCGCTGATGGGGCACGGGCTTGCCGCGGTCGTGTGGGCGGTGGGTCTGGGGCTTTTGGGCGGGCTGCTGGTGCGCCCCGACGCGGCGGCCTGGCTGTGTGTCGGCGGGGCGTATGTGGCCATGCCGGCGCTTGCAAGCCTGGCCTTGCGCGCAGGTCCCGACGGGCTTGCCCATTTGATTTGGCTTTTCGGCATTGTCTGGATCACCGACACGGGCGCGTTTCTGGCGGGCCGCCTGCTCGGCGGGCCGCCCTTTGCGCCCTTGTCCTCGCCCAACAAAACCTGGACCGGGCTCTGGGGCGGGGGCCTTGCCGCGCTTGCCCTTGCCGCGCCGCTTGGCCTTGTTCTTGGATTTTCGAATGCACTGCATCTGGTGGCCCTGGCCGGCCTCCTGTCGGCGGCGACCCATGGGGGCGATATCGCGGAAAGTGCGCTCAAACGTCATTTTGGTGTGAAAGACACGGGCCGTCTCATTCCCGGACATGGCGGCCTGCTCGATCGGTTAGACGGCTTTTTGTTTGCTGTTATGGTGCTGGCCGTGATGACGGCGGCGGGGGCCGGGCCCCGGTGACAGGCGCCAGCCTTGTGGGATCGGCGTGAGAGTGGAGAGACGGTTTGGGGTCTGGCGGCACAATTCAATCAGGCGTTTCTGGTCAATCCGGCGTTTCTGGTCAAACAGGCGTTTCCGGTCAAACAGGCGTCTCTGGCCAAGCGCAGAGCAACGCTGCCCCGGAACAGGAGCGCGGCACGGCGGCGCCGATGGGCCCCAGCGACATTCTGGGCTGGCGCCGGTCCCACGGTATTGACGTCGCTGAGGCGCTGAGCGGCCCGGTCGAAGGGCCGGACAAAACCGTGACCATTCTCGGCTCCACCGGATCAGTCGGCGGCAACACCCTCGATCTCATTCGCCGCGCGCGCGAACGGCACGGGCCAGAGCGTTTTGCCATCGAGGCCCTGACCGCGAATCGCCAAGTGGGTACCCTGATCGAACAGGCGCTTGAATTCCGGCCAAAACTCGCGGTCATCGCCGACGAAAGCCGGTATGAGGAATTGAGCGCGGGCCTTGCGGGCAGCGGTATTGCCGTGGCGGCCGGCCCTGAGGCCGTGCGGGAAGCGGCGGATCGGCCCGCCCAGTGGGTCATGGCCGCCATCGTTGGCGCAGCGGGCCTCGCGCCGGCCCTCACCGCCATTCGGCGCGGCGCTGAACTCGCCCTGGCCAATAAGGAATGTCTGGTGTGCGCCGGGGATCTCGTGTGCGCCGAGGTGGAGGCCCATGGCGCCTGCCTGCTGCCGGTCGATTCGGAGCACAACGCCATCTACCAGGCCTTCGATCCGCGCCACGCGGCCATGGTCGACCGCATCGTCCTGACGGCCTCCGGCGGCCCCTTCCGGACCTGGGAGCGGGCGGCGATGGCCGCTGTGACGCCGGAGCAGGCCGTGGCGCATCCCAATTGGACCATGGGCGCGAAAATCTCCGTGGACAGTGCGTCCATGATGAACAAGGGCCTTGAGTTGATCGAGGCCGCCTATCTGTTTCCCTTAGGCGAGGACCGCATCGATATCCTTGTGCATCCCCAATCCGTGATCCATTCCATGGTGACGTATACGGATGGCTCGGTCCTGGCGCAGCTCGGCAGTCCGGACATGCGCACACCCATTGCCCATACGCTGGCCTGGCCGGCCCGCATGCCGGCCCCGTCCGAAACGCTGGATCTGGCGAAAATCGGCGCCTTGACCTTCGAGGATCCGGACGAGATGCGCTTCCCGGCCCTGCGCCTGGCGCGCCATTCCTTGCGTGTCGGCCAGGGCGCGCCTACAGTTTTGAACGCGGCGAATGAGGTCGCCGTGGCCCGGTTCCTGGAGGGGCGGCTGGGCTTTCTGGAAATTCCCGCGGTTGTCGAAGAAACCCTCGACCGGCTCGTGGCCGCGTTCTCCGGAGGAGCGCCGCGGGGGCCCTTGGGTGGCAATGATCCGGGCACTTATCTTGCTCTGGATGAAGTTTTTGCGCTGGACGCCGAAGCGCGGAGCGTGGCAGGCGAATTCGCCGACGCACGGGTTTGACGGCATTGCGGTCCGTCGGCGCGGGTGGCCCGGCGGGACACGCGCCGCCGCGCGGTGATGGACGAGACACGGCCCGGCGCCCCCATGCGGCGAGGGTCGATACACCGGGCGCGGGCCTTGCCGCCGGCGCCGCTGTTTTTGGAGGGTAGATCAGCCCATGGCTGACATGGTCGACGGTCTTTTCGGATTTGGGTCCTCACTGATTACGACCCTGCCGCCGTTTCTTTTCGTTCTTGCCATCGTGGTGTTTTTCCACGAACTCGGCCATTTCCAGGTCGCCCGCTGGTTTAAGACCAAGGTGGACAGTTTTGCGATCGGTTTTGGCCCGGAAATCTTCGGCTGGCAGGATCGCCAGGGCACCCGTTGGAAGCTGTGCTGGATCCCCCTTGGCGGCTACGTGAAGTTTGCCGGGGATGACAATCCGGCCAGCGTGCCGGACCAGGAAGCCCTGAAGCGACTGCGCGACAGCGGCGAGGACGTGGGGCAATTGTTCCACTTCAAGCCGGTCAGTCAGCGTGCGGCCATCGTCGCGGCGGGCCCCTTCGCCAATTTCATCCTGGCGATCGTCATTTTTGCCGCTCTCGCCATGGTTGTTGGCGAGCGCATCGTGCTTCCCCAGGTCGATGAGGTGACGCCGGACATGCCCGCCGCCGAGGCCGGGTTCGAACCGGGCGACATTGTTGTGGCGATCAATGGCCGCCAGATCGACAGTTTCAGTGAGTTGCAGCAGCGGGTTGCCCTGAGCCCTGGCACGCCGCTCGAGATTACCGTGCGCCGCGACGGTGATAAGGAAATCGTGATCCCCGTGACCCCGAGAGCGGTGGAGATCGAGGATCGCTTCGGCAATGTGCAGCGGATCGGCCAGCTTGGCATTTCCCGCGCGCCCCAGCCGGACGAGGTTCGCATCGAGCGGCACAACCCGGTCTCGGCGTTGGCCTACGGCACGGAGCGAACCTGGGATATCATCTCGGCAACGTTGGGGTATATCGGCGGGATTTTCGCCGGCACGCAGAGCGCCGATCAGCTTGGCGGCCCGGTTCGGATCGCCCAAATGTCCGGTGAAGTCGCCTCCTTCGGCATTGCGGCGCTCTTCACGTTCATTGCTATAATCTCGGTAAGTATCGGGCTTATTAACCTGTTTCCGATTCCCATTCTGGATGGCGGCCATCTGATGTTCTACGCCTATGAGGCGGTGATGGGCCGTCCGCTCTCGGAACAAGCGCAGGAAGTGGGATTTCGAATTGGTCTTGCCCTGGTGCTTGGGTTAATGATTTTCGCAACGTGGAATGACCTCGTGTAACGCAAGGTCTTGGGCGGAACGGTCAGGACTGGTTATGCTGGGTGTATTGCGTGACGGGGCGGGGGCACTAGGCTCGGCGTATGGCGGGGGGACCGCCGGTGCCGGGCCTTCTTGTGAAAGGGGAGATCACCGCGTGACGGCAGGGATCATGTGGCGTATCGGCCTT
>CAYYTT010000210.1:0-6172 GCA_964474635.1 uncultured Alphaproteobacteria bacterium | reverse complement strand
CCTATCACGAGGGCGGCCACATCATCATTGAAGTGGGCGATGATGGCCGTGGTCTGAACATCGAAAAGATTAAGGCCAAGGCCGTCGCCAACGGTCTGGCGAGCGAAGCCGCCCTTGAGGGCATGTCCGAGGCCCAGATCCAGAAGTTCATCTTCCATGCTGGATTTTCCACCGCCGCCGCCATCACCAGTGTGTCCGGGCGCGGGGTCGGTATGGATGTGGTGCGCTCAAACATTGAGCTGATCGGCGGTTCGATTGACCTGAAATCCGTCTTCGGACAGGGCACGGTCTTCACGATCAAGATTCCTTTGACGCTCGCCATCGTCTCGGCCCTGATCGTGGAGTCGGCCAAGCAGCGCTTTGCCATGCCCCAGCTCTCGGTGGTCGAACTCGTGCGTATCTCGTCAGGGTCCGAACACACCATCGAGCGCATCAACAACACGCCTGTCCTGCGCTTGCGTGACCGGCTGTTGCCGCTTGTGTTCCTGGCCGAGGAACTGGGCATTGCCGGAGAATCCGAGCGCAAGACCAAAGACGCCTTCGTCATCGTCAGCCAGGTCGGACCGCAGATTTTCGGCATCGTCGTCGACGGCGTGTTCGACACGGAAGAAATCGTCGTCAAACCCGTGGCCACGATTCTGCGGGACATCACCATGTTCTCGGGCAATACGATCCTGGGCGACGGCAGTGTAATCATGATCATCGATCCCAACGGCGTCGCCCAGCGCATCAGTAGCGAACAGGGCAACGGGGAGGCCTCGGAAGCGAACCAGCGTCCGGCCATGGCCGGCGGCGATCAGCCCGTCACGATGCTGATCTTCCGTGCCGGAACCTCCGAGCCGAAGGCCGTGCCCTTGTCCCTTGTCACGCGCCTGGAAGAGATCGAAGCCGACAAGATTGAGCCGTCCAACGGGCATAATCTGGTCCAGTACCGGGGCAAGCTGATGCCCATCATGCATGTCAATCCAGGCCAGCCCCTGCGCGGCGACGGGCGCCAACCGATCCTGGTGTTCACCGACGGGGACCGGTCCTTGGGCCTTGCCGTCGACGAAATCGTCGACATCGTGGAAGACAAGCTCAACATTGAACTGGCCGCCGACCGGCCCGGCATGCTGGGCTCGGCCGTCATCAAGGGCCGGGCCACGGAGGTGATCGACATTTCGTATCACCTGACGCAGGTCTTCCGTGACTGGTTCGAGCGCGCCGACACGCCGGTGACCGAACAACGCAAGCGCCAGATCCTGCTGGTGGATGACAGCGCGTTTTTCCGCAATTTGATTACGCCCCTACTCAACGCGGCCGGCTATAGCGTCACGTCCGTCGCGAGCGTCGAGGAGGCCTGGCGGTACCGCGAGGCGGGTATGACCTTCGACGCGATTGTGTCGGATATCGAAATGCCGGGAACGGATGGCTTTGAATTCGCAAGCCAGGTTAATCAGGACGCCCAGTGGTCCAAAATCCCGATCTTGGCCCTGTCCTCCTTTGACGGGGCCCAGGAGCGCCAGCGCGGCCTCGATGCGGGCTTCCGGAACTACGTCAGCAAATCGGACCGCCACTCGATCATCAATGCCTTGCGCGACGTCGTCGGCAGCCAGGGAGAAGCGGCATGAACACGCCCGTGAAGCAGTCCGCCGGCCCCGGCGCCATCGAGAGCGAAGACTTCGTCACCGTCATGATCGCATCCCAATGGTTCGGCATCCCGGTGCGGATGATCCACGATGTGTTCTCGCCCCAAGCCGTCACGCAAGTGCCCCTGGCCCGTGATGAGGTGGCCGGTGTCCTGAACCTGCGCGGCCGGATCGTCACGGCCATCGACATGCGCCGCAAACTCAATCTGCCACCCCGCGATGCCGGGACCGACTGCATGGCCGTCGGGATCGAAAAGCACGGGGAATCCTACGGTCTGATCATCGACCAGGTCGGTGAGGTCCTCAGCCTCGATCCGGAGACCTATGAGCGCAATCCGGCGAACCTCGATCCGCGTTGGCGCGGCATCTCCCGCGGGGTGTACCGGCTCGACGGCAGCCTGCTGGTGGTCCTCGACGTGGGCCGGGTCCTCGATTTCGGTGAGCCGGTGCAAATCGCCTGTTAACGCGGTCTTGACCGGGGCGCGCTAGACTATGGTCCATCACCTCGTTGATCTGTTTGCGGATCAGGCCTTTTGTTGGGGCGTGGTCTGGTTCCGCGATCCGCGGCGCTGGAAAGGGTCTACCCCATGAGAACCTGTCTGATCGTCGATGACTCGCGGGTGATCCGGCAAGTCGCTCGGCGGATGGTAGAAGACTTGAATTTTGACGTGGCTGAAGCCGGCGACGGGCAAGCGGCGCTGGACCGCTGCCGGGAGGCCATGCCCGAAGTGATCCTCCTGGACTGGAACATGCCGGTCATGAATGGGCTCGATTTTCTCAAGGCCTTGCGCGAGGAACAGGGCGGGGACGCGCCCACGGTTGTCTTTTGCACAACCGAGAATGATATCGATCACATCACCATGGCGATCAATGCGGGGGCGAACGAATTCATCATGAAGCCGTTCGACAAGGATATCCTGCAGGCCAAATTCGCCGAAGTCGGATTGGTTTGATACGTGGCCGGGATGTCGCTTAAACCGGCGGCGCAGCATGCTGGCGCGCCTCAAGGATCCATGGGAACGGTCGATCGCGTCGATCCCATCCGGATCATGATCGTCGATGACTCGCGCACTGTGCGCCGGCTTGTGCATCGTCTGCTCTCGGGCGTGCCGGGGGTGGATGTGGTGGCGGAGTGCACCAATGGCCGCGAGGCGGTCGAAATGGTGGCTGAAACGGGCGCGGACGTGGTTCTGCTCGATCTGGAAATGCCGGAAATGGACGGCCTGACCGCCCTGCCGCTCTTGATCGAGCGGGCGCCGGAGGTGGCCGTCGTGATGGTGTCGCAGCGCACCAAACCGCGCGCGGAAGCAACATTGAAGGCACTGGCCATGGGCGCGGCCGAGACGATTTTGAAACCCGATGCGTTGGGCGGCGACGGCGCCTTGGGCTCGTTCAAGGGCGATCTTGCCGCAACCGTCCGTGCCCTGGGCGATGGCGTGCGCCGGCGACGGGGAGAGCGCGCGCCCGCGCCCCTGGCCGGTGTCGAGCCGCCGGGCCCTTCGGTGCAGGCACACCAGCGTATTGTGGCGCTGCGGCCGCCATCGGCCGCGCCGGTCCAGGTCCTCGGCATTGGCTGTTCCACGGGCGGGCCCAAGGCGCTTCAGGAATTGCTCCATCACCTGGCCTTGCCTTTGTCTGTACCCATCCTGATCGCCCAGCACATGCCGTCGAGCTTCACGGCGATCCTTGCTGATCAGTTGGAGCGGACGCTGCGGGTGCCGTGCCGCGAGGCCGCGGAGGGAGAGCGTTTACGGCCGGGCCGGGTCTATCTGGCACCGGGAGACCGGCACATGATCGTGCGCGCGCAAGACACAGGACCTGGCGTGGCGCTGACCACCGATCCCCCTGAAAACTATTGTCGGCCCGCGGTCGACCCCCTGTTCCGTTCCCTTGCGCAGGTCTTCGGTCCCGGTGCACTTGGCCTTGTGCTGACGGGCATGGGCACGGACGGCCTTAAAGGCGCGCGCGCCATTGCGGATGCCGGGGGCACGCTGATGGCCCAGGATGAGGCGACCAGCGTCGTGTGGGGCATGCCCGGCGCTGTCGCCACCGCGGGCCTGTGCAGCGCCGTTGAACCGGTTCCCGCCTTGGCGCAGCGGGCCCTTGAGCTTGTGCGGAGGGTGCCCTCATGACCCCGGCCGATTTTGAATTCATTGCCTCGCTCTTGTACAAGCGCTCCGGGCTGGTGCTGACGCCGGACAAGATCTACTTGCTGGAAAGCCGTCTGACGCCGCTGGCCCGGCAGAACGGTCACGGATCCCTTCAGGACCTGATTGGCGCCATCCGTCGCACCCCGCGCGAGGATCTGCTCGTCGAGGTCACCGAAGCGATGACCACGAACGAATCCTTCTTTTTTCGCGACAAGACGCCCTTTGAGCAGTTTGAAAAGGTCATGATGCCGGCGCTGACTGCGGCCCGTCCGGAGGGCCGGCCCATCCGGATTTGGTGCGCGGCGTCATCGACGGGTCAAGAGCCTTATTCCCTGTCGATCCTTTTAAAGGATAAGCCGGCGCTCGCCGGGGGCCGGTCCGTGGACATCGAGGCCACGGATCTGTCCGAACAGGTGCTGGAGCGGGCCCGCGAGGGTGTCTACACGCAGTTCGAGGTCCAGAGGGGCCTGCCCGTGCAGCTCCTGGTGAAGCATTTTGAAAAGGCTGGCACCCAGTGGCGTATCCGCGAAGACCTGCGCGCCATGGTCACGTTTTCGCCGCTCAATCTGCTCAATGATTTTTCCAAGCTGGGCACCTTCGACATCATCTTCTGCCGGAACGTCTTGATCTATTTCGATCGGGAGACTAAGGGGCGTGTCCTCGATCGCCTCGCGGACCGTCTCGCACCGGATGGTTTTCTGGTGCTCGGCGCCGCTGAAACCGTTTTCGGCTTAAGCGAACGCTTTGCGCCCTGCGAGGGCCAGCGAGGCCTTTACGGGCCCGTGCCGAAGGGCGCCGGGGCCGTGCCATCCCAACCCAGGGCCGTCAATCAGTGACGCCATTTCTGGGGGAGTGACACCGTTTCTGGGGGAGTGACACCGTTTCTGGGCACCCCCCATGGTGGGCGAGCGCGCAAAGCGATTGATCCGCAACGCACTTTACTCCGAACTGCTCGCCCGTTGCCCCGGCGCTGGTCAGCGCCCTTCATAAATGCAAGCCTCACGGTGCCACCGACCAAAGCGAAAGGGCACCCCATGAGCCGCATCATCGCCATCGATCACGTGCAGCTTGCCATGCCGCCGGGCGGCGAGGGCGAGGCCCGCGCCTTTTATCGAGACGTTTTGGGTCTTACCGAAGTGCCGAAGCCGCCGCATCTGGCTGTGCGCGGCGGGTGCTGGTTCGAAAGCGGCGCGGTGAAGGTGCATCTTGGCGTCGAACAGGACTTCACGCCGGCACGAAAAGCGCATCCGGCGTTCCTTGTCACGGATTTGGCGGCCGTTCTTGCCGTCTTCAGCGACGCCGGCGTGCCGGCCAAGGACGATCAGCCCCTGGAGGGCTATGTCCGATCCTATGTGGAGGATCCGTTCGGCAATCGGATCGAACTGATGCAGCGGGTTTGAGCCGCCGCATGGCTCAGGGCTTGAGGCGCGTTCATCCGCATCGCGCTCAAGGTCGCGATGGCGGCGCTTGAGCGAAACAAAAAACACTGCGGCGGCGTGCCGGCTTCAAACTGATCTGGATGTCTCACCCGTTGCTCGACGCGCCGTCGGTCAGGCCGCCTGCTCGGCGATCGGATCGCGTAGCACATAGCCGCGTCCCCAGACCGTTTCGATGTAGTGATCGCCCTCCGTGGCGGCGGCCAGCTTCTTGCGCAGCTTACAGATGAAGACGTCGATAATCTTCAACTCGGGCTCATCCATGCCGCCATAGAGATGGTTCAGGAACATCTCCTTGGTCAGCGTCGTGCCCTTGCGCAGGGAGAGCAGCTCCAGCATCTGATACTCTTTACCGGTCAGATGCACCCGCTGGTTCTCCACCTCGACCGTTTTGGTGTCGAGATTGACCGTCAGCTTGCCGGTCTGGATCACGGACTGGGAGTGGCCCTTCGAGCGTCGCACAATGGCATGAATCCGTGCCACCAGTTCAGCTTTGTTGAAGGGTTTCGTCATATAGTCATCGGCACCGAAGCCCAATCCGCGCACCTTGTTCTCGATATCGACGAGACCGGAGAGGATCAGGATGGGTGTGCCGATTTTCGCGACACGGAGGCTCTTGAGAACCTCAAAACCGCTCATGTCGGGAAGATTGAGATCGAGCAGGATGATGTCGTAGTCGTATATCTTGCCCAGATCGACCCCTTCTTCGCCGAGATCGGTGGTGTAGACGTTGAAGCCATCGGATTTGAGCATCAGTTCGATGCTTTGGGCGGTGGCATTATCGTCTTCGATCAATAGGACTCGCATGGGCACCCTCTTCGAGAACCCCGTTTGCACGGGGGCCTCTGCTCCCTCACTCGAAAAGTTAACCTTGAGCAGGATAGGCCACAATCGTTAATGGCTTCTGTACGGGGAACTCATATTCAGGGCACTTACAATTTGCCATGATTCGGGCGTT
>CAYYTT010000209.1:0-6401 GCA_964474635.1 uncultured Alphaproteobacteria bacterium | reverse complement strand
GGCCCCATGCGGGGGGGGCTTCCTCGGGCAAGGATCCGACGAAGGTGGACCGCTCGGCGGCCTATGCGGCGCGGTATCTCGCCAAGAATGTCGTGGCCGCTGACCTGGCCCGTAAATGCACCATCCAGCTTGCCTACGCCATCGGCGTGTCCAAGCCCCTGGCGGTGTATGTCGATCTTCACGGCACGGGCGAAGTGGCCGAAGAGAAGCTGGAGAACATTCTCCCGGAACTGATGAATTTGAGCCCGCGCGGCATTCGCGAACATCTGGGCCTTAATCGTCCGATCTATGCCCGCACGGCGGCTTATGGCCATTTCGGCCGCGATCCGGAAGCCGATGGCGGTTTTTCGTGGGAGAAGACGGACCTCGCCGACAAGATCAAGGCCGGTGTCCGATAAAAAGACCGCGGCCGCTGACCGGCGGCTCCACGGACGGCATAAGGGGAAGCGCCTGCGGCCTGGCCAGCAGGCGCTTCTTGACTCCCTGCTCCCACGCCTGCGCATCGACCCGGCCGCCCATGCGCCGGGCACACTCGATCCGTATACGCTGTTTCCCGCCGTGGATCCGGACGCGGTCTGGCTGGAAATCGGCTATGGCGGCGGCGAGCACCTGCTCGCCCAGGCGGCGGCGAACCCAAGGGCCGGGCTCATCGGCTGCGAATTCTTCACCAATGGGGTCGCCAAGCTGTTGCGCCGGATTGACGATGACGGCCTTGGCAATATCCGCCTTTACGATCATGACGCCCGCACCCTGATCGACACGCTGGCGCCGGCCTCCATTGATCGGGCGTTTCTGCTGTTCCCCGATCCCTGGCCCAAGACCCGGCATCACAAGCGGCGGTTCGTCCAGACCGGGACGGTCGATGCGCTGGCGCGGGTTTTGAAGCCCGGCGCCGAGTGGCGCATCGCCTCGGATATTCCCGATTATGTCCGCTGGACCCTCTGGCACATGATCCGCACCCGGGATTTCGTCTGGGTCGATGAGCGCCCCGGGGACTGGCGGGTGCGCCGCGCGGATTGGCCCGGCACCCGCTATGAGGCCAAGGCCCTGCGCGAGGGCCGCGTGCCGTCGTTTCTGACGTTCCGGCGGCGCTGAAACCGTCTGGAAATGCGCCGGCAGGCGTATCTTGTCGCTTTTTTACTTGGTTCCGGGGCTGCGGGCGCTTATATCTGCCCCATCGTTATCGAGTTGATGACGATGGCCGGCCCGCACCGGTCCTGACAGCGAGATTGGTGGGCCAAGGCCCGCTTTTTTTGTGTCCGGCGCCAGCCGGACCGGCTCGAAACAGGACGGATTGCCGCGCGATGGGACAGGCCACGCCTTTCGATCAGCGTCTGGAAGCGTTGCTCGCCCCCACGGTGGAAGCCATGGGGTTTGAAATTGTGCGGGTGCGCCTGAGCGGCGCGACGCGCCGGGTGCTTCAAATCATGGCCGAGCGCCCTGACGGCACCATGAGCGTGGACGACTGCGCGGATTTGAGCCGGGCGGTCTCGGCGGCGCTCGATGTCGAGGATCCCATCGATGGGGAATACACCCTCGAGGTGTCCTCGCCCGGGCTCGACCGGCCGCTTACCCGGCTGAAGGATTTCGTCAACTGGGCCGGGTATGAAGCCAAGCTGGAATTGAGCGCGGCCCAGGATGGCCGGCGGCGGTTCAAGGGCCGGCTGCGCGGTGTCGAGGGCGACAGTATTCTGCTGGACGCCATGGGCGAGGGCGGCCAATGGGAGACCATGGGCCTGCCCTTCGCGGGCCTTGCCGAAGCCCGCCTCGTGATCACCGACGATCTTCTGGCCGCCGCCGCCAAGTCGGGCGAGACCGTTACCGATGGGACTGAAATCGATTCCGATACGGATTGGGACATCGAGACTCTGCCCCATGCGGACAATGACGACGACGCGGACACCGCGGACAAATAAGCAAGAACCAGCACAACGGAGACACAGCCATGGCCGTTAGCGCCAACCGACTGGAGTTATTGCAGATCGCCGATGCGGTCGCCCGGGAAAAGTCCATCGATAAGATGGTCGTGGTCGCGGCCATGGAAGAGGCGATCCAAAAGGCCGCCCGCTCGCGCTACGGCACCGAGCAGGAAATCCAGGTCGAAATCGATGTGAAATCCGGCGATATCCGTCTGCACCGCCTCCTGGAAGTGGTTGAGGAAATTGACAGCGACTCCACGCAGATCACGCTCGAAGAAGCCCGCAAGCGCAATCCGGCCGCCGAAGTCGGCGACCGTATTCAAGCCGAGCGCCTGCCGCCGCTTGAGTTCGGCCGCATCGCGGCGCAGACCGCCAAGCAGGTCATCGTTCAGAAGGTGCGCGACGCCGAGCGCGAACGTCAGTATGAAGAATTCAAGGACCGCATGGGCGATATCGTCCACGGCATCGTCAAGCGCGTGGAATACGGCAATGTGATCACCGATCTGGGCCGGGGCGAAGCCATTGTGCGCCGGGACGAGCTTTTGCCGCGTGAAGTGTTCCGCAACGGCGACCGGGTGCGCGCCTTCGTCTATGACGTCCGCCGGGAACAGCGCGGCCCGCAGATCTTCCTGTCGCGCACGCGCCCGGAATTCATGGCCAAGCTGTTCGCCCAGGAAGTGCCGGAAATCTATGACGGCATCATTGAGGTCAAATCCGTGGCCCGGGACCCGGGCAGCCGCGCCAAGATCGCCGTGATGTCCAAGGACAGCTCCATTGACCCCGTCGGCGCCTGCGTCGGCATGAGCGGCAGCCGCGTCCAGGCGGTCGTCAACGAACTCCAGGGCGAAAAAATCGACATCATTCAGTGGTCGCCCGATGCGGCCACCTTCATCGTGAACGCCCTGGCGCCGGCCGAAGTGGTCAAGGTTGTCCTTGACGAGGACGCGGAGCGCATCGAAGTGGTGGTCCCGGACGATCAGCTGTCCCTGGCCATCGGACGGCGCGGCCAGAATGTCCGCCTGGCCTCCCAACTGACGAGCTGGGATATCGATATCCTCACGGAGCAGGAGGAAAGCGAGCGGCGCCAGGAAGAATTCCGTCAGCGCACGGAAATGTTCATGTCATCCCTGGATGTGGACGAGATGGTGGCCCAGCTTCTGGCCTCCGAAGGGTTTTCCACCATCGATGAGGTTGCCTTCGTCGAACTGGAGGAACTCTCCGATATCGAAGGCTTCGATGAGGAAACCGCCAATGAGCTGCAAAGCCGGGCGCGCGAATTCCTCGAAGCGCGCGATGCCGAATTGCACAAGCGGCGCCTTGAAATCGGCATTGCCGACGATCTTTTGGAGATAGACGGCATGACGCTGCCCATGGCCGTGGCCCTGGGCGAAAACGACGTGAAAAGCGCCGAGGACCTGGCGAGCTGCGTCAACGAGGATCTGACCGGCTGGGTGGAGACCAAGAACGGCGAGAAAAAGCGGATGGAGGGCTATCTGGAGACCTTCAATCTGGCGCCGGCGGAGGCCGAATTGCTGATCCTGCGGGCGCGCCTTGCCGCCGAATGGATCACGCCGGAAGAATTTGAGCAGATGACGGCCGAGGAAGACGAGGAGGTGGTCATTTCCGAGGACGCCGAAGGCATGGAACTGGCAGCCCAGGTCTTTGGCTCCCGGGGCACGCGGACGGTCAATACCGGACAGGAGCGCGATGACGCCTGATCCGCGGCCCGGCCCATCGAACGACGGCGAGACCGCCGATCTGCCGGCACCCGATGACGGACCGCCGCGCGGCGGTTGGGCCAAGGGGCGGGGCGGGTTGCGGGTGCGCCGGTGCCTTGCCTCCGGCGAGAGCGGCCCCGAAACCGGCATGGTCCGTTTTGTGGCCGATCCGGACAGCATGATCGTGCCGGATCTGGCAGCGCGCCTGCCCGGCCGGGGTGCCTGGGTCAGCGCCAACCGGACGAGCCTTGAAACGGTGATCAAGAAACGGCTCTTTGCGCGGTCCCTGAAACAGGCCGTGCGCGTGTCCGATGATCTGGTGGACACTGTTGAGCGCCTGCTGGCGCAGCGTTTTTTCGATGGGCTCGGCGTTGCACGGCGGGCCGGCGCCCTCGTTACCGGATTTGAAACGGTTTGTGAGACCTTGCGAAAGGGCGAGCCCGTTTTTTTGCTCGAGGCCAGCGACGGCGCCGTCGACGGGCGCCAGAAAATTGTCAAACTGGCCGCCAAGGCCGCGCCGGGCAGCCTTGTGGCAGCCTTTGGCGATGCGGCCCGCTTCGGCGCGGCGTTGGGGCTTGGTCACGCGGTGCATGGCGCCGTTCTGGCCGGTCGTCATGGGGAGCGCGCCGTGCGCGATGCGGGCCGATTGAGCGGGTTTCGCGCGGCCTGGCCCTGGCCGGACCCACCGCCCGACGGGTTGCGGACAGCCTCGCTCGGCGTTGTGGATGGCCCCTTGGACCTCGTTCAGGGCGATTCACCGACCGATTGCGGCTGAAATCGGTCCGGTTCGGCTGGTGTTTCAGGCCGGTTCGGAGTAGAACCGCCTGACCGTAAGACGGTATGTGGTTTTTGGTGCGGATTGGCGTAACTTGTCCGCATTGGCGAACCGGGGCTGCCGCGACACGCTCGCATGGCGCCGACGCCGTGTGCCGATCGAGAGTAATGGTCCGATCACCGTTGTGGATCCGCCGATGTGCGGCATTGATTCCCGTGGTGGTTATCCTTCCCGTTGGGTTCGACGCCGGGCGCGGCAGCGCTCTTGACCGGTTCAGGATCTCTCGGTGACCGCTTTCCAGACTGCCTTACGTTGTGCGATTGACGATCGAGCGAGCGGCGGGTGGTGTACATCGCGCGGGGCACGCCCCGCATTTCTATCCCCGTCGCGGGATATGACCCTAAAGTTTGAGGAAACGGGCGCGGCCAGTGTTGTGTCAGGGGTTGGGTTCATCGGATTTCCGCCTATTTCCGGAAATCCGCTTCCATTC
Source organism: uncultured Alphaproteobacteria bacterium (assembly GCA_964474635.1). Classification (GTDB taxonomy): domain Bacteria; phylum Pseudomonadota; class Alphaproteobacteria; order JAJFIK01; family JAJFIK01; genus CAYUYV01. The sequence goes on along the minus strand of CAYYTT010000209.1, from coordinate 1,499 downwards.
TTGCCCGTCAGCGGTCCGCCGGATGTTGTGATCCGGCGCTCGCTCACGGATCCGGGGTTTGGCTCACCCCACTTGCAGCATTAAGGGCTCCTGAGGAGCCCGTGGACAGCGCAGGCGCCACGCGGCGCCATCCGCCTTTGCGCGGCGATACAGCATTCGAAAAACGGACGAGAGCACATTGACGACATCCGGTCGCAAGCCAATCAGCCTTAAAGGCTCTTCGGGTTCCAACACCGTTCGCCAGAGCCTGTCACACAGCCGCACCAAGGCGGTCGTGGTGGAGAAAAAGCGCAAGCGCGTCATCACGCCAAAAGATGCCGCCGGCGCGGACTCCAAAACAAAACTGAAAGCCACGGACCCGGGCCGCAGTGCGGCCTCGGCCAAGGCAGCGCCGCCGCCCAAGCCGGCCGGGCCGACCTCGGTCCAGATCCCGGCCGCACCGGTCAAACCGACCAGTCTGGCCGCGGCACGCGCCGCCCAACCGGACGATGCGCCGGAAGCCTTAGCCGCCGACGCGGCCACGGCGGCTGCCGCGCCGGTGACGGCCGAAACCAGCGAAGCACCCAAGCCGAGCGTCACCGCAAAAGCGCCCGACAGCGGCGCGGACGCGGGCGAGGCGCCAGCGCCAGCGCCCGCTGCCGAACCGGCCAGCGCGAAAACCGGAACGGCCGAGGCCGAGGCCGGTGACGCCCCCGCGCCAAAGGCGAACGGCTCGGCGGCATCGACAGCGAACGGCGCGGCCCCCGCCGCGCGAAAGGCCGCGCCCGCCGCGAAGACCGGCCCGGCTCCCAGTGCGCGCACGGGCGAAAAACCCGCCCGAGGCGGTGCGGAAGCCCGCGGCCGTCGGGGCGGCAAGGGCGTCGTGCTCAAGACCCTCACCGAAGAGGAAAAGCGCAAGCGCGCCGCCGCCTTGAGCAGCGCCCGCGTACGCGAAGTCGAGGACCGCAAACGCGCCGAAGAAGAAGCCAAGCGCCGCGCCGAGGAAGACGCCCGGATCGCCAAGGAGCGCGCCGAGCAGGCCAAACGTGAAGCCGAAGAAGAAGCCCGTCGCAAGACCGAAGAGGACGCCAAACGCAAGGCCGCCGAAGCCGAAAAGGCCATGAAGGCCAAGCAGGCCGCCGAACGCGGCGCCGAGGCTGAGCGCGCCGGCACGGGCGGTCGCCCCGGTGTCGTGGGCAAAGCGGCCGGCGACACGGACGACGATCGCGCACGCCGGCCCGGCAATCGGACCGTCGATCCCGCCAAGCCGGCCACGGCCCGCAAGGGCGAGCCGCGCCGCCGGACCGGCAAGCTGACCATCAACCAGGCGCTGAACGATGAGGGCGAGCGGACCCGTTCGCTGGCGTCCGTCCGCCGGGCCCGTGAGCGCGAACGCCGCAAGCAGTCCGGCGCGCAGCAGCAACCGCAGAAGGTCGTGCGCGAAGTGGTCATCCCAGAGATGATCACCGTGCAGGAGCTTGCGAACCGCATGGCGACCCGGGCGGTCGATATCATCAAGG
>CAYYTT010000208.1:5343-6408 GCA_964474635.1 uncultured Alphaproteobacteria bacterium | reverse complement strand
TGAGGTCATGTGGAACGATTTCTACCGCCTCGTGACCACCCCGCCTGCCCCCTCAAAACCCATCCTGGGGCAGAGCTATCCCTACTATGTGATCCTGGAGGGCATGGGCGGTGCGCCGGAGGAGGATCTTGCGCGCTTTGAGACCCTTTTGAGCGCTTGCCTCGAGGACGGCCTCATTTCCGATGCGATCCTGGCCAAGAGCGAGGCCGAGCGGGCCATGATCTGGGCCATGCGCGATGATGTGGGCCAGATCCTGCAATTCTGGCCTGTGTTTACCTTTGATGTCAGCATGCCAATCACATTGATCGAGGCCTATGTGGCCGATGTGCGCGCCCGCCTGGCCGCCCGCTGGGCAGAGCCACGCATGGTCGTGTTCGGCCATCTGGGCGACGGCAATATTCACCTGGCCATCGGGGTCGGTGAAGACGATGCGCGCCACGGTGTCGAGGACATCGTATACGGAGCACTCGAAGGGCGCCGGGGCAGCGTCTCGGCCGAACACGGTATCGGCATGGAGAAAAAAGCCTATCTCGGCATCACCCGCACCCCGGCGGAAATCGATGTCATGCGCCGCCTGAAACGCGCCCTCGACCCGGACGGCATCCTGAACCCCGGCCGCATTTTCGATTGATGGGAGGCGGATTTTGTCCGTGTATAGCAAATCCAAGACATCGAACGCGAACCGTGGCAGCGCTCAGCACACATTACATCCAGCATGACCCAAGGGTCGGCGTGAAAACGCCGACCCGCATGGCGCCTCACTCTGCGCTATCGTCCTTGTCCAGACCAAGCGCCTTTACAATTCGCATCAGCAGCGCTTCATCCGGGGCCAGCCCTGCCGTCTTGCATTGCTCCAAGTAAATTTGCGCGAGTGCCATGGCCAAGGGCCCAAACGCGTCTGGTACAGCTTCCGCAAAGGGCGCAATCACGCTCAAGCCCTCCCGGGCCGCCTCGGCCGCCTCCCCGTGCCGCCCCAGGGGGGCAAAACCGCTCATGGCCAGCGCGCCAAGGCTCCTGGCCAGGTCGGGGGTGAAGGCGTCGGGCCGGGCCTGGGCCAGGGCGCGG
>CAYYTT010000208.1:0-5243 GCA_964474635.1 uncultured Alphaproteobacteria bacterium | reverse complement strand
CCTGGCCAGGTCGGGGGTGAAGGCGTCGGGCCGGGCCTGGGCCAGGGCGCGGTACTGGTCCACGGCCTCGCGTGTGGCGGCCAGGGCGTCCTCGCGCCGGCCCAGAGCGGAGAGCCGGTTGCCGAGAAAGACGAGTGCATCCGCATGGGCAGCAACATCTGCATCGCCGCCTGTCTTCGCGCCCGCGCGCGTTGCGGTACCATGGGCCTGTGACACCGCTAAGGCGAACTCAAGGCGGCCCAGATGCATGAGGGGCAGGGCCGCGTCGAGGGCGCGCAAGGCGTTCGGCGGTAGCATGGTGAGTGTCTCTTCGATGGCGTTTTGCAGGGCGCCGTCGGCGCTGTCCAATACCTGCACCGCGGCGGCCGCCAGATCGGCCATCCGGGGGCAGAGGATTGTTTTCATCAGTTGGGCGATGCGCGCCGCCGTGGCCGGGCCCTGGGCGGCGGCTTGGGAGGCGCGTTGCAGCACGGTGATGAGCCGTTCCCGGAGGGCTTGCTGAGCGTCATCAGGTTGCGCGTCGACCCAGTCGAGGCAGCCCGTGACGAGACTCTCCAGGTCCGGCACATGGGCGACTTGGTGCTCCCCAATCACATCCGGTTCAAGCTCGGCGATGGTTTTGCCGGGACCGGCGTAAAGCGACGTCAGATCGCTGAGGACCCGGTCTATGGCGGACAGGGAGCCGCGCTCTCCCCCATAAAACGGGTCGGCCATGAGTAAGGATTGGGCCCCCTCCCGGGATGGGGCGCCGCCCACCAGGGTGGCTTGGGCCAGGCCGCGGCGCAGGTCCCGTTTGCGCTCGGATGTAAGAGCGCCAAGGGTCTTGTCCCAGTGATCTTCCTCCAGACCCATAATTCGGCCCAGGAGCACCTCGGGTCCTTGACTACCGCGTTCTGGCCCTTCTGACGCCAAGTGTAACAGGGCCGCCATCTGAACATTGAGGGGCTTGGCATATTGCGGATGGCTGTCGATCACGGCGCGCTGGGCTTCGGTCGGTGGTCCCGGCGGGCGGTAGCCCTTTGCCTCCATGGGGCCCGCGAAACACCGCAAGGCGTCGTCAAACAGCTCCGCCCGGGGACGGTCTTGCGTCACGGTGGGCATGGCCATGACGCCGCCGGGATCGTGAGGGCCACGCGGGGCCACAAGGGCCGCCAGGGCCTCGTTCTTGCGCTCCAGCTCCGCCCACCAGAACTCGGCCCGAGCCAGAAGGACCAGCCGGATGCGCCGTGTCGCGCCCCGGAACAGGGGGCCGGCGAGGCGCTGGGCCAGATCCTCCACGGCGCCGATGCGGCTTTCCGCATAGTCCACCACGATCAGCAGGCCATGATCCGCCGCCTCGCCCGGGTCCCAGTCGGCCCGTTCGATCATCTGGTCGAGGGCGCGGGTCAGGTCCTGGGCGCGCCGGTCCCGCGCGGTCTGCGGGTCCCCTTGCCGGGGCGCGCCCACATCATCCAGGAATCCCGCCGTCCACCCCGCCTCGCGCAGGCGCCGGGTCAGCTCGATCATCAGGCGGGTCTTGCCGCTGCCGCCCGCGCCGTGGATCAGGCGGGCCCGAATGGCTTCAGCGTCCCCGGTGCACCACGCCGTCATATCGTCGAGTACGCCCGTTTCATCCCGGTAGGGAACGATCTCATAGGGCGCGCGCAGCAGCATGGTCGGGCTGATGAGGGCCGGGTTGTCCGGCAGGGTGAGGCGCTTGGCGCCGAGCACCTCGGCGCCATGGCGGTTCACGTACGCCTCGGCCTGGGACAGGTTCAGGAACGGGCTCTGGCCGCTCGCCGCCCGGTCCACATCGCGCAGGATGCGCTCCAGCTGATCGATCCGTGCCACATGGTCGATGTTGAAGGGCGCGGGCAGTTTGCGGCCCACATCGAAACCGGTCAGGCAGACATGGACGAGCTTGCCGGCGCTGCGCGCCTTTTCCGCCTCCGCCTGCACCCAGCGGGAGGCGACGGCCGCGTCGGACCAGACCACCAGCACCACATCGGCGGCCTCAAGGGCCTCATTGATCTGGGTGATATAGCTGTCCCGCGCTTCGAGCGCCTGGTCCCACCAGACGCTGGCGCCGGCCCCCTCCAGCGCCGCGACCAGGCCGGCCGTCTCCTGGCGCGTCGTTGAGGAATAACTGACAAAAATACGTGCTGGTGTCCCCGCCATCCCCGGCCCCTCCTTAAGGTCGTTCACACTATGCGCGGGAGGGATCGGCGCCGCAACACGCGGCCTTGGAAGACCACGGAGAGTGAAGACCACGGGGAATGAAGACCACGGGGGATGATGTCCTGGCCAGCTCGCACATGACCAGCCCAGCACGCAATCCTCACCGAACCACGGCGGCGTCGCCTTCGATGGCGGCTCTGGCGTCGGCGGCAGCGGTTTTGAATTCCTGTTCCAGGAACGAGTTGCCGCCGATGAGGCCCTTGGCGACGTTTTCGGCCCAGTCCACATAGCCGGCGCGCCGTTCCGGGGTCCACTCCCGGGGCGGGCTTTGGGCGATGGAACGCAGGTTGGAGATTTTGTCGGCGAGCTTGATCACCTTGGCCCGGTGGGACTTGTTCGGCGCCGTCTCCACTTGGAGGCGTTTGCGCTCCGCCCAGGGCAAGCTTTTATCGTCCGTGACTTCCTGGACCAGCATGGCGACGTCGCTGCCGAATTCGGCCGACAGTTCCTCAAAAGTCGTGTCCGTGTCCTCGATGGCATCGTGCAGCAGGGCCGCGATCACGAGGCTCGTGTCCCGCCCGCCCGTGGCCTCGGCGGTCAACAGGGCCACCTCGGCCAGGTGATTGATGTAGGGTTCCTGGGCCTCACCCTTGCGCCGCTGGTCCGCATGGCGGTCAGCCGCAAAAACCAATGCCTGGGTAAATTGGATCAACACACTCATCACTTTATCCCTTTCGACCCGCGCCGCGCCCTCATCGCCACTTCTGGGCCGCCACTTCTGGGCCGCCAGTCCTCCGCTGCTGTTCCATGACACCAGGGTAAGGCCAGCCCGGGCAAGACCCATAGCGCCGCTGGTCCCTCCAGACCAGCAAAAGGGGGCAAGGCCGCGCTTTTTTCAAACGCCCAGGGCCGGCCGCCTGTGATTGAGTAGCCAGCGCGACCAAGGAAAGCCTCGACACACAACAGCAAGGGAACAGGCCCGTGTCCGATTTAAGCCTCGTCGGCGCCGTGACGGCCGTCTGCATGGGCGAGACCCATGGCTTCTCAAAGCCCCTCCGGGACAGCATCACCTTGATTGCGGGCCTGGGTGTGGCAGGCGACGCTCATGCGGGCAAAACCGTCAAACACCGCTCCCGCGTCGCGGTCGATCCGAGCCAGCCCAATCTGCGGCAGGTGCATTTGATCCACGGTGAGCTCCATGACGACCTCATCGCCAAGGGCTTTAAGGTCGGGCCCGGCGTCATGGGCGAAAACATCACCACGAGGGGCATCGACCTTCTGGCGCTGCCCCAGGGCACGCTTTTGGCCCTGGGATCGGACGCGGTCGTCGCCGTCACGGGCCTGCGCAATCCCTGCCGGCAACTGGAGGACTACCAGCGCGGCCTGGCCAAAGCCCTTGTTGAGAAAACGCCCGCAGGCGAGGTGATCTTGAAATCCGGCGTCATGGGGATCGTGCTTGCGGGCGGGATCGTGCGCGCCGGAGCCCCCATCGAAGTGACCCTGCCCGCCCCGCCCCACCTCAAGCTCGAACGGGTCTGAAGGCTCAAGGAGGCCTTTAAGATCGGGCGGATCCAGGCGCCTGCCCCTCTGCACACAGACAAAACTGGCCAGAGGGGCCAGTCGCCGACCGCGGGGCGATTAAGTGGACGGACAGGTCAGACCGAAATGCACCGGACCCTGATCGGGCTCTTGCAGGAGAACGCGGCACGTCGTGCCCATCTCGGCCTGATCCGCGCGCAGATCGAGGGTCACCGGCCCACCGGGCCACAGCCCAACGCGCTCGGCCCCGCGCACGATATTGTGATTGTCGAGGGTTCGGCCCTTGTTTTCACCCCGCTGCACGGCCGTGCGCGCGTCGTCCAGCACGTCGACGCGCCAGACCTCAAGGGGCGTGGACGTCTTCCCATTGAGCGCCAATTGAAACCCCGTGTCCTTACCGCCCATGATGCGCACACGGATGGCACCACCGACCACCGGCAAATCGCTCAGCAGACGTTTGACCTCGGCTTTGTGAAAGCCCGGCAGTTCATGACGACCGGCAACGATCATCTGCGGGGTGTAGACGGAGCGGGTCCGGCGCAGACGCAGATTGTAGGCACGCTGACGCGCGGTGTGGGCGGGAGCCGAAAACGGGTCCTTCCAGCGCCCACGCGTCCCGGCGACCAGTGTGTCCCAATAGTCCACATGCCATTCGAGGGTCAGTGCCTCGCCCGACCGTGAGATGTCGGCCAAAACCTCTTCAGCGGCGGGACAGGATGAACAGGACTGGGAGCTGAAGAGCTCCAACACGGGCTGCGGCGTCAGCTCCGCCCCTTTGTTGGGCCCGGCCTGGGCCGCCGGCGCGCCAAGGAGTGCCAGTACGCCGCAGGCAAGCCCCGCAGCCCGGCGAACCGCCCCGCGCACCCACCCATACCAGGCAAGGGTCCACCCATGGGGCGAACGATCACGGGCCCAAGACCCCAAAAATATCAGGGGTGTTCGGGCCATGGCGGCGCTCATCATTGACGTTATGCTCACAAAACCACTCCCAATCGGATGGAGAACCGTCCTATCCACCATCATGTGAGGCCGCCACGGGGACTTGGGAAATCACGTCCGGCGGTGGGTCGGTCACATTTTACGGCGCGCGCCACCGCGCTTTACTCTGTATTGCGCACGAATCAGGCGAGTGTTTCGGTCGCGGGCAGCGCGCCGTCGCCAAGCACTGTCCCGCTCCGGAACAATGTCGCATGTCGTCCCGAAACACTCTGGCCCATGCGGACGACCGGGCCGGATCCAAGTGTCGGGTCCAAGAGAATGGGGCGGCATCAGGGCCGGATTGGGTTTTCGTAACGATCTTGCTTGATCCGGAGAACACCCTGTACTAACGAAGGCGCAGGCAGCGGTTGTTCTTACCGTTTCCGCTCTTCATTTCTTGCGCGGCTTGCCAACGCTGCCGCGGCAACCCTCCAACAGACAGGGGAAACCCATGAAAACTCCCGCAATCGCCGCTATTGCCGTCGCTCTGTTCCTCGGCGCCTGTGCCCAGCCTGCTTCCATCATGGGCTTCGCGCTCATCATGGAAACCGAAGAGCCGCGGATGGTGA